>NZ_CAOS01000013.1:0-365889 GCF_000315365.1 Desulforamulus hydrothermalis Lam5 = DSM 18033
TTTTGAAAAAGAAACTTATTGCTATTTTAACCTGCCTGGTCGCTCTAACCCTGGTTTTAGCAGGTTGCGGCGGCGAAAAAGCAAAAGAAACGGCCAAGGAGCCCGCTGCCCAGGGTAAATTAGTTGACGGCCCCTTCAAAAAGGTTGAAGGACTGCCTGCCATTCAAGCTCCCGAAGGATTTGACTGGAAGCAGTTTGCCGGTGTTGAACTCAACGTAATTTCCGAGAACACACCGCCCAGTTCTGCCATTGCCGCCAATATCAAAGAATTTGAGGAAGCCACCGGTATTAAGGTAAACATCCAACAAATGGATCTTGGCACACTGGTACAAAAAGTAGGCCTGGACTTTAGTGCCGGCAGCTCCAAGTACCATGTTATTTATGCCGACCCCTACCAGGTATTGGCCAAGTATTCATCTAAGTTTGTTGATCTCAACGAGTTAGAAAAAGACCCCACGTTGCCTAAGATTCCCGGCGGCTTGGAAGACTTTATTCAGAGCCAGTTGGAAATTGACGGTTACATGGGCTCCAAGGATAAACTGTACGCTTTGCCCTATGACTGCCCGACCATGGTACTGGCTTACCGTACCGACGTAATGGCCAAAATTAAAGATAATTTTATTAATGAAAAGGGCTTTGATCCCACCCCCAACCCTAACATGACCTGGGAGCAGTATTATCAAGTTGCCGAATACATTAACAAGCACGCGGCTGAACTGGGTGTAAAATACGGCACAGGTCACCAGGCTAAACAGTACGATTCCTTAATGTGCGATTTCTCCAACATCTTGAATGCTTACGGTGCCGATTACTTTGCCAACCGTGAACTGGGTGGCATTGGTGCTGCCAACCCCGGCAAAACCGCTCTGACCACTCCGGAAGCCTTGCAAGCCTTTGAATTCTACAACAAGCTGCTAAAGATTGCTCACCCCGGCTCCAAGTCCTGGGATTGGAACGGTTTAGCGGAAGCCTTTGCCGCCGGCGAAGTGGCTATGGCTCCTGAGTGGCATGAGTTTGCCTCTATGTTTGAAAATCCTGAAAAATCTAAAGTGGCCGGCAAGGTAGCCTGGACCACCCTGCCCAAGGGGCCCAAGCGTTCTGCCAACATTTTTGGTGGTACCGGTATTGGTATTAACGCTAACGCCAGCGAGAAAGAGAAGAAAGCCGCTTGGTTGTTCCTGGTCTGGGCAACTTCACCGCAAACCCAGCTGATGATCCTGGAGTCTCCCGTCGGGGGCGCCACTCCTTCCCGTACTTCAGTTTACAATGTAGCTTCTGTGAAGAAAGCCATGGAAGACCCTGCTTCCGAAGAGGCTAAGAAAATGCCCAACCTGACTTCCATGAAGGCCACCCTGGAAGCCTGGAAGGCCGAAAATGCTTACGGTCGTCCCAAGGTTCCTCAGTGGCCGCAAATCGATACCATTGTGTTTACTGAACTGTCTAAAATGCTGGCCGGACAGCAAGATCCTAAGACTACTGCTGAATCCATCAGCAAACAAGTTGACGCATTAACCGGTAACTAACAGGATTAGTCAGGGGCCCGCAAGGGCCCCTGCTAAACCCCGGCAGAAGGGAGTTGTTTACCTTTGAGTACAGAAAAAGCACTTGGAGCTTCAATGCCGCAGCCACAGCCAAAGGGTGCCCCCAGCGCCGGGGGACGTTTTGCCCGCTTCTTTACCACTGAGAATATGATGCTGACACCGGCTATGCTGGTGCTGGCATCCGTCAGTATTTTTCCGTTTCTCTACCTGATTTACGCCAGTTTAATGGATTTTTCCCTGGCCATTGATAATCCCGCCTTTGCTGGTTTTCGCAACTGGCTCCGCTTGGTGAAAGATCCGCTTATTTTTCAATCCTGGAAAGTTACATTTATCTATGCTGTAGCCGGTCTGGGCCTGGAGTTGATCCTTGGCGTGGGAATTGCGTTGCTGCTGTATGCCGCTCCCTGGGGTCGCAACTTATTTATTACCCTTTGGATGCTGCCCATCTTTGTGGCGCCGGTTGTGGCGGGGCTGTTAGGCTGGTTTTTGTTGAACAGCAGTTATGGATTATACGCTTGGCTATTGCAGCAGCTGGGCGTCCATGCTGACATTTTTGGCACAGTGGCCACAGCCTGGCCACGCGTCGACTTGTCAGATGTTTGGGAGTGGACACCGCTGATTACCCTTATTGTGCTATCCGGACTGCAATCCCTGCCGACAGAACCACTGGAAGCGGCGGAAGTGGACGGCGCCTCCTACTGGCAAAAGTTGCGTTATGTCATTTTGCCTTTATCTTCTCGCATTATTGTCGTAGCCCTGTTGATTCGTTCCATGGACATTATGCGTTTTATTGACACTATCTTTATCACTACCGCCGGCGGTCCTGCAGACAGCACAAAAATTATCGGCCTACGGCTTTTTGATGTAGCATTTAGATTTATGGATATTGGTTTTGCTGCCGCCATCGGTCTTTCTATGCTGGTGGTAACCATTTTCCTGGGCAAGGCATTTATCAGAGTCATGTACGGGAGGGAGTAACTTGGCCGGAAGAAAATTATCAACTCGCAAATTAATTGCCACGGTGCTGATTTATACCGCACTTGCCATAGCCATGGTATGGGCATTGCTGCCGATTATCTGGATGGTTCTTTCCTCCTTAAAAACCGAGGCTAACATGTTTTCTATGCCGCCTAAGTTCACCTTTAAACCGACCTTCAGTACCTATGCTTTCATGTTTACTGAAGGGAACTTTGGCAGCTTTTTAAAGAACAGTATGATTGCCGCCTTTTCCTCCACCGCCATTGCTCTTATTTTAGGCACCCTGGGGGGTTATGCCCTGGCCAGGGGGAATTACAGACGGGGCAAGGATATTGCCTTTTGGATTATCAGTACCCGCATGACTCCGGTGGCAGCGGCCATTGTGCCGTTATACATTATTTTTGCTAAATTTAATTTAATCGGTACCACCTTTGGTCTGGTTTTTGCCTATACCACCTTTAACTTACCTTTTGCCCTTTGGATGATGATGACCTTTTTTGCAGAGTTGCCGCCTGATATGGAGCACGCTGCTATGGTGGACGGAGCCACCAAGTTTCAGGCCTTTTACCGTATTGCCCTGCCCCAGGTGACGCCGGGGCTGGTAGCTACAGGCATTCTGTGCCTGATGTTTGCCTGGAATGATTTTGCCTTTGCTTCGGTCTTTACCAGTCATAGTAATCAGACCATTCCGGTTGCTGCTTCACTGCTGGTCAGCCAGACAGGTATTGCCTGGGGTCAGGCCATGGCTACCGGTACCGTTATTATTACCCCGATGTTAATTGCCGGCCTGGCGGTGCGTAAGTATTTGGTACGGGGGCTGTCCATGGGAGCAGTTAAATAGAAAAAACAGGGGGCCCTGGCCCCTTCTTCTATACTTGTAATGATTACTTTATTTTTGAGAGGAGTGCAGACCATGAGTAAAATGAAAGCCTGCGTTTTATACGGTCCCCTTGATGTACGGGTGCAAGAATTGCAGGTTCCCCAACTAAAACCGGATCAGGCCCTGGTTAAAGTGAAGGCCGTGGGTGTGTGCGGTTCTGATGTACATTATTATGAGCACGGCAGAATTGGCCGTTATGTGGTGGAAAAACCAATGATTCTCGGTCACGAGGCCGGCGGTGAAGTGGTAGCTGTGGGTGAAGCCGTGACTAACCTGCAGGTAGGGCAGAGGGTCGCCATTGAGCCAGGTGTAACCTGCGGCAAATGCAAATTCTGTAAGGAAGGACGTTACAACCTATGCCCGGATGTTGAGTTTCTGGCAACGCCGCCCTACGATGGAGCCTTTTGCGAATACCTGGCTATGCGGGCTGATTTCCTGCACCCGATTCCTGATCATATGAGCTATGAAGCTGCTTCCCTGGCCGAGCCCTTTTCTGTGGGTTTGCATGCCTGCAGGCGTGCCGGCGTCAAGCCGGGTGACACAGTGGCTGTGCTCGGTTTGGGTCCGGTAGGACTGCTAACCGTTGTAGCTGCCAAGGCCTTCGGGGCTACCAAAATTATTGCCGCTGACTTGGCGCCTATCCGGCTGGAGATGGCCAAAGAAATGGGCGCCACTGCGGTAGTCAATGCTCAGGAACAGGATGTTTATAAATTTATTATGCAAGAAACCGGCGGTCTTGGTGTAGATGCGGCCATAGAAACCGCAGGCAGTACGGCTACGAATTTGCTGGCGGTACAAGCGGCCCGGCGTGGTGGGAAAGTGGCCCTGGTAGGCCTGCCGCCCAACCCGGAAGTTCCCTTTAATGTATTTACTATAGCTGACGGCGAGCTGGATATTTTTGGCATTTTCCGTTATGCTAACACTTATCCCACAGCGGTGGAACTGTTGGCCAGCGGTATCGCCTCGGTGGAAAAGCTGGTGACGCACCGTTTTACCCTGGATCAAGCTAAAGACGCACTGGACAAAGCAAGAACTGACAAACAGGGCAGCATTAAGGTTATGGTTAACCTGTAAGGAGGCAGAAAAACATGAAAACCATGCGCGCAGCGGTTATTGAAGGACCCCATAAAATAACATTACAAGAAGTACCTTATCCTACCCCTGGCCCCGGCCAGGTGGTGGTAAAGGTAGAAGCCTGCGGTATTTGTGGCACGGATTATCATATTTTAGAAGGAGATTTTCTTTCACCCTACCCGCTGATTCCCGGCCATGAGTTTTCCGGTACAGTTTATGAGCTGGGCGAAGGTGTAGAAAACTGGCAGGTGGGCGAAAGAGTTGCCGTAGATCCCTCGGTATACTGCGGTGAGTGTTATTACTGCTTAAGCAACCAGGGCAATATGTGCCAAAAATGGAATGCTGTCGGCGTTACATTAAACGGCGCCTTTGCGGAATATGTGGCAGTACCGGCGAAAAACCTTTACCGGTTGCCGGAGAACATGAACTTTCAGCAGGGTGCCTTTGTGGAGCCCCTTTCCTGCGTGGTTTATGCCATGCGGCGCCTGAATATTCGTTTTGGTGATAAGGTATTGCTGTTTGGCGCCGGTCCTATGGGTTTGCTTTTGCTGCAGGCGGTTGTTAAGGGTGGCGCTTCGGAAGCGGTGGTGGTTGATTTGGCTGAGGATAAACTGGCCAAAGCAAGGCAGCTGGGCGCCCATAAAACCTTTTTGGGTACGGCAGGGCTTCAGGAAGCCTACCCGCTGGGGTTTGACATTGTTATAGATGCCACCGGGGTACCGGCGGTGATAGAGAACATGTTCCGCTTTGCCGGCAACCGCGCCAAGATTATGCAGTTTGGTTGCGCTCCTAAAGATGCCAAAGTTTCCGTCAGTCCTTTTGACATTTATAATAAAGACTGGGAGATTCTTGGTACCATGGCACTGCTGTTTACCTTTCATCCGGCAGTAAATCTTTTGAAGAACGGGGTAGTAGTAGCCGATCCGTTGACAACCAGGGAGATCAGTTTGGATGAATTTCCTGCTTACCTGTCTCAGCCCAAGGACAGTAAAGATTTAAAGGTCCTGGTGTGCCCCTGGAAGAAATAGGAGGGCCTTGTATGCAGAGTTTATTTTTAGGCATTGATATTGGTACTACAGGGGTTAAGGCTCTGGTGATGGATGAGCAGGGTCGGGTGGTAGCCCAGGCAACCAGGGAATACCCCTTGCATGTTCCCCGTCCCGGTTGGGCAGAGCAGAACCCGGAGGATTGGTATAAGGCTGCCTGTGGGGCAATTGCCACGATTATCAGTAAAGGTATTTCGCCCGGCCAAATACAAGGGATCGGCTTAACCGGCCAAATGCACGGTTCGGTCTTCCTTGATGCACAGGGGAAAGTTATTCGTGAGGCAATCCTCTGGTGTGACCAGCGCACTGCGGATGAATGCCGGCAAATTACCGACCTGGTGGGAGAAAGCAAACTCATTGAGCTGGTCAGCAACCCGGCGCTGGCTGGTTTTACAGCACCAAAGATATTATGGCTGCGCAATCATGAACCGGAAAACTACAAGCGTGTGGCCAAGGTACTCCTGCCCAAGGACTACATTAGCTGGCGTATGACCGGTGTTTTTGCCACCGATGTATCAGATGCCAGCGGTATGCTGTTGCTGGATGTAGTTAACCGCAAGTGGAGCTCAGAAATGCTGGCGGCTCTGGAGATTCCCGCTGCCTGGTTGGCAGAAGTCTTTGAAAGTCCCGATGTGGTGGGGCGGGTAAGCGCCCGGGGGGCTGCTGAAACGGGGCTGCCTGAAGGAATTCCGGTAGTGGCCGGTGCCGGCGACAATGCCGCAGGTGCCGTAGGCAACGGGATCATCAGTCCCGGCATGGCCACAGCCAGTTTGGGAACTTCCGGCGTTGTTTTTACCCCCAGTCAGACTCCTGCCGTAGACCGGGCCGGCCGGCTGCACACCTTCTGTCATGCCGTACCGGGTCAGTGGCACCTGATGGGAGTTACCATGGCAGCCGGCGGCTCGCTGCGCTGGTACAGAGATACCTTTGCCGGTGAAGAAAGGGCTGTGGCTCAATTAACCGGCAGAGATCCCTATGAACTGATGAGTGATGAAGCAGCATTGATAGAACCAGGTGCCGATGGATTGATCTTTCTGCCTTATCTTTCCGGGGAACGCACACCCCATGCAGATCCCTTGGCCAGAGGAGTGTTCGTCGGCATGAATTTAAAACACACCAAGGGACACTTTGTGCGTTCTATTATGGAAGGAGTGGCCTTTAGTTTAAAAGATACGCTGGAGATTATGTCCGGTTTGGGCATTGCCTTAAATGATTTGCGGATTACCGGCGGCGGCGGCCGCAGTGCGGTATGGCGCCAAATCCTGGCGGATGTGTTTAACATGCCTTTGCAAGTGATGGAAAACTCTGACGGACCGGCTTACGGAGCAGCTATCTTGGGCGCTGTGGGCGCCGGATGCTGGCAAAGTGTGACCGAAGCGGTGGCTGCTACCTGCAGCCGCCAGCAGCTGCAAGAGGTGGTGCCCATCCCGCAAAACGCAGCCCGCTACCAAAAAATTTACCAAATTTACATTGACACTTACCCGCCCCTGCAACCTCTGTTTAAGCGGCTAAGTGAAGTAAACTAGGGGGTGCGTCTGTACGGATATTATTGCCATTGGGGAAGCCCTGATTGATTTTATCCCCACCACCCCGGGCAAAGGGTTGGCAGATACGCCGGCCTTTGAGAAACGCCCGGGAGGTGCGCCGGCCAACGTAGCGGTGGGGATTGCCCGGTTGGGAGGCAGTTCAGGTTTTATCGGGAAATTTGCTGACGATGAATTCGGTCGGTTTTTGCTTAAGACATTGGAAGAAAACCAGGTAGATACACAGGCAGTTGTTATAACACAGGAAGCTCCGACAGGTTTGGCCTTCGTAACCCTGAAGGATAACGGAGAACGGGAATTTATTTTTTATCGCCGGCCCTGTGCCGATATCCTGCTGACCGCTGATGAGATTGCCGTTTCGTATATTGAACAAGCTAAAGTTCTTCATTTCGGGACTGTATCGTTAATCACTGAGCCAGGTCGCAGTGCCACTTACCATGCAGTGCGGCAGGCCAGGCAGGCGGGCAAAATTATTTCTTTGGATGTTAACCTGCGAGAAGCCCTCTGGCCTTCCCTGGCAGCAGCCCGGCAAGAGATTCGCACAGCCTTGCGCTTGGCGCATATTGTGAAGGTTAGCGGGGAGGAATTAGCCTTTATTACTGAAAATAACGAAAGCCTTGAAGAAGCTGCCAAACAAATACTGGAGCTGGGTTCCGACTTGGTTTTGGTAACCCTGGGAGCGGCCGGGTGTTATGTCCAAACAAAACACTTGGCAACCGCTGTTAAAAGTATTGCCGTGCATTCGGTGGACACCACCGGAGCGGGCGATGCTTTTACGGCAGCTGTGCTGACGCGACTGGTGGAAGCCGGACTGCATGATCCCGGCCGGATTCACAACATATCTTTAAGTACCCTGGAGGAAATTTGTACCTTTGCTAATATTGCAGGAGCTTTGACTTGCACCCGAAAAGGGGCCATACCTGCCTTGCCTACCCGAAAAGAGATAGCAGAACGAATGGGTTTGGCGGAATAACCTCAAGCAAGTAAAGGGCAGCTCCTGTGGAGCAAGTTGGTTTTCTGATCCCCTGACAGCGACTTGGCGAAGCGCCGGCAACCGCATTTGCTGAGCAAAAGGATAAATCGGGCCGGCACCACAGAACGTGGGTGCCGGCCGAACCTGGCCGGAATGGCGCCCCTAATAGCAATTAGTGCTGTTGCCGGTGCGTAGACCGGAGCTAAGGGGATCATAAACTTCCGGCAACCATTACTTGAGTGCTTCCTGAAAGGCATTAAAGGAGGGAAGTTCCATGCAATTGACAGCCTTAAAACAAGATGTTATTACAGAACTGGCCGCTGTTTATAACCAAGTAAAAGATGAAGCAATAATGAATTTGGTGGAGGAAATTGTTCGGGCTAAGAGAGTGTTTATTTACGGACTGGGCCGGGAGCGATTAATGCTGCAGGCTTTTGCCATGCGACTTATGCACCTGGGGGTGCAGGTATATATGGTGGGCGATGTAACCACGCCCGGAATCAGTGAAGGGGACCTGTTTATTACCAGTTCCGGCACCGGCCACTTATCCACTGTGGCAGCTTTACAAAGCATTGCCCAAAATGCCAAGGCGCGCATTGTTTTCATCACCGCTCACCCGGAAGCTCCGCTTCCCCGGGCTGCCGACGCCGTAATTAAGATTCCTGCTCAAACAATGAAAGACAGCAGCCAAAATAAAACCTCCCGGCAACCCATGGGCTCCCTTTTTGAACAGGCCCAACTGCTCTTGCTGGATACGGCAGTTATCCTGTTACAAGAACGGTTGCAACAAAAGGACGAAGATATGGAAAAACGCCATACAAACCTTGAATAAAATGTTTAAATTGCCAAAGTAGCTTAAACAAGAAATTTTTACAGCAAGGAAACAGCGCCGGTGATAATGCTTGCTGCCGTACAAACCCGGTTGCGCCCCTCGTTTTTTGCCCTGTACAGGGCCTGGTCTGCTTGCTCAATCAGGCTTTGCGGCGAACCAGACAGGGATGGAATGGTGGCGGCAACCCCTAGACTGACTGTAACATACTTGCTGCAGTGGGAACCAAGGTGGGGAATACAACGGTCTTCAATGCTCTGACGCAGAATTTCGGCCGCCGTGTACGCACTTTTTAAATCAGTATTCGGCAGCACCACGGCGAACTCCTCGCCGCCATACCGGGCAACCAAACCGGCAGACTGGTGCAGAGAATCCCGGAGGCTGGCAGCCACTTGACGCAAGCAGGCGTCCCCGGCCTGGTGGCCGTAGGTGTCATTATAATTCTTAAAATAGTCGATATCCACCATAATTACTGCCAGCCAGCTAAGTTCACCGGCAGCCTGCTGCCATCGGCGGTGGATAAATTCATCGAAAGATCGCCGGTTTGCTATACCCGTTAATGCATCGTGGGTGGAAAGCTGTTGTAATTGAATATTGTAGTCGGACAACTGTTTTGCTTCCCGCCGGAGGAGTCGTATCATCGGGCGAAATATTAACAGGGCTTCTAAAGTTAACACCAATAGGGTTACAATCAAAACAGTTAACGCAAAATTCTGTATTTTGCGGTTGGCTTTCTCGCTTTCTGCCTGGTATTGGGATACCGCTTTATCAATTGTTTGCAGCAGTTCTCCTTGAGCGGCGGACAGGATATATTGGAGGCGGGGATTATTGTAAGACAGGTTGTTGTTTGTTTCCTTTAACAAAGCGCGTGATGCGGCAATGAATGTCTGCATTTTTATGTCTAAACGGTCGGGTGGTTCAAAATATATAGCTCTCATTTGCGCTGAAAGATGACTTGGCAGGTGCCTGGCGGCATCGCCGTGAATTAGCCCTTGATGAGTTTTTTCCAATAAGGTGATGACTTCAGTTAGTTCCCGGCGAATTTTTTGCTGTTGCTCGGGGCGTTTGCTTTCAACCAACTGCAGGCTAAGCAGGGCAGCTTTTTGCGTCAGCATGCGCTGGCGGCCGCTTAGATTTATAACGGCGGCACTGACTTCTTGCGTTTCAATTATTTGATATAAATTCAGATAACCCGCTGTTGCCAGCAAGGCAAGAGTTGTTAAGGCATAAAAGCACTTTCTTTGCAGGTTTCTAACTGATGCCGGATTCATAAAATTACCTTTCTTTTCTATTGGTCAGTAAAATGTTCAGCGAACGGTCTGCCTTTTATTTTAACAGTGAGAATCATTGCTTGTATTTAATACGACAAAATGAATTAACTTCCTTCCGGCACATGCGAAAAGTATATTGGCAGCCAGGAGAACAGACGGCTAAAAGCAAGCAGCGCCTGAGAATCTTATGACTCCCAGGCGCTGCTTGCAATTAAGAACGGCTGATGCGATAACCTTTTCTTACCAGTTCGCTGATAATGTTATGCAAGTGGTCCATATCTTGGGTTTCCAGCACCAGGTCAACCCGTGCTTGGCCCAGTTCTACTTCCGAACGAATCCTGTTATGGTGGACCTCAACCACATTGGCAGACAGATCGGAAACCGTTTTAAGCAGCCGCTGCAGTTGGCCCGGCTTATCCGGGATAATGGTGGTAAGCTCTGTTTTGCGGCCGGCTTTGGCCA
This sequence comes from Desulforamulus hydrothermalis Lam5 = DSM 18033, assembly GCF_000315365.1. Taxonomy (NCBI): domain Bacteria; kingdom Bacillati; phylum Bacillota; class Clostridia; order Eubacteriales; family Peptococcaceae; genus Desulforamulus; species Desulforamulus hydrothermalis. The sequence continues at coordinate 10,599 of NZ_CAOS01000013.1, forward strand.
GACCTTTATCAACTATGCGGGAAAGCATGTTGACATCAATGTTACCGCCGCTGATGACAGCTACTACCTTTTGTCCCGGTAAATTAACTTTGCCGTTTAAAAGAGCTGCCACCGGGGTGGCACCCGCACCTTCGGCAATCAGTTTGCACCGTTCCAAAAGTACTAAAATGGCATTTGCAATTTCTCCTTCGTCAACCACGACAAAGTCATCGACAAATTCCTTAACTATGTCATAAGTAAGTTGACCGGGAGTCTTAACCGCAATACCGTCAGCAATAGTGGCGGCATTGGCCAGGGTGACCACCTGGCGGGATTTAATGGATTCCCTCATGGAAGCCGCATTGCAAGGTTCAACGCCGATAACTTTAATACTCGGGTTGACAGCCTTAGCTGCCAAAGCAATCCCTGCAATAATGCCGCCGCCGCCAATGGGCACGATAATGGCATCAGCGTCCGGCAGGTCGTCCAGAATTTCTAATCCGATGGCACCTTGGCCGGCAATAACGTAAGGATCGTTAAAGGGATGGACAAAGGTAGCGCCGGTCTCCCGTTGAATTTCCATTGCTTTGGCATAAGCGTCATCGTACACATTGCCGTGCAGCACCACCTCAGCACCGTAGTTTCTGGTGGCGGTTATTTTAGCCAGAGGGGCACTGGTAGGCATAACGATGGTGGACTTGATGCCGTAAGTTGAAGCCGCCAGGGCAACGCCCTGGGCGTGATTGCCTGCTGAGGAGGCAATCACGCCGGCACGTTTTTCTGTTTCGGACAGGTGGCACATTTTGTTAAAGGCACCGCGAATTTTAAAAGAACCGGTTTTTTGCAGGTTTTCCAGTTTAAGATAGACATCGCTGCCGGAAATTTCGCTGAGGGTGGTATTGGGCACCAAATCAGTACGGTGAATGACGCCCTTCAGACACTGCCGGGCAGCTTTTATATCCTCTAAAGAAATTTTAGACATTATGCTTCACCGCCAACCGCACTGGTTACAGCAGCACCGCTGCCTTTGGCAAATTTATCTGCCAGCAGGGCGATGGCACCGTCACCGGTAACGTTGCAGGCGGTACCGAAGCTGTCCTGGGTAAGGTACAGGGCAATCATCAGACCCAGTTGTGCTTCGTTAAAGCCCAGCATGGATTGCAGCAGGCCCAGGGCTGCCATTACGGCGCCGCCGGGAACGCCGGGAGCAGCCACCATGGTTACACCCAGCATCAGGATGAAGGGAAACATCATGTTAAAACTGGTGGTGCCACCTGACATTAAGATAACTGCCATAGAGCACATGGTCAGCGTAATGGTGCTGCCGGACAGGTGGATGGTGGCACACAGCGGGATGGCAAAGTCAGCCACGCCTTCAGAAATGCCGTTTTTCTTAGCGCTGCGCAGCGTTACCGGAATAGTGGCTGCGGAAGACTGGGTACCGATGGCAGTCAAGTATGCCGGCAGCATGTTTTTCAAAGCGGTAATGGGGTTCTTTCCGGCCACGGTGCCGGCAATGGTGTATTGAAGCAAAATAATGGCAATGTGGCACATAATAACGATGGCAAATACCGAACCAAACACCTTCATGATTTTCACAACCTCGCCGGCGTAGGTCATGTTGGCAAAAATACCGGCAATGTGAATGGGCAACAAGGGGATAATAACGCTTTGGATAACCTTCTCAATAATTTCCTGGAAATCTTTGGTTACCTGATACATGGATTTGTTTTTAATGGCGGCCATACCCAGACCAAACAGGAATGCAGTAATCAGGGCGGTCATAACACCCATGATGGGGGGCATGTCTACCTGGAAGAAACCTTTAACCAGTGCTTCTTCAGGGTTGGAAGCATGTCCGCCGGCAGCGGTGACAATTTTAGGCAACAGGCCGGTACCAACCAGAAATGCAAAAGTACCTGCGATAATAGTCGAGACATAAGCCAGCAGAGTGGTTATACCCAGCAGGCGGCCGGCACCTTTGCCCAGTTCGGCAATACCGGGAGCCACAAAGCCGATAATAATCAGGGGAATCACATAAGACAAGAAACCGCCGAAGATACCGTTAAAGGTAGCCAGCAGGCGAACAAAGAAATCAAACTGCAAAAATTCTTTGGAAACATAACCTACAATAATACCTAAAGCTAGACCGATGATTAATCTGGTTAATAAGCCAACTTTCTTCACGCCAATAACCCTCTCTTTCCGTTAATAATTATTTTAGTCATGGGTCCTGGAAGGTTTTGTTTGCCTAATTCCCCCTTTGCTTAATAATTAGTTAATTATTAAGTTGTTAAGTTATTTGGTTATAAAGTTTAGCCCCTCTGTGGAGCGGACCTTTTGCAAATAGTTGTAAACAGTGTATTTTGACACTCCCAGCACCGTTGCAATGTAGTCTACGGCACCTTTAATTAAAAAAGCGCCTTTTTGTTCCAGGGTTGCCACAAACTTGATTTTTTCTTCCATCGACATGGTGGCAGGCGGTTTGCCGACGATTTCTGACGCCTGAGCCACCAGTACATCTATGGTCTCATGCACGGTAGAAGCAAAGGTTTCCTTCTTTTCATCTTCTCCCTGGTAAGTCAGGTTAATTAAATCCCCCACAGTGGCCTGCATGTGCTGGAAGTCTGTGATGTCAAAGTTTATACAAAGAGCGCCGATAATTTTGCCGGCACCGTTGCGAATAAAAGTGGTAGAGGATTTTAAGATGCGACCTTCTTTAGTAATGCTTTTGTAGCCCACCATATCCCGCGCCCTGTCTCCTTCCTGATGCAGCACTTTCACCACCAGATCCGTGATAGGGGCGCCGGGTTGCCGGTGTGTGATGTCTCCGGCAATATAAATCAGGGATTTGTCCAGGTTGGACAAATCATGGACAGCCACCTCGCAGTTTTTACCAAAATTTTGCGCAATAGTGTCGGCTATCCGAATCAAATTGGTAAAAATAATATCATTTTTTTCTTTGTCTGATTTTACTGTTTTTGTACCAGACATTTTTTCATCACCGCTTTGCTTGGAAACTTAAATAGAAAAACTATTTTTGAATTTTGCCTTACAGCGTCTTACCAATGACATATTACAATCTTGTTGTAAGAATTACAATAATTTTTTAATAAATAGTCCAAGTAAATAAATGGAAAAAAATACAAGTGTGCTTGCAGAGAGGACTTAAAGGTATATAGTAGGCTTTTTCCCTAATATACGGTAAGTATTTGTATGCTGGAGGAGGACATTTGGATTTTTAGTGACGCATTCACATTATATTGAAGTATTGGTGTTAAGTTGCAAATCATTGACAGGTGGTCAATCAACCAGTAATTCTGGTATAATAAATTTTGCTATAAAAATATTTTTAATTGGCCATGAAATAACATAGGCTGGTCAATGTAATTGTTGACGGAGGGGAGAAAATGAGTATTGATCAATGGCATAAAGATGTGATAGGACAAAGGGTAGTTCAAGCATTAAAGAAGAACCAGTTTGATGCTGCTTATTTCCCTACCCGGGAAACAGCCGTTCAGCATGTGTTGAGTTTTATTGCGGCGGGTGCCCAGGTGGGTTTTGGCGGTTCCGTAACTTTGACAAAAGATTTAAATTTAGTGGAACTGGTTAAAGCTAAGGGGGCAGAACTTCTTGTTCACGGCGATCCAAAGCTCTCACCGGAAGAAAAAATGGAAGTAATGCGCAAGCAGCAGGTTTGTGATGTTTTTTTAACAGGGACCAATGCTATTACTATGGATGGCTATTTGGTGAATATTGACGGTGTTGGCAACCGGGTGGCCGCCCTGACCTTCGGACCTAAAAAAGTTATTGTGGTGGTAGGAATTAACAAAATTTGCCAAGATGTTAATGCCGCTTTTGAACGGTTGAAAACCATTGTTTCGCCCAAAAATAATAAAAGGTTGGATTATACCAACCCTTGTACAGTAACCGGTGTATGCGCCGATTGTCAAAGTTCCACCAGAATCTGCAGAATCTACTCGGTAATTAAAAAGAAACCTATGCTTTCCGATATAACAGTGGTAATTATCGGCGAAGAGCTTGGTTATTGATATTTAATATTTAATTAATATAAGGGTGTCCCTCAAGATTTAGGGAACACCCTTTTTCTTAGATACAATCCATAGCTGCCGAGTGCAAGGTTTGGCCTTGCGGACGTTCTGGGCAAGCCAGACCCGCGCGGCCCTAATTCAACCAAAGTTGATCTGTCAGCCCAAATCAAGAAAAGCATTCACATCAAATTTTACTGTCTTGTGCTTGCCTGCGGCCGGTTCGTTTGCTTGCGGCAAGGAGTTAGCCGGGGTATCGGTTGGTGTTCTTAATTCATTTAGCGTTTGTTGTGGCTCGACAGGCACAGTAAGCTGCCCGGCTGAATTTGTTAATTCCTTGATCTCCTGTACAGCAATATATATTTCATCAATAAGTTTTATTTTGGCAGCTAAAAATTCCAGTTTTTCATTTATTTGAATCAGGTGGTTTTCTAACTGCTTAATGTTAGCATAATGATAAATTCCCTGCTCGCCTTTTGATATTTCTAACGGCCCGGCAGCCTGGTTATCTGACGGTTTTATTACCGACCGGCGGGTTTTAAACGTATCTGCCATAAAATCAGCCTCCTGGCAGCGCTGTTACACAATAGATAGGAAACCTTGGGCATTTGCCCATTGGGGTTCCGGGAGGCTGATGGCTCCCCTGAAAAACTCTGTTAACGGTAGTGCCACGGCCCCGCCGCCGGCCAGGTAGACTCTGCTCAGAAAGCTGAACCTTTCGCCCAGAGCGGCTTGTACCTGGTCAAAGACAGATCTGGCTACGCTTTCTTTAATATTTTGAATAATCGGTCGAAAATCATATTCCTTACCGTTGAATACCACCTGACCGTTGCCCCGGACAATTTCAATCACCCGTACCGGTGATATGGGGGAGCCGGTCAGGGCCTGAAACTCTGCCGCAAAGGCATCATATACATTGCCCACCGCAGTTTCCAATGAGCCGCACAGACTGGCAATAGGTCTTACCATGTCATTAACAATTTCAGCTGTTACATAATCAGTGGTTTTTTGGCCCACATCAATTAACAAAACAGTTCCGGAATTTGTTAATAAAGGTGCCTTTAATAATGCCCCTGCCCCCTGGGGGTAGATAATAACCTTGCCAAAGCTAATTCGCTTCGGCTCGCCGCTGCCGGTAGCCACATCTGCTTCCAGCTGTTCCAGATGCTTTTTTAATTCTTCTTTTTGTGCTTTGTAATAGGCTATGGGTAAACCTGCCACCAGGGTGGCTTGGGGTTCTGCGCCCAACAGCTTGGCCACCGTTAAGACTAAAATATCATGGTTTGGATGCCTGTGTTTTTCACGGTCGGTGGTAAAGGTAGCCCCTTGTCCCTCTTTAATGGCTAATTCGCCTACAAAGTACTTTTGGACCGGCCCACCGGGTTTTTGTATGGACACTGCATAGCCTGTTTTTTGGGCAAAGTCAGACAAGGATAACTCCCTGGCCGGGGCAACTACCGAAGGAATGACAATCCGTCCCTGGTGCGAAACTGCCTTAACATGAGAGTATCCTACATCTATGGCGATTACATTACTCAAACCAAGGCCCCCTTTAATAAAACTTATGCAAGCATAATCTGCCGGTAACACGCTGCTTGTAAATTAATTTAGAGTTCTATAGAAAGCACAGTAATCCTTCACAGATCAACTTTAATGTTTCACAAAAAGCAACTGTTTAAACAGGCCAACAGCATTGCAACTGCGTCTGTTTCAGCCGACAGACAGAAAAACACACGCAAGGTTTATTAACACACAGAGGCTGCCGTTCACTGGCAACCTTCTGTAGTAAATTCTTTAGTCAGCTTATTCAACGCTCTTTTTTCAATCCGGGAAACATACGAGCGGGATATGCCCAGAGTGCGAGCGATTTCCCGCTGGGTTTTACGAGCTGTGGTGCCGAGGCCGAAACGCATTTCCAACACTTTTTTTTCCCGGTTGGTCAGGCGACGCACCTTTTCCATCAGGTGTTTTTTTTCAAAAGTATTTTCAACCATGTCAGACACCACTTCCGGGTCGGTACCCAATATATCTATCAGGCTTATTTCATTACCTTCTTTATCCACGCCAATAGGGTCATACAGGGAGACTTCTGCTTTTACTTTTTTGATAAACCTCAAGTGCATCAGAATTTCAATTTAACTGACTAGTAAATAGCAAGCCCCCTTTGGACATGCTTATCAAAGGAGGCTTTTATACAAAATGACCAATACCATCCGTCGCAGAGAAACAGGTTTCTTCATTGGTGATAACGCCATCTTTGACCGTCAAGATTTATCTGCATATGAAAAGCTAGTCTACATTTACCTTTGCCGCCGGGCAGACAGCGAAAGCCGAGCCTGGCCCAGCTATGCCCGCATCGCCAAGGAATGCGGTGTTAGCAGAGATACAGCCATGCGGGCTGTATCTAAGCTGGTGGAAAAGGGGCTGCTGGAAAAAAACGTGCGCAAAGACCCTAACGGTAACATGGCTTCTAATGAGTATATACTTCTGCCTGTTTTTCCACCGCAAAATTGTGATAATAACCATAGTAGTGGCTATGAGCAACCGGGGGTAGTTGCTCACAGCGACCAGGTGGTTGCTGTCAGCCACCAGGGTAGTCGCTCACAGCAACTACCCCTAGTCGCTGACAGCGACCCTAAGAATACCCATATAGAAGAATACCCATTAAATCAATCATTCAATCATCATCCAATAGGTAACCTTACTAAGATAGAAGGGCCTGCGGTCAGCAGCAGTCATGACGGAATGAGTGATGATGGAATGACTAACGAAGAAAAGACAGAAGCAATTACAAGAGTTATCGAATATGCAAAAGAAAAATTAGCAAATATCGTTGCTAAAGAAGATATTTTAAAACTAAACGCAAAATGGGAAAAATGGGTGAGAAAACACGGGGAGCAAAGAGTGCGTTACGCTATCGACAGATTAATAGAGCAAGAGTGCGTGAAGAACATCGCACGCTGGATGGAAGGGCCGCTAGAGCGGCCGGAGGATTACCCGCCAAAAATTGGCTTTATGAAAAAAGTTAAGCAAGTTGAGCAAACACAGCGAGCTGAGCAAAAAAAGAAGACCCTCATCAGGTCTATGTTCATTTAAAGAATAACGAAAGGAGAAATTTTCATGAAAAGTATAACACGCTTTACCCTGAAATTCAACAACCCAAAACTTAATGCCATAACTGCCATAACTAAAGAATGCTTATATTTCGCGGTTTTACCCCTGCTCATAGGGGTATTCATTCTGGATATATGGCTACTGGGCACCCTGGCCGCCTGGCTGGTGGCGGCCGGCAAGTGGGCGGCAGGGATGTCCCTGCTGGCCACGCCTGAACAGAAAGAGGCAGCCAAACACGCCTTAAACATGGTGGGATGGTACTTTCACCATCCCGTATCCACTGCCTGGGCCTGGCTGACCCGCCCCAATGCAGAGCTATCCCAGCCTGGAGTCAGGGTCATGTGGCTTATCCTGAACCTGGTAATGTGCGCCGGAGGCATTGCCTGGTGGATGTGGTGGAAAATCGGGTACGGGAAAAAACATCAGGCAGCCCAAGACGGGAGGGATATTGAGAAAATCAAGTTTGAGAGAGTAAACTTCAAAGCCACGGACTTCATTAACCGGACACCGAAAGATCAAATCTTCCTGGGGTTGGACGACCGGCGGCGGCCGGTGATATTGCCGGTTAAGAGCCTGACCGAACATATTCTTATTATCGGCGGCAGTGGTAGCGGTAAAACCAGTTTGGCTGTGCTGCCCCTGTGCATCCAGGCTTTCCGGCGTGGTATGTCTGTTGTTTGTGTTGATTTCAAGGGAGATGAACAGGCAATTAAGCTACTGGCCAGGGAAGCCAGGGCGGCAGGAAAGCGGTTTTACTTCTTTACCTTACACCCAGAAATTTCCAGTAACACATATAACCCTCTGCAACACGGCACTGCCCTGAGTAAGGTGGAACGCATCATGACTGCCCTGGAACTGGTATTTGAGGGCCAGGCCAAGTTTTATACCTACGTTCAGCAGTCTTTCTTTATTCCGATCGTGAAGGCTCTGGACACCCAGGGGGCCCTGTACACCCTGGAGGGTATTGCCAGAATCCTCAGCAGCGAAGCCCTGGTGGCCAGTCTGCTAGGAATAGACGAAAAAGACGTTAACAAAAATCACTTGAAAGGTTTGACTGCCGCCCTGGAGCCGTTTACTGATTTAAAAATAATCAATCAACCGGCAGCAGACATAAACCTGCGGCAGATCATGGAAGAAGGTGACATTTGTTATTTTGACCTGCGTTCGGCCGTCGCCCCCAGCATAGCTTCTGCTCTGGGCAAGATGATAGCCATGGAGCTGCAGGAGCTGGCTGCTTATCGCACACCGGCTTCCCGGCTGGCCATGATAGCAATAGATGAATTCCAAAACATGGCCTGCCAGGCTTTTGAGAATGTCATTTCAAAAGTACGGTCAGCCAACTACGCCCTGGTGCTGGCCAACCAGGCCAGAGGCAATTTGGAAAAGGTGTCGCCGGCTTTTACCAATGAAGTGGCCACCAACACGGCAACTAAGATCATTTTCCACGTAGACGACCCAAAGGACGTGCAAGACTTTTCCGCCCGGGCGGGTACTGTGTTAGTCAAAGCTAAAACAGAAAGCACAAGCACAAGCAAACCCGGCGGCCGGTTAATCTCTTTTGGCAGCCACAGCAGCGGTGAAAGTGTGCATGAAGAAGAAGTGCCGCGAATTCATCCCAACGTGTTCCTGAGCCTGCCGGAAAGGAAGTCTGTCATCTTCCGCCGACGCCAGCAGGCCACTTTAACAAATCATGCTCATATTCTCACCCGGGAAGAAAAAGAACAGTTGGAAGCAGAGCCCTGGCCGGAACCGGTCAGGGTAAATAAATTTCCGGCCGGCATTACTGTGAGTGAAATCATCGAAGCGGAGAAGCGGAAGATCATCGAAAGACAGTTAGCCAAAAAAAGGGAAGAGGAAGCGGCCCGCAAGCTGCCGACGAACAGGCGGCAGAGGGGCTGCAGCAGGAGGAAATCGAGCTCTAACCGGCCGGTTACGGCAGTGCATCCCACCCGTGCGCCGGCTTCCCGCCGTGTCACGGTGGTTATATACCGTAGCAGGGCACGCCCCGGCAAACCAAGCCAAACCTTGCGCCGCAAGTTTGCCCGTTAGGCCGCAACCTTGTCGCGGTGCGGCCTAACGGAATGGGAGCAGCCACCACGCCAAGCGTTCCAATCCTCGCTACCGCTCGGGGAACGCTACGGCGTGGCGCAGGCCTGACGGCGGCACCCGGCTGCGCGCGCAAGGGGGCTTCGCCCTGCCGCCTGCGCCTGCGGTCTCGCTATCGCTCGACTGGCTGCTCAGTGCCCCGCCGTTCCACCGGCAATTATTCGGGCTACCGCCGAATAATTGACCGGCTTCACTCCGGGGCACAAAGAGGGGGCCGGGGGCTTTGCCCCCTCCCCCTCTTTAACTCCCCCCACCCCCACAGGGGAATTTTATTCCCCTGGACCCCTTTAATTTATCTCTATCTTAAGAAAGGAGCATGTGTGATGAATTTAAACATGACCGCTAACCACGATTTTGAATTAGCCCAGGAAGTAAACGATTTTGTTAACGCCAGGCTGGAAAGCCTCCACCCGGCCGCAATGCCAGAGGAAGCTGTTAAAGCTATCAACAGGCTGGAAAAGTTGCTCGAGGGCATAGACTTTACCATCTTGTCTAACATGACATTTGATGAGGTTAGGGAATTCCAGGCAATTGATGACATTATCTCTATGGCTTTCCACCAACAATATAAGAACGCCTACCGGCTGGGTTTTTGCGATGGCGTCAAATTAATACTCGGCATATTGCAGGAGGAATAATGGCTAGGATTACCAAGGCTAAACAGCTCACCGACCGGGACAGGGATATTTTATCAGACCTGGCCCGGTGCCGGGTGCTGTCTTTAGAGCAAATAAAAGACCAGTATTGGCCAAAGGCCAAGGAAAGGACTTGCTTGGAACGTTTGGCCAGGTTGGAAAAGTCCGGTTATCTAAAGTCCATGGATATTTCCGCCGAAACGCCCGGCCAACATATGAAGGTATATTGCCTTGATATAAAAGGCCGCCGGGAGGTTTGCGGCCCGGCCGGGTTAGACAAGGCTGATGTGTTCATCACCCATGGCAAACAAAACGAAATATTGCACCAAGTGAGAACGAACCAGGTGTATTTCCGGCTATCAAAAACCGAAAGGGAAACTTACAAAATTGGTGATTTGCTAGAAAAAGTTCGAGGCGGCCGGCGGGCCGGCGGTGCAGAAGCGCCGGATGCCGCTTACACTTCGGACGAAGGAGAGGAAATATATATCGAGACCGACACCGGTCAGTATACCGGTAAGCAGGTAAAATCAAAAGTAGCAAGTTTTGCCGGTAAGAAAGTAGTCTGGGTTTGTCCGCAAAACAGGGTTAATTTCTTGCAAAAACATGGTGCAAGAGGTGAATTCTTAACTTATTAGGGGTGGCGATAATGGCAGGCGGAGTAATTATTACAGAAAGAGATAAGCAGGTGTTGTTATTTTTAGCCAAATGGCGGTTTGCCACCGTAGAACAGCTTATTAAGGCCGATATTTTTAAGACCGGCCGCAAAAGGTGCTACAACCGGCTGTTACAGCTATGTAAAAGCAGGTATATTGCCGCCAATCGGTTGGCCAGAGGGCAAATGTATTACCACTTGCTACCCGACGGGGCAGAAACACTAGAACTAGACATACCATGGTATTCTCGCTTGTTTAAAAGCGCCTCGGACAGTACGGTGGTACAGTATTTAGTTTGGTGTGACTACGCCCAGGCTCGTAAGATTGATTATTTATCGTCTAAGCAGGCCTTTCAGGAACTTTCCCAGGCCTCCTACGATGCCCTCAGACGGGTTATAAAAGGTCAGGATAGGTTCTACTACCAGGACGACATTTTACACGCCCTGGTGGCCGATTTTGGGCTTTCCACGAAGTATTTGTCAGAGAGGGCTGCCGCCTATGGTAAACTACCGGCAGCTATTAAAGACCGCTTAACCGTGGTCTTTTTGGTTTTTAACGACACTAAAAGACACGCAGTGGCCAGGTCAGTACAGCATAGCGGACTAAAGGTTAAAATACTTAAAGCAAAGTGGAAGTATTGAACGTACCGGCCATGGCCCTAACGGGCCTTCGCCGGTACGAAAAAAGAGCAGACTGCCGCCAAAGCCTATGCAAGAATGGATTTGGGGTCTGGCTTTGGCGGCAGACTGCCCTGGTGCATGCCGATCTTTGGGGTTTTGCAAGCGGAATAAAATATTTTTCCTTGGCTTCGCTGCGCTGCGGCCTTGGCGGCCGCTGCGGCCGGTGCTGCGGCGGTGCCGATAAGCAGGGCGGCCGGAATAATGTGCATTAAAACGGTATCAAAGCATATTAACGCACCGTCGCTGGCGTATCGGCCTGGTGCCATCGCTAGGCTCTTTCCCAACCCGGCGGGGTAGTTTTATTATACAAAAGCCTAAAAAAATGAATTAATAAGTTTATTCCACTAATTTTTTTCTCTTAGACCATCATTATTGCTATTATTTGCCATGTCTACGTTGCTTTGAGTGGAATAAACGGCAGTTTATTCTATATGTTTATTCTTCTGTATCAGTAAGGGAACATGCTGGCGGTGGCCAGCTTAACTACCTCCACCGAGGCCGGTGGTAGGGCAATGGCGGTTATCGCCCAAGGTGATGGGGTGTACCTTGGTATACCTATATTTAATTAGTAAACCTTGAAAAATTGCTTTTGTCCTTAAAATATCTATGGTATACTAAAAGTATACCGGTTTACCAAGGTAAACTTAAGTAAATTCAAGGGGGTTGAGTATACCATGGCCACAGTGGCTTTTACGGTGAAAGTTGATGAGGAAGTCAGGGATAAATTGCAGGAGGCCATCCAGAATTCAAATATGACGGCCGGTGAGTTTGTGGCCAGGTTGATAGGTTCCTACCAGACGGCCCAGGCCAGGGAGACCGTGGCCCAGGTGAAGGAGTTGGAACAGCTCAGGCACCACTTGGGCAGGGTGGAGGAAATTTATATCAGCCTGGTCAAAGGTGCCCAAGACCGCCAGGAGGCGGATGCCGAGCGCATCGCCCGGGCAGAGGCGGAGGCCCAGGCGGCCAAGGCCGAGGCCCACGAGAAGGAAAAACAAGCGGCGGCAGCCATTGAGTCGGCCAATGAACGGGTACAGCAGGCCGAGGCCCAGGCGGCCCTGTTGCGGGAGCAGACAGCCAGGGAACTGGCAGAGATGAAAGAAGCCTTGGAAAGGGCAGAGAACGCACGGGAACAGTCCAACCGGTTGGCCAGCCTGGCGGAGCAGGCGGCAGCGGCCGCCGATGCCAGGGCGAAAAACTTGGAAGAACAGGCAGCTTTAGCCACAGCCTACCGGCAGGAAAGGGACAGCCTGGCCCAGCAGTTAAAGCAAGCCCAGGAGGCCCTGGCACGGGCCGCAGAACGGGCGGAATTGGATAAAGAAAAGGCGGTGGTGGCGGCCCAACGGGAAATGATGAAGGAGATCAGGGAACTGCAAGAGGCCTTGGTCCGGTGCCGGGAAGAAAAGGCGGTGTTGGAGGTAGAGTTGGCCAGGTTCAAGAATTCTACTCACAATGCTAAATAGTATCATGGACTTGAAGTTATTCAAGGTTTTATAATGGCATTAAGGGATACTCCAGGTTACGGGGGCAATAAGGGGGTGGTCTTGGTGGAAATCATTGAGCTGATGGCCAGGGATATTGCCAGTAAATTTGACCCATTAAAGGTTATTGTTTTTGGTTCCTGGGCCAGAGGGGAAGCAGGGCCGGACAGTGATGTGGACTTACTGGTCATTCTAAACTGTACGAGGGATAAAAAAAGAGATATGCAGGTTGCAATAAGAAAAGAGCTGCGGAAATTCAAGGTTCCCAAGGATATAGTGGTAGCAACGCCGGAAGACATTGAGGAATACAAAGATGCCTGGTGGACTGTCTACCACCCCGCCCTGCAAGAAGGGAAGGTGCTTTATGAGCAGTAAGAAGTACCTCGAAGTCCAGCGTTGGATTAATAAGGCCAAAAGTGATCTAAGGGTTGCTCGAATGGCTTTTAATGATAGCGTTCCTGAATATAGTTTAGCCTGTTATTTATCCCAACAGTGTGCTGAAAAAAGTCTAAAAGCCCTACTAATTTGGTTGGACATCAGGTTTTTGTATAAACACCAGTTAGACTACCTTGTTGAGCTTTTGCCACCAGATTATCAAAGGCTTTTTGAAGAAATGGATATTGAGTGGTTAAGCGACTGGGTAGCAGAGGGGCGTTATCCCGGCGATTACCCGGAGCCTACAAGAGATGATGCTCAAAAAGCAATCAATATGGCAGAAAAAATATTTACGTTGGCAAATGAAATCTTAGTTCTTTGAAACCGCAGCCTAGCGGTTTTTAATTTTAAAGGGAGGTTTTTATATGCAAAATATGGGAATAAAAGAAATTGAGGCGGCAGTTTTATATTCTGTCGAGGATGTCTCTAAGATTCTCAAGGTAAGCAATAAAGCGGTATACAAGTGGTTAAAGAATGGGGTGTTGACCGGATATAAATTTGGCGGAATATACAAAGTAACAGAAGAAGATTTACGGCGATTCATAAAAAAATCACGAATATAAAAAAATATCAAAAAAAGCTTGAAAACAAAAATAGAAAAATATAGAATTTTGGCAAACGGGTGGTTGCGGACGTAGCTCATCTGGCTCCTGTCGGCAGGGGAGAATTTGCTGCCGGGTGCGAAAGAAGGGACGGCAGACTTCTGTAGTGCAAAAAAAAATAAGATGCCGCACGGCCGGCGGTAGTGGCGTACCGCCGGGGTGAAAGAGAGCCCGTCAATGGTAAAGGCGTAAAACAGTCCCTCCGGTGGGTTCTGGGTCGGACAGAACGTGCCACTGGCGAAGTCCTTTGACATAGCCCTTTGTTCCGGCAACACAAAGGGAGTCCCTATGCAGTGTAGTGTAGTGCAAAAGCCTGTAACACCCAGACGGGGTCCCTTGGGCAATGTTTTTGTACTGCCTTTGTGCGTTCTTTGTTTTCGTCGGTTCACCACCCGCCGATGGCAAAGACCCGAAGGGGAAACAGTACAAAAATACCTCGAAGGATAAGACTTTTTCCGGGCTTTCTATTTTTCCGACGCGTAGTTCTGCTTCGGGGGTACATCATGAAAAAAAGATAATTATATTATTAATTCTTGTGTTTTACTCTATTCGTTTCAGCCAGCATTATTGCATGGCTTAGTTTTCTATTGTGTTTTTTGATTTAGTTCTAGCCAAACAAATGTTTTGTTTTTGGCTTAGTTTAGTGTTGTTTTTTGTCGTTTATCGATTTGAGACCGTTCATCTTTTAAAAGATGGACGGTTTTTCTATTTATATAGGGATTTTTGTCTTAAGCTAGCTATTTGGCCCGTCGTTTTAAGTCAAACAGTTGCATGTCGTGCTGGGTGAGTTTGGTTGCTAAGTACATAATGCTGCTGTCAAGTGAGTCAAGTTTTTCAGTAGTTTCTCTACGGTTTAGCAGGACTTCTTCTTTTAAATCATCAATACGGTCAGCCAGGGCCTCTAATGTATTGCTGGTTTTATTAAAGTTATCATTTACAACCTCTCTAAAGTCGTAAAGACCACGGATTTTCTCAATGACTTCGTTTTCAATTTTGGTTTCAAGTTTTAGTTGGTTTTGCTCCAAGTTACTAACCCGTTGGTTAATAGACTTTAGCTCTTCGAGAATTTGAAGAAGTATTTGTTCACTCATGGTTATCACCTTTTATTTCAACTTTTTGTTTTGTTTTAAGTTTTTTCAAGTGCAGTTCTACCAAGGCATCCAGTGTATCCGTTATGTCTTCGATATGTTCATCGGGAAGGTCTTTTACCCGGGCAATTACATCGTAAATTCTTTTAGTGCCTTTAAGTGGTTGCACTTGCGGTGGTGATGGGTCGTCTGAACGGCCCATGAGATAGTCGAGAGATACATTAAAGAAGTCAGCAAGTGTAATAAGATTATTTAAAGGAGGGGATGACTGACCGGCTTCATATAACTGATACTGTCTAAGTGTAATATTTAATAATGTTGCCATATCCGATTGGGTTTTTTTGTTAGCTTTGCGTAAAGCTTTTAATCTATTCTCAAAATTACTCACAGCAGTTTCTCCCTAATATATTTACATGAAATAAAAATTCGTTTATATTAAAAATAACACGAAGTCAAATTACATAAAAGGAGGTGTCATATTGAGGCATTCATTAAAATTAAGACGAAAGGCTGCAAGACTTACTCAGATGCAAGTAGCAAGCAAATTAGGTATCACTTCCAGAATGTACCAATATATTGAGGCTGGTCAGCGCAATCCTTCGTGGCCGGTGGCACTACGATTAGAGCAGATATTTAATACGCCAGCAAGTGAACTTTTGAAAATCTCACAAAGAGGTGGTTATTAATGTATTATAACACAAAACAACCACCCCCAAAACAATAAACCGGAACGGCCTGGGTAAACCGCCGATTTTCGCGAGGAGGGAATAGTATGTCTGTTCCAAAAATACCAAAATCTGACATCATTTACATAGCTGACCTGGACGGTGTGGTAAAATTTTCCATGCCGAAAGAAAAAGCGGAAAAATTTGTTATAAAAGGGAAGGGGGAGTGGGTCAGTCCAAACTTGGTGCAAACAATAGTTCGTCTGCGAGCGCCGCGTCGCGCGATGAAAACAGACGACATCATCTTCACTGACCATTTCTACGATGCCAAAAACTGGAAAGCGGGGGTGGTAGAGCGGGAAAGAATATTTGAGCAAAATTCAAAAAATGTTTTGAAATACCTTCATAAAGGAGAGTGATAGTTCATGAAAAAAATGAAACAAAAACTGTTAACCGCAACCGTAGCAGGTGCTCTGACCCTGAGCTTGGCGGCCGGGGCAGGAGCCGAACAAAAGGAACAGGTTAACATTTACGACCAGCAAAAGAACCTGGTCAAAAGCGTCGTCTTTGTTCCCGGGCAAAAAGAATACTTTGTAAACGGGCAAACCCCCGGGGTAAAGATGGATGCTGCCCCGTATATCAGCCAAAATCGCACATTTGTGCCGGTGCGCTACCTGGGCAACGCCCTGGGCGTGGTAAACGAAAACATTGCCTGGGATACGAAAACAAGCAAGGCTAAGCTGACCCTGGGCAGCCGGTCAGCCGAGCTGACCATCGGCAAAAAGCAGATTATCTCCAACGGCAAAGTGGTTGAAGCAGACGTAGCCCCGGAACTGAAAAGCGGCCGCACATTTCTGCCCGCCCGGTTCGTGGCTGAGGCTCTGGGCTACCGGGTGGACTTCATTGACGGCCTGGTAGTGTGCTACCCGGAAGGCAGTCAGAAACCGGATATTTCAGCAGTTAAGCAGTATATCAACCAGCAACAGCCGCCGGTGCAGCAGGGTGAGACTAAAAATCTGAACGGTTACACCGTGCCGGTGAAGCCGAAGACTGATTTGATTATTAAATATGGTGAAGAAGAAAAAACAAATAAAGTTGAAATGAATATTGCCATCATCATCCCCAACCGGGACGTGCAGGCCCAGTGCGACGAGGCGGAGCAAATCCTGGCATCTAAATTCGGCAAGGACTTTGCTAAAAAAGTGGTGGATGTGGCCAGGACGAAGACTGATGTCTGGCAGGAAATTTCAACAGGGAAGTTCCCTACTTTTACCGGTCCGAATGGTGAACTTGTGGATGTTAATTCCGGGTGGGGAAGTACTAGAACCAGTATCGTGGTCTGGAGTAAAGGAGGCAGTAACTAATGAAAAAATTCATAACTCTTTTCCTGATCACGATATTTGTATTTAGTATGGCCGGTTTTGCTAATGCAGAGCCGGCCAATATTACAGAGGCCCTGGCCACGGCGAATGACGAACTGAGAGATAAAAATAATGGAACAGACTACTTTAAAAGTGTAAATAAGCAGGGCAAACCCATTAACGAAGCCAACTGGGCCAAGAGCCGCCTGTTCACCTACGGCACACCCCAGGAAGCATCACCTGGCAAAAACGATTTTGACCCTGTAACCAACCAATACCGATACCATGGTTACACCCGAAACGGCGAAAAATACACCAACACCTTCTTCCGTAACGACACCACCGATACGCTGGACGTTAACAGTGCAAATTGGATTCCATGGCCGTGGGCTAATACGGCTGTACAAAACTTCGTCACCAACGTCATGCGCGAGCCAGCGCTGGAGTCAAACAACCCCTTCAATAACGACCCGGCCCTTTTGAAGTCAATCATCATGGGTATGGAAAATGTAACCCAGTACAACCCGTATATCAAATTTAAACGAGACAGCCGCCAGTGGCAGCAGTACGTTCACATATTACAACCGCCCACCAAGTACACCTTTGGCATGGGGCGGTTATTTCATATGAAAAATGGTAATATATGGTATTTAACAATCCCCTTGACACCGCTGGCTTTAACTGCTGATCCTGATTTTTCAGTGACATTGGAGGTAGAGAAGTTTCGAGACACAAAACCCGGGGATAAAGTAACGTCAACAGTGACATACAAACTAAATCAAGACCACCCCAGGGCAGAGAGGGCCTGGTTGCGTCTGCACCACCAGGTGGGTAATACTGAATACCCGGTTAAGCTGCAGCCACTCAACCCGGCCGATGCACCGAACAGCAACGGTTACGTAACCTTCCAGCCCGGTGAGAGCAAGACCTACAAGTACACATTCACAGTGCAGAGTACATCTAAGAAAATCATTGCTCGTATTAACCCGGTGGATAGTGCAAACGACAAAGACTGGAACAACAACCGAGATGAAGCAGACATTTTTAGCGGTTACGACGTCGGTATCACTGTAGTTTCGCAGTATGGTAAAGATATCAGCATCGAAAGAGGCAAAACTGATACCCTGCCGTTTTTGGCAATAATTAAACGATACGACCAGGAAGGCGGGACTATCCCGGTTAAACTCACCCTTACCGGCCCCGGTGGAACTGTGACAAAGATACTGAACATGACTTCCGGCCAGCGTATTGATGTGCCGTATAAGTTTACAGTTAACAGTACACCTAAAACATATAAAGTACATGGTGAAGTATGGCCGCCGGACAAATCCTGGGAAGATATTAAACCGAAAAATAATGTTTCTGAAGCCAGCATTACAACTAAAACCTTTGGTCTTGCCCCCGGTGAAAATGAAATCCGAGTCAACCTCGGTGGTATATAACACCGCCTTCCCCGCCCTCCGGGGCGGGGAAATCTTAATAATTTTCCAGCTTTATAATTCCAGGTACATAATAAAAAGTGATAAAATAAGGCTCAAAAGACTCCAGGGGTGTATATAAATGTTTACAAAAATTGATTCTCTAAAAAAAATCGTAGAAGCCAAACGACCTTTACAT
Organism: Desulforamulus hydrothermalis Lam5 = DSM 18033; assembly: GCF_000315365.1. Taxonomy (NCBI): domain Bacteria; kingdom Bacillati; phylum Bacillota; class Clostridia; order Eubacteriales; family Peptococcaceae; genus Desulforamulus; species Desulforamulus hydrothermalis. The sequence continues at coordinate 29,061 of NZ_CAOS01000013.1, forward strand.
CCAGAATTAATGGCAACCATTGCCCAAAAGTTCCGCGAGGAATGGACGTATAATTCCAATGCCATTGAAGGCAACACTATGACTTTGCAAGAAACGCTTTTCTTTTTGCGTGAAGGTTTGACTGTACAAGGGCGCACCCTGCGAGAACATTTAGAGATGATTAATCATGCAGAAGCAGTAGATTACCTGCAAGATGCCATTAAACACCGTGATTTAACCGAAGGGCTTATTAAGGAATTTCATGCCATTCTTTTCTCGGGTATTAAGACTATGGCCGGGGGAGTACCTGTGGTACCCGGAGCATATAAAACCAAAAATAATCATGTACTAACTGCCAGCGGTAAAATACATCACTATACGCCGGCCAGTCAGGTTCCGGCTGAGATGGAAAAACTGCTAAAGTGGTACAAGGATAACAAAGGTAAGCTGCATGCCGTTGAATTAGCAGCGCTTTTTCACCACAGGTTTGTTGCTATTCACCCTTTTCCGGACGGAAACGGCAGGGTAGGCAGATTGTGTATGAATTTTATTTTAATGAAAAATGCTTATCCGCCGGCTATTATTCGCAAAGAAAACCGTAAAGAATATTACATTTCTTTAGAAGAAGCTGACCATGGCAACCCGCAGTTATTTATAAATTTGGTGGCTGATGAAGTAATAAGGAATTTACAGTTGATGGTAGATGAAATAGAAAGAGCTCCCAAAAATTAAATAGTTCATGCATTAATAAGACCGCCATGTGCGGTCTTTAATTTTATAGCGGTTTTTTTATTGCAAGTGTACAAACCGTATAAACATATTCTATGACAGGGGTGATATAGTTATGAAAAAAAGCAGCAGCAATACCATTTCCAGGCGGCCGGTTATCTCACTAACAGTTTGTTATTCACAAGATGGCGCAGGTTTAAATGATGCATACAAACTACTGGCCAAAAAGGTCATGGAACGGAGGTTAGCAGTTTGCGGGCGGCGGTCTATATCCGGGTAAGTACAGACGACCAGGTGAAACACGGCTACAGTTTGGCCGAACAACGGGAGGCCTGCTGTAGCCGTGCCCGTATATTAGGAGCCCAGGAAGTGACGGTATTTTCCGATGAGGGAATTTCGGGAAGTACCCTGGAACGCCCTGGCTTAAACGAAATGAGGGAAGCTGCTCGGGAGGGCAGGTTTCAGCTGCTGGTTGTGCGAGATGCCGACCGTCTTTCACGAAAGCTGGCCCACCAGTTGCTTATTACCGATGAATTAGAAAAATGCGGTATTAAGCTGGAATTCCTTGATTTTGACTGGAAGGACACACCGGAGGGACGGTTGTTTTACTCAATACGAGGTGCGATAGCCGAGTATGAAAGGGAAAAAATTCGGGATCGTATGGGCAGAGGGAAAGAGCAAAAGGCAAGGCAAGGCGGTATTCCAATCAATTTTGACGTTTTTGGGTATCAATATGATCCGGAAACCGGAAAAGTAAGCTATTTAGAACACGAAAAAAAAGTTGTAGTTGATATATTTAACTGGTTTACTAGTGAAGATATAGGGGCAAATGGTATAGCAAAAAGACTGAATGAAAACGGTATACCAACCCGCCGTCGGGCTGGACGGTGGCACCGTCAGGTAGTGAAACAAATATTAGCAAACACTGTCTACATTGGCCTGTGGCGGTTTAAAGATATGCTAATTAAAGTACCCCCGATAATAGATGAAAATACATTTTATAGGGCTCAAGAAAAGTTAAGAGAAGTACGCAGGCTTTACGCAGGAAAACAAAAGCATGGGTATCTTTTGTCCGGACTAATTACTTGTGCGGATTGCGGCAATACCATGACGGGCGCATACGCCAGGTGGTGGGGCAAGAGAGAAAGAAGATATACATGCAATAAAACCTGCCAGGGATACAAAAACGAAGGATGCAGACCAGCAAAGTATATATTAGCTGACGTTATCGAAGAAGCGGTCTGGGGGCAAATACAAGCATGGTTAATAGATCCTGACCGCCTGGCCCGGGAGGCTATGGGGCAGATAATTGGGCAGAGCGACCCTAGAGAGCAGATCATGGTTATAAACAAACACTTAGCCGACATAGAAAAAGGTCAAGAGGCGTTAATTGACGTGATTGCCAAAGGGTATCTTGACCATATTGACAGCATAAAGAAAAAATTGACTGAATTGAAACGACGCAAAGAAAAATTGGAAAAAAGAAAAGAAGAATTACTTCTGGCATGCAGGCAACGTGAGGAATTGTTTGCTAAAATAGATGAGATAAGGGAAATATCCGAGTCCATCTTACGAAGGTTAGATGATTTGGCTTTTACTGAAAAGCGTTCCTTGGTCAGGGCCCTGGTCAAACAGGTTATTGTATCCGGCCGAGGTGTACCGGGAGGCAATGGGTTGCGGTTTATCAATGTTACCGTACTGGCTAAAATCCCGGAGCAAAGAATATCTTCTTAACCGCATGGGGCTTGCTATACTCTTGTCAGCGACATTTCATTTTCAATACAGCGAGCTGCGTAGGTAGCCAAGCGGGTTCCCTTATCCGGTTTGAAAGTATTGATGGCTTTAATTAAGCCGATGGTGCCGATGGAAATCAGGTCATCTACATCCTCGCCGGTCGAATCAAATTTTTTTACAATATGGGCCACCAGCCGCAGGTTTCTTTCTGTTAAAACATGCCTGGCATTTTCATCGCCGCCTGCCAGTAGCTCAAGATAATGGGCTTCTTCTTCCTCGTTGAGAGGATGGGGAAAAGTATTGTTGGCAATGTAGGAAACCAGGGCAATGAAGCCGTTGACTAACGACAGGATAGCGACCGTCCACAGGCCGGGTAGCATCAAGCAATCCCCCCCAATAAGAATTAAGTCAACAATATATGTTATGGAGAGAAAAAAAATTGGTGTTTGTCCCGGCAGACAATTTCGGCAAAATTTAGCTGCTAAGTTGACGAAAGGTACCCGATACGAGTAAAATAGGCACAGTAAAATATTGCAAGCAATATGGGTGCCCCGAGGCGCCGGCTATAAGTGGTGTTAAAGATGTTGTCAGTGCTTCATCCCAAGGCCTATGTGCCCTCTTTATTTCATATTAACCTGCAGGATTTAAAAAGCAGGGGTATTAAAGCCATTCTTTTTGATATTGACAACACGCTGATCCCCTGGGATTGTCAGCAGATGGATCCGCAAATTGAAGCCTGGCTGCGCCACCTCTGTCAGCAGGGATTTAAAATATGCTTTGTATCCAACAATAATGAAGGCAGGGTAGCAGCCCTATGCCGCTCTTTGCAGGTGCCGGGTATACACAAGGCTGCCAAGCCCCGGCGTAAAGGGTTGCGGCGTGCCCTTGCCCTTTTAGGTGCGGCAACGCACGAAACTGCCCTGGTGGGGGACCAAGTTTTCACCGATGTACTGGCCGGCAACCGTTTGGGGCTGTATACCATTTTAGTAACGCCGCTGGCCGGTAAGGAGTTTATCGGCACCAGAATTAACAGGCAATTAGAAAAACTGGTACTGGGTCGCATAAAAAAAATGCAATCATAAAGATATTGCTTGGCACCGGCCAAGCTTTTCTTGCATCCGGGAGGAAATATGCATGGGTTTACCTGAAATTAACGGAAAAACAAAAGTGTGCGGATTATTTGGCTGGCCGGTAGAACATTCCTTCTCCCCGGCTATGCACAATGCTGCTTATGCCGGATTAGGACTTAACTGGGTGTATGTACCTTACAGCGTACCCCCCAACTGTCTGAGACAGGCGGTAGAAGGTATGCGTGCCTTGGGTTTGGCGGGGGCAAATGTGACGGTGCCACACAAACAGAGCATCATCCCCCTGCTGGACAAAGTTGATACGGCGGCTCGGATTATGGGAGCGGTCAATACCGTTCGCCTTGAACAGGGTAAGCTGGTTGGCTATAACACAGATGGGCCGGGCTTTATTCAATTTTTAGCTGCTGAAGCAAACTTCTCGCCCCAGGGTAAAAGAGTTTTATTGGTGGGCGCCGGCGGGGCAGCCCGGGCAGTGGCGGTTGCTCTGGCCGGAGCCGGCGCGGCAGCCATTTACATAACCAACCGGACGCCGGAAAAAGCTGAGCAGCTGGCACGGGATGTGGCCCAAGCCGGTCAGTTAACAACCAGGGTGCTTCCCTGGGGCCGCCAATTGCCCGGAACAGTGGTGGCAGAGGTGGATTTGGTGATCCAAACCACCCCTTTGGGCATGGGTGCCCGCTCCGATCAGGTGCCGGAGTTTCCTTTTACTGCCTTGCAGCCCGGGCAATTAGTATGCGACCTGATCTATAACCCGAACAGAACGTTGTTTCTGCAAATGGCGGCCGCTCGAGGGGCAACTGTATTTAACGGCCTGGGCATGCTGCTTTACCAGGGAGTGTTAGCCTTTGAGCTGTGGACCGGCTTGCCGGCGCCGGTGGCGATTATGCGGGAAGCACTGCTGAAACAGGTTTCCGGAGGAGAGGAGAGGTAAGATTGTTGCGATTTTTAACGGCCGGCGAATCCCACGGCCCGGCCTTGACAGCCATAGTGGAAGGTATGGTGTCAGGATTGCCTGTTACGGATGAGTATATTAATAAACAATTGGCCAGACGCCAGAGTGGTTATGGCCGGGGCGGGCGGATGCAAATTGAACGGGATCGGGTAACATTTTTATCCGGTGTCCGGGGCGGCCTGACTACCGGCAGTCCCATTACTTTGCAAGTGGTTAACCAAGATTGGGTTAACTGGTCAGACATCATGGCGCCGGGGCCGCAAGCCCGCCTGAATGAGCGGGTGGTTAGCCGGCCCAGGCCCGGTCACGCGGATTTGCCCGGGGCCATTAAATACAACCAGCGGGATATTCGCAACATTTTAGAAAGATCCAGCGCCCGGGAAACAGCTGCCCGGGTTGCGGTAGGCAGCCTGGCCCGCCGTTTATTGGAAGAATTAGACATAAGCATTGTAGGTTATGTCTGCCGCATCGGAACGGTAGAAGCGACCCGGCAAGAAAACCCGGATCTGCCGAAGTTGCTTGAAAGCCTTGCCAACTCACAGCTGCTTTGTCCGGATCCCCAGGCCGAGGCAGAAATGGTTAAAGAAATTGACCAAGCCAAGGCAGAGGGCGATTCGTTGGGTGGCGTTTTTGAAATTCATGCCTACGGCGTGCCGCCGGGATTAGGCAGCCATGTTCACTGGGATCGCAAGTTAGACAGCCGGCTGGCGGGAGCTCTTATGTCTGTTCAGGCCATTAAGGGTGTGGAAATCGGTCATGGTTTTGCGGCAGCGGCGGCGCCCGGTTCCCAGGTGCATGACCAGATTTACTATGCTGCCAACCAGGGGTTTTACCGGCGTACAAACAGGGCCGGCGGCATTGAAGGGGGAATTAGCAACGGGATGCCTATTGTGGTGCGGGCGGCCATGAAACCCATCCCTACCCTATATAAGCCTTTGCTCAGCGTTGATCTGCATACCAAGGAGCCCTATCAGGCTTCGGTGGAAAGATCAGATGTTTGCGCTGTACCTGCTGCCTGTGTGGTGGGAGAAGCAGTGGTGGCCTGGGAACTGGCGGCAGCTCTGGCGGAGAAATTTGGCGGTGACAGCCTGGCTGAAATAAAAGAAAGGGTTAACCGGTGGCGACAACTGGTTAGGCAGGTGTAAGATGAAAAATATTGTTTTAATCGGCTTTATGGGTACCGGCAAATCCACTGTTGGGCGGGCGCTGGCTAAACGATTGGGTTACCGGTTTATTGATACCGATTATGCCATTGAACAAATTACCGGGCTGACAGTGGAGCAGATTTTCCGCAAACATGGCGTAAAACGTTTTCGGGGTGAGGAAGTACTGCTGGCCAGAAAACTGGCTGCTCAGGAGAACCTGGTGATAGCCACCGGCGGCGGTATGGTGTTGGACCCCGAGAATGTCAAAATGCTCCGGCAAAATGGTTTTCTGGTTTGTTTGGCTGCATCCTCGGAGACCATTTGCCGGCGGGTGCGCAACAAAAGAACCCGCCCCCTGTTAGCCAGGGGAAACTTGCACCGGCGGGTGGCAAGCTTGCTGGAAGAACGCAAAGGAGCCTACCAAACGGCGGACTTCACAGTTAATACAGATGACAAAAGTCCGGATGAGATAGTTAACATAATATACCAAACTCTGCTGGAGAGGGGGGTGCTGGGTGAGAAAAATTAACCTGGCTTTGGGGGAACGCAGTTATCCTATTTATCTTGAGGACGGGGGACTTAACCGCCTGGGTTATTACCTGCAGCAGCTGCCCCTGGAGAAAAAGGCACTCCTCATCACAGACAGCAATGTGTATCCTTTGTACGGCGAAAAGGTTGCGGCAGTTATGAGGCAGGCCGGGTTTCAAGTGGCAGTGGCCCGGGTGCCGGCCGGCGAACAGGCCAAAACCCTGGAGCAGGCTGCCCGGTTGTATGACCTGGCCTTTGACGCCGGGCTGGACCGCAGCTGCCCGGTGGTCGCCCTGGGCGGCGGTGTGGTGGGAGATTTGGCGGGCTTTGTGGCTGCCACCTACATGCGGGGGGTTCCGTTTATCCAGGTGCCCACCACGCTGCTGGCCCAGGTGGACAGCAGCGTAGGCGGCAAGGTGGCCGTCAATCATCCCCGGGGGAAAAATATTATCGGCGCTTTTTACCAACCCAGGCTGGTGCTGATTGATGTGGCTACCCTGCAGACCTTGCCTGCCCGGCAACTAAAGGCCGGCCTGGCGGAAGTCATCAAGTACGGCGTAATCTGGGACGGGGAATTTTTCCAATGGCTGGAAAATAACGGCGTCCGCCTGCTGGCCCAGGACCGGGATGCCCTGCAGTATGTCATAGAGACTTGCTGCCGCATTAAAGCAGCGGTGGTGGAACAGGATGAAACTGAACAGGGGCGCCGGGCCATTTTAAACTATGGCCACACCGTCGGGCATGCGGTGGAAGCCTTAACCGGCTACGATGCATTTTTACATGGTGAAGCGGTGGCCATTGGCATGGTAATTGCTGCCAGAATGGCGGTTCAACAGGGGTTATTAGGCTACCGGGAATATCACCGGATTAAGCAACTTATTGCCTTGGCGGAACTGCCTGCTGAACTGCCGGCAGACTTAGCGCACCGGGACATTTTACAAAGTATCTACCACGACAAAAAAGTAAAAGGTGATCAACTGGTCTTCATTCTGCCGCAACAAATCGGTCGGGTGGGCATCTACAGGGATATTGACGAAAAAAGTGTGATGCGGGCTTTGAAGGAGTAATTTTTAATACTGAGGGTGATCTTTTGTTAAACCAATCGCCCCCCAAAATGATAGGAGATATTTTAGCGGAGCAGGGTATAATTACCCGCAGCCAATTAGAGGAAGCGTTGCAAAAACAGCAACGGTCTCAGGAGCCCCTGGGGCGGGTACTGGTGGGGCTGGGCTATGTTACGGAACACCAGCTGGTGGAAGCCCTGGCGGCCCAGTATCAGTTTGTTGAAAGGGACATCCGTCAGACCGTAGACCTGCCAAATCATAATCTAATCCGGGAAAGTTCCGGGGAAGAAGCGTCGGTTATAGGTCTGGTGCAACATATTTTGCAAAAGGCCGTGCGGTTAGGAGCCAGCGACATTCATTTTGAACCCCAGGAAACCGGCTTCAGGGTAAGACTGCGAATGGACGGAATATTGCGGCCCCTGCTTAACCTGCCTGTAAATATGCAGGCGGCGGTTGTTTCCAGAATTAAAATAATGTCTGATCTTGATATTGCAGAAAAAAGGCTGCCCCAGGACGGACGCCTGCCGTTAAGTACCGGCAGCCAAAAGTACGACCTGCGCGTGTCCACCATGCCTACCGCCTACGGTGAGAAGGTGGTGATCCGTCTGCTGGATACAGGGGCAGTAAGGCAATACCGGCTTGAGCAGCTTGATTTTTCCCCGCACAACCTGGCGCGTTTAAAACATTGCCTGCGTGCCGCATACGGGATGATATTAATTACCGGGCCCACAGGCAGTGGCAAAACCACTACTTTATATACCGTATTGAACGAATTAAACAACGAACAAAGAAACCTGAGCACCATTGAAGACCCTATTGAATACCGCCTGGAGGGAGTTAACCAAACCCAGGTTAATACGAAAGCAGGCATGTCCTTTGCCGTTGGTTTGCGGGCCCTGTTGCGCCAGGATCCGGACATTATCATGGTCGGTGAGATTCGCGACAAAGAAACTGCCGAAATTGCCGTTAAAGCTGCCGGTACAGGGCACTTGGTATTGTCAACTTTACATACCAACGATGCCGTCGGAGCGGTGGACAGATTTATCCATATGGGAATAGAACCGTTTCAGGTGGCCTCCTCGGTGCTGGGGGTAGTGGCCCAGCGGCTGGTGCGCAGGCTTTGCCCGTACTGTAAACAACCATACCGGGTGGTTGCTGATTCTCTGGAAGGCTATTTTGCCGGCGTGTTGCCGGGTCAGGAAGCGGTGTATTACAGGCCGGTGGGCTGTCGCCGGTGCTACCATAGCGGTTACCGGGGGCGGTTGGCCATCCATGAAATTTTGCTGCTGTCCCGGCGGCTCAGAACCCTGCTGTTAAACCGTGCCACTGCCGACGAGTTGCTGGCGGCAGCGGGGCAAGAGGGTATGCAAACCCTGCAGACGGATGGCTTGACCAAGGCTAAACAGGGATTAACCAGCCTGCCGGAGGTAATGCGAGCCACCTATTTCCAGGCAGAAAGTTTTTTTGACACAACCGTATTACAAAAAATGTAAGAGAAAAGATCAAAATGTCGAAAGATTCCTGTCGGTCCGGGCAGGAAATTTTTTATTGTTGCTGAATTTGACAGAATATATTAAATTTTTAGTCGTTTTATTTTGGCCTGCGGGTGGTTATGATGCCCATATTATTTAAATATAAAGCCAAAAAAATAACAGGCCGAACTGTCCGCGGCAGGATCACGGCCGCCGGCAAATATGAGGCCATTCAAATACTCCGGCAGCAAAGGTTGTTTATTACTGAAATTAATGCCATAACCCCGCATCAGCCTTTTTTAAGCGGTTTTGTTGCGCCCAAAGTCAGCCTGAAGGAGCTGGCCCTGTTCTGCCGGCAATTTGCCACCTTAACTGCTGCCGGCATACCGGTTATCCAGGGTTTAAGCATCTTGCTGGCACAAGCCGAGAACAAAAGGCTGCAACATGCTTTGGCCGGTGTAATTGACAACTTGCAGGCCGGTCAATCCTTAAGCCAATCCCTGGCCTGTCAGCCTCGTCTCTTTCCGCCGGTGGTTATTCATATGACAGAGGCCGGGGAAATCAGCGGTTCCCTTGACGATGCGCTGACCCGTTTAGCGGATTACCTCGAAAAATATCATGACCTGTCGGAAAAGTATAAATCAGCCCTGGCCTATCCTGCTTTTATTTTGTTGCTGGCCCTGGCAGTGGTTGGCCTGATGGTGGTGTTCGTGTTGCCGGCCTTTACCCGGGTTCTTCAAGATTTGCAGGCGCCGGTACCGGCTGCTACGGCTTTTGTTATGAAAACAGGCGAACTGTTACGACACCGCTGGTATGTTGGGCTGTCCGCCGGCTTATTTGCGGTGGTGCTGGGGAAAATTTTTGTATCCGGGCCCGGCGGGCAACAGCTAAAGGAAAAGTTAATACTTAAAGTGCCTGTCTACGGATCGCTGGTCAAGAAAATAAATTTGTTGCGCCTTTGCCGGACCCTGGCGGTTTTATTAAGCAGCGGCATCCCTCTTTTGCGCTGTCTGCATGTGTTGCAAAACAGTGCGCCAAATTCAGCCTTTAACCGTGCTGTCCGGTTGGCTGCCGACGGTCTCCAAGAAGGACAAGGGCTGGCTTTTTCACTTCAGCAAAGCGGCTTATGGCCGCCTTTGGCAGTCAGGATGATTCAGGTGGGAGAAGAAACCGGCGAACTTCCTTTAATGCTGGATAAAGTGGCCGGTTTTTATGAAAAAGAAATATATCAAACCCTCAACCGTCTGACTGCTCTGACGGAACCCATTTTAATATGCCTGGTGGGCGGGCTGGTAAGTTTGCTGATGCTGTCCGTTTTGCTGCCTGTTTTCAGCATTATGGATGCTTTGCCATAACCGGCGGGAGGTGAAAAAAATGAATGCATCCTGGCATAAACAAGGCTTTACCCTGGTGGAAATTTTGGTTGTGATAACCATGCTGGGTATCTTATCGGCCGTTCTGGTGCCCCAATTTACCAAACAATTGGACAAGCCCAAACGAAGCAGGGCGGTTTTGGAAATAAAAAGCATGAAGAATGCCCTGGACATGTATTATGCCGAGAACAATTGTTACCCTGCCGGCAAACATGAGATTAACTCTTTGATGCAAAACGAAGGGGTTCTCGGGGGAAAGTACGGTCAACCTTCAGCCGGTGACCCCTGGAACAGGCCCTATTATATAAAAATTGACGGTGCCGCTTATACCATCTGGTCGGAAGGGCCGAACCCGGACAGCCGGGCCGATAATATTTTTACGGACCAAACCGTTAACGATGTTATTACAGGAACCGGTCCCTATGAGCCAAATGAAGCCACCACCCACTCCCGAGACAATTCATAATACTGTCTGTCACCCTGGGGCAAACGGGGCTAACCGGGCTTTTACCCTGGTGGAAATGCTGGTATCACTGTTTTGCATCATTTTACTGTTAACTGCTGCCATGCCTCTGTTGACCGGTTCCCTGGCTCGTTATCAAACAGTTACCACCCTCCACAAACTGGTGGCTGACCTTCAATATGTGCAACAGCTGGCCATTAAGACGGAAGATACCACCGCTTGCTATGAAATATTCTTTTACCCTACCGGACAACAATATGTTATCAGACATGGAGCCAAATTACTGCGTACAGAAAAATTCCCTTATTACGTTTGTCTGGTCAGCACTAATTTCGGCCAATCCGGAGAAACCCAAATCCTAACCTTCAATATCCAGGGTAATCCTGTGCAGGCCGGCACCATTACGGTAATGAACCGCCGCTCGGGTAAAATCTATCTGGTCAGGGTGGCGGTACTCAGCGGCAGAGTAAGGATAGAAGCACTATAGGAGACGCTTATGAAAGCAGTTAACCTGAACCGGCGAGGATTTACTTTAACGGAACTGTTGGTTTGCCTGCTTATTATAACTGTGGTTATACTGCCGGTAGTGACCCTGCTGGCCCATAACAAGCGGCAGCAAATTGCGGTTGAGCGCCGGCTGCTGGCAAAACACCTGGCCCAAGCAAAACTTGAAGAAATCAAAGCCATGTATTGGCGTGATTTTAACGCCGGTTATTTGAACAACCCGGTCATATCGCCGCAACCTCTCACATTTGGCCCACCCTATATCGACGGTAAATATTTAACAGAAAATGATGACCGGCCCCACAATGATTTTACTTATCGCCTTCAGGTCTGGCCGGATCGGAGCAGCCTTTGGGCAACAGTACAGGTAACTATCTATTATCAGGAAGCGGGGCAAGAAAAATGCCTCAGTTTGTACATGGCAAAAGCAAGACGGTAAGTCCCGGCAAGCCGCTGCAAGAGCAGGGGTTTACCCTGGTGGAAGTGCTGGTGGCTACGGTAATCCTGACCCTGGTGGTTAATGCCGCGGCGGCCTTGTTGATGACGGGGCTTACTTCCTATTTAAGGTACAGTGAAGAAAGCGATGTGCGCAGTCAACTGAGGATTGGCATGAACCGGCTGGAACGGGAACTGCGGGAAGCCCGCTGGTTAACTACCACTACCGACACCCATGTACTGAAGTTCAGAATGCCCAAGCCCATGACAGACAGCAACCCGGCCATGCCAACCCTGTATGCCCGGGATAAAATTATTGCTTATTATGTCAAGGACGGCGACCTGCTGCGAAAAATATACGACATTCCCAGCGGTTTTGACGGCCAGGTGCCCAACCGGGGGGAACCGCTTTACCACCCTAACGAAGGGGTGAATACCGTCGCCAGAAATATACAATCACTGAAACTTACCTACCTGCCGGCGGAAACGCCGGACAATTCCTATAAAACCATGGTGATTATCACGCTGGAAGGCAAAGGCCGGCTGACCCGACCACCGCTGCTCACATCGGCGGTACAGCTCAGGTCACCAAAGGACTGGTGAAGCGTGCGAGATTTGATCAATAACCGCCGGGGTCAGGCTGTGCTGCCGGTAGTAACCTTGTTAATGATTTTAAGCCTTTTATGTACCGCTGCCCTTACTCTGACCCGGACAGATCAACTGACTCTGCAGGCTGCGCTGGAAGAAACCCAGGCTTACTATGTGGCTGATGCGGCGTTGGAAAAAACCCTAAGCATATTGCAGAGCCGGGTAAAACTGCTGGACAGTTTGCAAATTAACAAAACTTACGATAAAAAGCAACTGACCTCTTTGCTGGCCGGTTTGTCCGGCCCAGACAAGAACTGCCTGCAATCATTGTTAAATTTGTTTAATGAAAGCTTTGCTGTGCTGGAGATCAGCCGGTCTGACGGTACCCCGCAGCAACCGGCGCAATTTACCGGGGCGGGCACCATCCACTCCCTCAGCCTTACTAAAACAGCGGCAGACGCCGGGGGTTATGCAGTGAGGCTTGAGGTAACCGGCAAATATGCCACCGCCAAACGATCCCTGGTGGCCAATGTGCGGTTTTCCCGTCCGGTCAATGATTTGCCCGGGACGCTGGTGCAGCAATCAGCCGAATTTATCAATGCCATCATCGAATCACCGCTGGTGGTGCTGGCCGACACTGATTTTAGTGCAGACGGCCTGTTTTATGACGGTATCTATATCAAAGGCGGCTGCACATTGGGGCCCGCCGCTAACTTGGCCGCCCCGCAACTGCTGGCAACGGGGCCGATCGTTGTTGAGGCCGGCGCTGTTTATACAGGAGAATTAAAGTCCGGCGGCGATGTTTTAATTAACGGGGATATCATTGACGGGCCTGTACGAAGCTGCGGCAATGTAACGGTACTGCAGGGGCATGTGGGCCGGCCGCTCAACCAGGGACAGGTTATCCGGTGGGATGGCAGCATTTATGCCACCGGCTCCGTTACCCCGATGGTCTCGGATAACTTTGGTCAAGCCTATGCCGCTACTCCCCAGGCGGTCAGCTACCCCTTCCCGGATTTTCCTCTGCTGGATCTTGCCTGGTATGCCCGGCACTGTGACTATTACCTATCCGGCCATCAAACAATCAGGGCGGAAGACCTGCTGCCGGGTATTTATTACATCCAGGGCAATCTGAACGTCTCCGGCCGTTATCAGGGGAATATTACCCTGGTGGCAGCCGGTTCCATAACCATACCCGACAGCGCCCTCCTGCAGGCCCACGATCCGGCTGCCGACTCGCTGTTGTTAATCAGTGCCGGGGAAATCAGCCTGCAGCCGGGAGCTGACGTGGCCGCCGCCTTATATAGCCGGGAGAAGATATCTCTGGCCCAGCAGGCCCGCCTGCAGGGTTTGCTGGTTACCCGGCAGCTGGCCTGCAACCGGGCCACCGTAACCTACCGGCCTGACTTTCAGAATATTCACCCGGCCTGGGTAACCACCCGCCTGAGCATTATATCCTGGCAGGAAAAATATCCGGTCTTTCGCATAGACTAACCTGTAAGAGGTGCCAAGTGAAAAGATTACTTGAACAAATTTTTACCCGGCGGCAGCCCTGCCTGGCAGCTGTTGACCTTGGTACACACCGCATTAAAGCTGTCGAAGTGAAAATTAACCGGGGTGTCCCCAACCTGGCCGCCCTGGGCAGCGTACCGGCCCCGCCGGCAGGCCCGGCACCGGAGGCCGAGGCGGAACTGGCAGAGGCCCTTGGCCGCCTGATGCACACTGCCGGGCTGACGAGCCGCCAGGTGGTTATTTCACTGCCGGTGCAGCAGGTAAAAACACGGCTGTTAAAACTTCCTAAGCTGACCAAACAAGCGTGGCAGGCAAGGATAAACCACGAAGCACAAGAGCTGGTGGGGTTGCCCGCTGCCCACTTGACTGTACGTTATGTAAAGCTGGCTGAACAAGTTGACAACGGGCAGATCTTGAGCAGCCTGCTGCTGGTGGCGCTCCCCACCTCTGTGGTGGAGCAATACTATCATGTTTTTCTGATGGCCGGACTCAGGGTAGTGGGCATTGATTTGCCGGCTTTCAGCCTCTGGCGGTTATTTGGCAGGGAGGCAGACCGGCAACCGCTGGCTGTCATTGATATAGGGGTGGCTGCTGCCCAACTGGTGCTTGTGCAAGGAGGGCGGATTAATTGGGTCGGCCAGGTGGCGGTGGGCAGTGACACTGTTACCGGAGTAATTGCCCAAAGCTACGGCATCAGCCGGCAAGAGGCCCGGCAGTTATTAGAAGAAGGCGGCCGGCTGCCCTCGGGTGAAGGAGCGGCGTCAACTGCCCCGGCGGTTCAGTGGCAACTGGATTTTTATATAAGGGAGGGCATTGACCAACTGGCCAAGGAAATTTACAAGCATCTTGCCCCGGAGCAAACTTATCCGGGCAGAATCTTGCTTACCGGTGCTACTTCCAGGTTGCCGGGGTTAGGCGGCTATCTAAGCCAAAAATGGGGCATTGCCACAGCGGCGGGCCCGCCGGCTTGCTGGCAGAGCGTGGTAGACAAGCCCGACCGGGCCTATGATCCTGCCTATGCAGTGGCTCTCGGGCTTATCCTGGGGGAGGTGGGGTACCATGTATAAAATAAATTTGCTTCCCCCCTGTCTGCAGTGCCCCGGCAATAAAATTAAGGTTAATTATCTCTGGTTGGGGGCCGCTGTGGCCGTTATTTTATTTGCCGGCTGTTTGCTTTTTTATTGCCGGCTGTCGGCCGGCCACAGGCAATTGGCCCAGGCACGGCAGGAACTGGCCCAACTGCAGCCCCGGGTTGCGGCAACAGACAAGCTGACGGCTTCTCTCAGGGAGCAGCAGGCCATATACGACCAGATGTATCAGGTGCTGCACAACCGGCTTACCTGGTACCGCCTGCTGCAGGATTTACCCTTGGCCTTGCCGGCCGATACCTGGGTAAACCGCCTGGAAATTCACAGGGCAGGCGGTTTACCGGGGCACGGCGGTCCGGCTGCCTCGCCGGCCGAGGCTGCCACCGCCGCACAAGGAAATCAGCCGGCCCCGGACAGAACCACCGGGGCGCCGGCGGCTAACCTGTCCCGATCAGCGGCAGTTTCCTGGCGGGTGTATATTTGCGGCAGTTGCTGGGATATGGAGTCGGTGGGTGTTTTACTGCACCAATTAAGCAGGCTGCCTTATTTTGCCTCAATCCAACTAACCGAAGCCCGCTACGACAGGTTGCAGGGCATTGTTAAATTTGAACTGACCGCCGCGGTTAAAGGGGGTGCCCGGCATGACAAGCCGACTGTTCAACCTTAGCACCGGAGAAAGGGTGCTGGTAAGTGCCCTGGTTGTCCTGTGCCTGTGCACCGGTTTGTACCGGTTGGGTCTGGCAAAACCAATAAAAACTTACCTGGATAACCAAAGGCAACTGACCGAAGTCCAACAAGAAATTACCCGGGCAAAGCAGATCCTGGCGGCAGAAAAAATCAGGCAGCGGCAGGCTGCAGCCATGACAGACAAACTTGCCGCCCTGCGGCCGTCTTTTAATACCAATGTACAGACAGGGGCCATGCTGGTGGAATTAAGCCGCCAGGCCCGTCAGGCAGGGGCGGTATTGCAATGGATAAAACCCTGGCCGGCTGCTGCCGGGCAACACCTGTCAGAAACACCCTTTACCCTGCAAATAGACGGTTCGTACAATCAGGTAGTACAGTATGTAAACAGGCTGGAAAACTTGCCGCAGGCTGCTGAAATCCGCCGTATCCACCTCCGGCCGGGCGACAGCGGCCGCCTGTCCGGCTCTTCCGAAACCGCTGCGGAGATACCGGCATGGTATCAAAATGGTGAAGTGCAGGCAGAAATTGAGGTGGTTTTCTTTACTGCAAACGGTTCCCCGGCGTCTCCCAACCGGGCAGCAGAAACCGCAACCAACGGGGCGGTGGGCCGGGCCAATGCCTTTCAAGCGGCTTATCCCTTGTCGTCCCGGCAGAACCTCAATTCCTTCCCTGCCGATGTCAACAAGCCAGGCAATTAAAAACTTTATTTTAACAGTTTCATTGGCAACAACCGGCATATACTATAAAATAATGGTGGAATTTATCAATAATTGTATAGATTGCCTTACCGGGGCAGAAACTAGGTCTAAATATTTGGGTTAGATGTGGGGGGAAGGAATTTGTTGGATAAAAATGATTTAAAAGAAGTGCTTAGTGTTGCTTTAGCTAACGGCGGCGACTTTGCAGATATTTTTCTGGAAGAAAAACAAACCACCGGCATTGGCCTGGAAGCCGGGCGCATTGAGCGGGTTAATTCCGGCCTGGATGCCGGGGCGGGCATCCGGGTGCTGTCCGGCGAGGCCACTGCCTATGCCTACACCAATGACACCAGCAAGCAGGGGTTACTGGCAGCGGCTAAGATTGTCAGCCACGCTGCCCAGGGCGGCCCAAAGGATTTGCAGCTGGATCTTACCACCCTTAAACCGCTGGTTGATTTCCGGATTAAAACCCGCCCGGAGAATGTTTCCACCCAGGCTAAAGTAGAGCTGGTAAAAAGAGTGGAGCAGGCCGCCCGGGCGGTTGACCGTGAGAAAATAAAGCAGGTTATTGTGGGTTACGGCGATACCGTACAAAAAGTAACCGTTGCCAACAGTGAAGGAACTTATGTGGAAGACGAGCGGGTGCGCACCCGTCTGATGGTAAATGTGGTGGCGGCGGAAAACGGCAATATCCAAACGGGCTATGATGCCATAGGCAGTCATGCCGGCTTTGAAATTTTTGCCGACTGCGATCCGGAACAATTTGCCCGGTCGGCGGCCCACCGGGCGGTTAAAATGCTCACGGCCCTGCCGGCCCCGGCCGGCAAAATGCCGGTGGTGATGGCCGGGGAAGCCGGCGGGACAATGGTTCACGAAGCCTGCGGCCACGGCCTGGAGGCCGACCTGGAACAAAGACAACTGTCGGTTTACGCCGGCAAAAAGGGCCAGCCGGTGGCCAGCCAATTAATCACGGTTGTTGATGATGCCACCCTGCCCAACCGTTACGGTTCTTACCGTTTTGACGATGAAGGGGTTCCCTCCCGCAAAGTAACCCTGATTGAAAAGGGTATTTTAACAGATTATCTTTACGACCGCCTTACTGCCGGCAAAGAAAAACGGGAATCCAACGGTCACGGGCGCCGGGAGTCCTACCAGCACAAACCCCTGCCCCGTATGGCCAACACTTATATTGCCCCGGGCAAGGAAGACCCGGACAAAATCATTAAAGATTATAAAAGCGGCCTGCTGGTGAAAAAAATGGGCGGCGGACAGGTAAATACCACCACCGGGGATTTTGTCTTTGATGTGGCTGAAGGCTACTTAATCCAAGACGGCGAAATCGGCCCGCTGGTGCGCGGCGCCACCCTGACCGGCAACGGCCCGGAGGTTTTGCGGATGGTGGAACGGGTGGGCTCCGACCTGGGCTTTACCATCGGCACCTGCGGCAAAGACGGACAGGGTGCCCCGGTTTCGGATGCCCAGCCAACCATGGCTATCAAAGAATTAATCGTGGGGGGGACGGCTCACGGGTCTGCTGACAAGCAGCTGAGCCGCCGGTTTACTGCCGGTTATGGCAAAATACGGAGAATATAGCACACCGAAACGGCCGCAAGGCCGTTTCTGATTGCAGACAAAGAAAAGTCAGGGGGTTTTATGATCCCCTGCCAGCCACTTGTCGAAGCACCGGTCACAGCACTTGATGTGCGAAAGGAGCCATTGGGGTGGTGCTCACAGGATGCGGGCGCCAGCCGATTCTGGCCGGGAGAGCCCGTTTGAGGCGACCCCAAGGGCCACCGTAGCGAATTGGCGGCAGAACTTGCATTTTTTACAAAGTTTTTACCCCGGGGTAATCAGGCAAAGTAGGAATTTTAAATAGTGTGACGAAAATAATTACCAACAAAGCAATATATAACACACGTATTACAAAGGCAAACTCTTTGAAAAAAGAGGACGCAAAGCCACGGGCCTAAGGACCTTAGTCTATGGCGGCCGGGTTGCCTTAGGAATGTAGCTGTCCAAAACCTAAGTAAATTAGAGTTTTGGTTTTTTCATTTTCGTCTTAAAACAGGGGTAATGGCAATGAAACTAACCCGCAGTTTTTTAGGAACCTGGTTGGTTAACGAAGGAATTATCACCCAGAAACAGCTGGAGGAAGCCCTGGCCTATCAAAAATCAAATAAAGACAAGTCGTTGGTGCTGGGTAAAGCCCTGGTGCAGCTGGGTTATTGTTCGGAAGACGATATAGCCGGGGTAATTGCCAAGCATGCCGGGGTACCCTTTGTGTCCCTGGAAAAATACAACCTTGACCCGGCGGCGCTGGCAGCCTTGCCGCTGGAAGCCGTTAAGCGTTACCGGGCGCTGCCCATCGGATTTGCCGAAGGCAAGCTGGTGGTGGCTATGCAAAAGCCCACCGACATCATGGCCATTGATGATTTGCGGGTGCTGGCCGGCTACGAGATTAAACCGGTATTTGCGCCGGACAGTGAACTGGAAGTGGCCATTGAAAAATACAGCCGCAGCAGCATGGAGTTTACCCAAACAGAAGAAGAAGCGGCGCCGGTCACTGAATTAATAGCCGAACCGGAAGATGCCGGCCAGCCGGCGGTGCAGCTGGCCAACCTGATCCTGACCCAGGCGGTCAGTGCCAATGCCAGCGACGTGCATATCGAACGCTATGAAAAACGCATGCGGGTTCGCTTCAGAATTGACGGCGTGCTGCACGATATTATGGAGCCCCCTGTGAAAATGCATGCTTCCCTGGTTTCCCGCATTAAAGTGATGGCTAATATGGACATTGCCGACCGGCGCATCCCCCAGGACGGCCGCATGTCCGTAAAAATAGAAGGAAAATCCATTGATATAAGGGTAGCTTCCCTGCCCGCCAGCTTCGGAGAAAGGTTAACCCTCCGGCTGCTGGACAGTTCGGCCCGCCGCATCAGCCTGGAGGAACTGGGGCTGGCCCCGGCGGTATTGGAACGCTTCCGGGAAGCAATTAAACTGCCTTATGGTTTTATCCTGGTCACCGGCCCCACCGGCAGCGGCAAAAGCACCACCCTGTATGCCGGCCTGAATGCGGTGGACCGGGTGAGCAAGAATGTCATTACCGTGGAAGACCCGGTGGAATACCGGATGGAAGGCATTAACCAAATTCAAATTAACCCGCAGGCCGGCCTTACCTTTGCATCCGGGCTGCGTTCCATACTGCGCAGCGATCCTGACGTTATCATGGTGGGTGAAATTCGCGACCATGAAACAGCCAAAATTGCCATTGAATCTGCCATGACCGGCCACATGGTCTTTTCTACCCTGCATACCAACGATGCCCCGGGGGCCATCAGCCGGTTAACAGAGATGGGCATCGAACCTTTCTTAACGGCTTCTTCGCTGGTGTGTGTGCTGGCCCAGCGTTTGGCCAGGATCTTATGCAGCCACTGCAAGGAAAAGATTGAACTGACCCCGCAAGACCTGGCCCATGTACCCGATTTTCCCATTGACCCCGGGAGCAACCGGGTAACCCTATATAGGCCCAGGGGCTGCATGCGCTGCAGCAATACCGGCTACCGGGGCCGGACAGGCATTTATGAATTGCTTTTTGTCAGCGATACAATCCAGCGTTTAACCCTGGCCCGGGCCTCGGCCAGGGAAATTAAACAAGCAGCCCTGGCCGAGGGTATGGTTACCCTGCGCCAGGACGGCTTGCTCAAGGTGAAACAAGGCATTACTTCCCTGGAGGAAGTGTTGAGGGTGGTCGTTTAAAATGAGCGAACAAGCCTTACCGCACATCAATGAAATACTGGCCCGCACCGTCCGGATGAACGGTTCGGATTTGCACCTGAACGTCGGAACGCCGCCGGTGGTTCGGGTGTTCGGCGAACTGGTCAGGATGGCCGACCTGCCCTGTTTGCTGCCCCAGGATGTGCAAAATTTAATTTATCCCATTTTACAGCCCCACTACCGGGAGCAGCTGGAAAAAGACCTGGAACTGGATTTTGCTTATTCAATTGCCGGCATCGGCCGTTTTCGCGGCAACATTATGTGGCAAAGGGGTACGCTGGCTGCCAACTTCCGGGTAGTTGCCATGCAGATTCCCCGCCTGGAGGATTTAGGGTTGCCGCCGTCGGTGAAAGAGCTGGCCCGCCTGCCCCGGGGTTTGGTGCTGGTTACCGGGCCCACCGGCAGCGGCAAATCAACCACCCTGGCAGCCATCATCGACGCAATTAACCGGGAAAGAAGCTGCCATATTGTAACCATTGAGAATCCCATTGAATTTTTGCACAGCCATCAAAAATCCATTATTAAACAGCGGGAGGTGGGGGTGGATACCCATTCTTTCGCCAGTGCCCTAAGGCATGTGCTGCGCCACGACCCGGACGTTATATTGGTAGGGGAAATGCGTGACCGGGAGAGCATTGCCATAGCCCTTACCGCTGCGGAAACCGGGCACCTGGTGTTTTCCACCCTGCATACCCAGACTGCCGCCCTGGCCGTGCACCGTATTGTGGATGTGTTTGCCGACGGCATGCGTGACCAGATTAGGCAGCAGCTGGCCGATTCACTGCAGGGTATTATTGCCCAGCAGTTAATTCCCCGGGCGGACGGCCGGGGCAGGGTGGCGGCGGTGGAGCTGCTGCTTGGCACGCCCGCCGTGAGAAACCTGATTCGTGAAGGCAAGGAACACCAGCTGTATACCGTCATGCAAACAGCCCGGGCAGCCGGCATGCAGACCATGGATCAAGCCCTGGCCAACCTGTGCCTGACCGGCCGGATCAGCCGCAGCATGGCCCTGGAGCGCTGTGTGGACAAGGTGGAGCTGGAACGCGCCATCAGCAGGGGTTTTTAATTTAGTATTTAATTAAAAGCAGGTAGATAGTATGCCGTTATATGCCTACCAGGCCATCGATAAAACAGGCAATCTGCTGGAGGGCCGGCTGACAGCGGAAAACCCGCAAGCGGCTGCCGACCGTTTAAGCCAAATGGGGTATGCCCCGGTTGAGATAAAGGAAATCAAAGATTCCCCCCTGCGGGGTTCCCTTTTAAAGCGCAACAAAGTAAAACTGGGCGAACTGGCTTTTTTCAGCCGCCAGCTGGCTGCCATGCTTGCTTCCGGTATCCCCCTCACCCGCTGCCTGTATACCCTCAGCGAGCAGACCGGCAATGCCTGGTTGGCCCGCTGCACCGGGGAAATAGCCCGCCGGGTGGAAGGCGGCATGAGCTTTTCGGAAGCCCTGGGGGGCTACCCGGACATTTTTTCCGGCATGTACAGAGAAATGATTAAAGCCGGCGAACTGGGGGGGGCTTTAAATGAAATTCTCCAACGGCTGTCCCAGCAGCTGGAAAAAGAAAAATACCTGCGGGACAGCATCCGGTCTGCCACCTTTTACCCGTCGGTGGTCATTGTATTTGCCGCAATTATTGTGCTGGCCATGATGTTCTGGGTGGTGCCGATATTTGTCGGATTTTTCCCCCAGCAGGCGGCGCTGCCCTTGCCCACCCGGCTGGTGGTTGGTTTCAGCAATTCGCTACGCCAGTTCTGGTATTTTTACCTGTTGGGGCTGGCGGCCGTTATGGGGGGGCTGCGGCTGTATATCGGCAGCCCCGCCGGCAGCCGTGCCTGGGATAAGATAAAATTTCGCCTGCCGGTCTTTGGCGACCTCTTTAAAAAAGCCACCCTTGCCCGCTTTTGCCGCACCCTGGCAACTCTTTTAGGCGGCGGCATTCCGGTGCTGCAGGCCCTGGCCGCGGCCGGGCCGGCCGCCGGCAGCAGCCAGGTGGCGGAGGCTGTCAAACAAGTGGCGGCGGGTATCCAGGAGGGCCGGAGCATTGCTGCTCCCCTTAAGAAAAGCGGCTTTTTCCCGCCCATGGTTATTAACATGGTGGCGGTGGGTGAAGAAACCGGCCAGCTGGCTGCCCTGCTGGGGCGGGTGGCAGATTTTTACGAAGAAGAAGTGGCCACCGTCACCAAGGGGCTAACCGCCCTGATTGAGCCATTACTGCTTATCTTTGTGGGTTTCATCATCGGCGCCATTGTAATTGCCATCTACCTGCCCATCTTTACGGTGGTTACCTCGGTGGGCAGATAGGTGTTTGGGGTGTCCAATAAAACTGAGATACGGAGCTGAATGGGAAAACATGGGATTTTTTGCAAGCCCGGGAGCTGTCGGAGTGGAAATAGATACCGGTGTAATTCGGGTGGTGGAACTGCAGGGCAGCGGCCGGTCAGCCTTCCTGGCGGCGGCCGGTCAAACAGATATCCCGCTGCCGGCGGTGTCCGAAGGGGTGGTGGCACAGGCGGCTGCGGTTGCCGGGGCCCTGCGGGAGCTTTGGGCCCGCTGTGGCATCAGCAAACAGCATGTGGTGCTGGGGATTTGCAATCAAAACGTGTTTATGCGCATTGCCACCTTACCGAAAATACCGGAGAAAAAGTTAGCCCAGGCCCTGCGTTTCCAGGCCGGCCAGTATTTCCCCGTCAACCTCTCCCAACTGGTTTTTGATTACGCCTTGCTGGGCGAGGTAAATAAAGCCAATGCCGCAGAACTGGAAGTTTTGCTGGTGGCCTCCCGGCGGGACATTGTGCAAAGCAACCTGCAGGCCCTGCAGGCTGCCGGCCTGCAGACCGAGATACTGGATATTTCCTACCTGGCTCTGCTGCGCACCCTGTCGGCCGCCCAGCGTTCGGATACCCTGGTGCTGGTTGATATCGCCAACGGATTAACAACCATTCAATTGGTCAGCCAAGGGGTGCCCAGGTTTTCCAGAGTAATTGCTCATTCTTTGATTACTTATGCCGACGAAGCCGGCCTTGCCCTGCAGGAAGCAGCGCTGCTGTCCCGGCCGCCGGCCGGGGATTGGCTTGTCACCCTGGCCAATGAAATTCGTTCCTCGGTAAGCTACTACCTTGCCCAGGGCAATGCCAGCACGGTTAACTCGGTACTGCTCAGCGGCCGCGGGGCCCGCCTGAAGCAACTGCCGGAACGGCTGCAGGAAGAACTGGAGGTGCCGGTGACCGTGCTGGATCCTTTGCAAAACCTCAGCCGATCTTTGCCGGCCACCGGCGTCCATTTAGGGGAGGCAGGAGCAGACTTTGCCGTATGCATCGGTCTGGCTCTGCGGGGATTGGGGGCTTAACCCATGGATATCAGAATCAACCTGTTGCCGCCGGAAATACAACAGCAGCGGCTGCGCTTGCGGCGTCAGAAAAAAATCCTGGCGGCCGGCCTGGTGGTTTTGTGTTTTCTGCTGGGCGTGTATGCGGCGCTGCACCTGGCTGTGCTGCAGGCCCGGCAGGAGCTGGCCCGGCTGCAGGCTGAACGACAGGCCCTGCAGGCAGAAATGGCCGCTTACCGGCCCTATGAACAATTACAGGCGCAGACCAACCGGCTGAACGGCCTGTACCGCGCCGCCATGGGGACACCGCCGGATTATTATAAAATTTTAGAGGGCATCGGCCTGGCCATTCCGCCGGATGTCTGGCTGACGGATTTCCAGGCCGCAGAGCAAACCGGCGGTACGGCGGCTGCCCCGGCAGCCGGCGGGCAGCCGGCCGCCTCAAAGGGTGAATTGGTAATCCGGGGCAACGCCCTTAACCACGCGGCGGTGGCCCGCTGGTTAACAGATCTGCAGCAAATTCCCGGTTTGGCCGACATCCGCTGCCGGTTTATTGATCAAGCAGACCCGGCGAGTCCTTACAGCCGCTTTGAGATTAAAGCAATTTTGTCGGCCGGCCGGGAGACTCCCTTAAGCCAAGCCGAGGCAGGTGGTTTGCCATAGCAGAGAAATCCTTATCTAAAGATAAAATTACTCTTTTTATTGTCGCCGCGGCTCTTATTGTGCTGCTGTGGCCGGTTTACAGCCGGTTCAGCACCCTGCTGGCGGTGCGGCAGCAGGCGGCGGACGAGCAGGACGCCCTGCTGCAGGACCGGCTGCGGCTGCAGGCCCTGGTGCAGGTCAAGGGCCAGGCGGCCCGCTTGCAACAGCAATTGTCAACCCTGCAGGGTCTGCTGCCCGACCGGCCTGATGAAGGCGGGCTGCTTAACGAATGGCAAGGCATGGCCAATGACACCGGCCTGCAATTGCTGCAGGTGCAATTTGCCGACTACCTCCCCCAAAAGGAATATGTGGAGATGCCGGTAACCATTGTTCTGGAAGGACAGTATGAAGGCCTGCTGGCTTTTCTGGCGGAACTGCAGCAAGGTGCCCGGGCTGTCAAAGTTAAGGAAATAAAAATCGGCAAAGGCAGACAGGAAGCGCCGCTGATGAGGGTGGAGCTGACCGCCGGTGTTTTTTATACCGTATCCGGGAGCGGCAACTAAAAAAGTACCATGCCTTTAGGCCAAGTAATAACCGTCAGGGGGTTGTAAAACAGCGATTAATAACTAGTCAAGTTTGCTTAAATATATTCGCATAACCTACCTACCGTTATATAATAATGGCAAGAGGTGGGTTTATGTATACAATTCAAGAAGCAGCAAAACTACTAGGAGTATCAATATCAACCATGCGGAGGTGGGAGAAAGAAGGAAAGATCAAACCTATTCGCACACAGGGAGGACATAGGAGATATACCTTAGAGGAATTATCCCAAATAAAGCCCTTGCAACACGATACAAAACTAACTATAGCCTACTGCAGGGTATCCTCTTCCGACCAAAAAGAAGATTTACAAAGACAGATAGAAAACGTATCACAGTATTGTACGGCCAAGGGATATTCCTTCAAGGTTATCACTGATATAGGCAGTGGTCTAAACTACAACAAAAAAGGGCTTAAAGAACTACTGCATCTGGTTCAATCAAATAAATTAGAACGGATTGTAGTGAATTATAAGGATAGGTTAATTCGCTTTGGCTACGAGGTAATCGAGCAAATCTGCGAATTTCATGGTGTAACTATCGAGATTATCAATCATACCGAAGATAAGACCTATGAACAGGAATTAGTGGAAGATATTCTTTCTATCATAACAGTGTTTAGCAGTAGGTTATATGGCAGCAGAAGCCACAAGCAAAAAAAGATTCAAAAAGAGGCCGAAAAGTGGTTTAAAGAGAGTGATGCCATTTGATATTCAACCGAAAGATAAGGCTAATCGTAACAGACGAACAAGCAAGAATACTAGACTCCCAATCCAAGAAATGCAACTGGCTGTACAACCGGCTTTTAGCTATAGCAAGAGATGACTATATTAACAATGGCAACAGTAAAAAACTCCTATCCGGCCGGAATTTAAGAAACCAGGTGCCATACTAAAGCAAGATAACCCATTTCTTAAGACAGTCCATTCATCACCTCTAAAAAATGTTGCCCTGCGGTTAAAGGATGCTTACATGCGGTTCTTTAAGCAGGGTAACGGCCTACCCAAATTCCGAGCGTGGAAAAAGAAGTGGTTTTCCCTTTTGTATGACGAACCAAACAAAGGCTTTAGAATTAACGGCCGAGAACTAAAACTAAGCCTTGGCACCAATAAAGAAGGCAAAAGGCTTTATATCACCCTGGCTCTGGAAGATACCCCGGCGTCCCCGGAGAGCACCATCAAAAACCTACGCATTACAAAAGATCATAAAGCCTATTATGCAGTCTTTTGTATTGAAAAGCCGGATAAAAAACCGGCTAAAAGATTAAAATGGATAGCCTTAGATCCAAACCACAAAAACCTGATGGTAGGTATTAACCAAAATGGTGTTAGTTATGAGTTTAAGAACTTGACTCAAATTAAATACTGGGACAAAGTAATTGACCGGTTGAAATCGAAAAGGGATGTCTGTCTACGTAAAGCAAAGTTTATTGAAACCTACGAAGGCAGAGGCTATTGGCAGCCCAGTAAGCGTTGGCTGAGGATAAATAAGGCTTTGGATAAGGCCTATAATGCCCGGCGAGAACAGATTAAGCAGGGATTATATGCAATCGCTAACCGGCTGGCCAAAACCTATGATTTAGTTCTTATGGGTGATTATACTCCCACCTTGGAAACAGCTAAATATGATAATATGCACCGTTCGATGCTAAACCGGACAGCCATTGCAAAAGCCAGGAAAATTATTGCCTGGGTCATGGAGAAGTCCGGCAAGCATTTTAAAGAGGTAGCAGAGGAAGGAACCACTAAAACCTGTTCCTTCTGTGGCCACGAAGAAAAGAAGGGCCCAACGGTGCGGGTCTTTACCTGCCCTAACTGTCAGACGACACTTAGCAGGGACATAAATAGTGCTATCAATATAGCCAAAAAAGAAAATTTATTGCCGTGCCTCGGCTATGTGGAAGACTTAAGTCGTACCACGTACACTGTGGCCTGGGATTACACTAGGTGTGACCTGATGGTGCAGATGAATTAAACAGAAACCGTGATAGGTTTCTGCCTGGATTTAGTTAGTTTTAAGTAAATTTAGGAAGGCGGAACCGGTAACACCATGGCAGATAACCGTATAAAAATAGATAAAGAAAAAATTAAACAATTCTGGGCCAGGCTTAATGAAATTAAGGTGGAGGATATAGTTCCTTACGTTAAGCAAAACAAGCGCCAAGCACTTCTGGCCGGCGGTGCTTTGCTTGTACTCATTGGCCTCATCCTGCTTGTTAAATGGAATGTGGCTTTCTTCAGCAGCCAGGCCGGCGGTACGGCGCCCGCCGGGGCCGGGTTGAACCAGGCCGCCCCTGCCGTTTCCCAACCCACCACCACTTTATTGCCGGCAACCAAGCGTACCATGGAGGAGCGCCCCCAGCCCAGGGATCCCTTCAGCGGCTCGCTGCAGCTGAAGGGTGTAATTACCGGCGGCGGTGGCGATAACCTGGCCATTATAGAAGCAGGCAACACCTCTTATATTGTGGGGCCGGGCCAGGAACTGGCGGGCGGCCTGGTGGTGAAGGAAGTTACCGGCAACTGGGTGGTGCTGCAAGCGGCAAGCGGCAAAATATACCTGGAATTCAACGGACGGGTGAAAAAGGAAGCGTCGCCGGCCGCAGCCAAGCAGGATAAGCAAGCGGCGGGTGCGGCTGCCGACCAAGCGGCCGGCAGCCAAAACAAAGGGGGTGGCAACTGATGCCGGGCAAAACAGCGGGGTTAAACAGCCGACATAGGTTTAAAGCCTGCTTGAATAAACTGTTAATAATAGTGTGGCTGGCCGGCAGCCTGGGGCCGGCCGGGGCAGCAGCGGCCAGCGATGCGGCGGCCGGTACCGGCTACCCGGCCTTGGCAGAGGCGGCTTACGACATCGGCAGCATGAATATGGATGTGCGGGATGCCGACCTGCGCGATGTGTTGTCTGCCCTGGCCGTGAAAATGGGCGTCAACATCCTGCTGCTGGATACAGAACCCGAACCGGTAACCTTCCGGGCCTACCGTGTAACCCCCCGGCTGGCCATGGAACTGATTATCCAGAGCAAAGGCCTGGCCTACCTGCAAAAGGGCGATATTATTGTGGTGGGCCCGCCGGATACCTTGCTGCGGGATTTCTTTGACCAGCTGGTGCTTACCCGTTTTGACACCAATTATATTAAAACCGATAAACTGAAAAGCATGCTGAGCGAGCTGGGCATCCAGGGGGTAAAAAGCGTGGTGCTGGATACCAACCCCCATGTGATCTGGGTGCAGGGCACCGCCGCCGGCCTGAAAAAAGTGAAAGAAGTAATTGCCTCGGTGGATATCCCGGAACAGGCGGAGGAAGATGACAAAACTCGTTTTGTTTACAAGTTAACCTATATTGTAGCGGAGGATGCCGCCAAGCGGTTGGAGAAATTTGGTTTTCCGGACGTTCAAACCATTACCACCGACGGTGACCGCTATGGCCACGAGATCATGGTGATCTGCCCCAAAAAGATAGAAACCCAGGTTAAAAGCGCCCTGAACAGCCTGGATATGCCCCGCCAAAAAACCAAAGCCCCCCTGATTACCGCCAAGGGGGACTATGCCCACCAGGCGCTGGCGTCCGCCCGGGATCTGCTCAGCCAGTTGAGCGGCGTCCCGGTGGGCAACATGAGCATCTCCAGGAATTTAGGCACCAGCAAGTCGCCTGCGCATGTTTTATGGGTGGAAGAAACGCCGGATAAAATCAGGCTGCTGCGCGATTTGATCCAGGAAATGGATTTGGGCGATATGAGCAGCCAGGAAAGTTCGGATTGACGCAGTGATTAATCAAAAATATATTAAGCAACCTGATTGCAAAAAGCGGTACTGTGATTTTATGTAAACTAAACGGAAAGGGGGTGAATTTATGTTCCGAAAACTGTGCGCCCTGCTCAAAAACCGCCGGGGCTTTACCCTGGTGGAATTAATGGTAGTGGTTGTCATCATCGGCATCCTGGTGGCCATTGCCGTGCCGGTATATAACAACTCTCAGGTTGCTGCACAACAAAGAGCTGTGGAGGCTAATCTAAGAACAATTGATGGTGCTATTGCTCAATATCAAGCAAACAACAATGGAGCTAACCCTGCTAACATAAATGCTTTGGTAGGAACTTACTTGCAAGGGTTGCCAGAGGGGCCGGCGGGAGCTGTATACTCTATTGGCGGTACGCCTCTTAGAGCGCAAGTGACTGTTACCATTAATGGAACGACTTATACCAATGCATCATTGCCAATCACTTGGTAATAAAGCGACAATAACAATAACTAACATAGTGACAGTAGCTGTAGGGCTAAACAATAACTTTTTTATCCATTGCCACAACGTCACATTCGCCGGGGGAGTGCTGATTGCGCACTCCCCCGGTGAATAATGCGTTGCAGAATTGCAGAATAGCAGCAAAGGAGGCGAGCGGGTGAGGTTGCTGACCAATCAACTGCCAAACCGGCAGGGTTTTACCCTGGTGGAACTGCTGGTGGCCATCACCGTTTTGCTGGTGTTTGTCCTGGCTTATATGCCCCTGTCCACCTTTATTGCCCAGGGTTCCCAGGCCAACCGGGCCCGCCTGACCGCCGGCAACCTGGCTGACAACATGATTGAGGAAATTCGCAGCCGTTCCTATAACGAGGTGGGGGTGCAGGGCGGCAACCCGGCCGGCGACATACCGCCCGTGCAAACCGTCACGCTGGACGGCATTACTTATACCGTTCAAACCTGGATCAACTGGGTGGATGACCCGGCCGGCACCGGCAGCTGCACAGGCAGCGGCCTGCCTTACGATTACAAGCTGGTCAGGGTGGTTGTGACCGCCCAGGGCTTTTTTAACAACGGGGCCGCTGTCCGGGCGGCCGCCCAGACCCTGGTGGCCCGGGAAGGGGAGCAGGTGTTACTGCCCGGCGGCAATATCAGGGCCTGTGTCGTCCGGGGCTGGCGGACGGATGCCGCTGCCCCGGATGTACCGGTCGAAAGCGTAACGGTGGAGCTTACGGCGGGGCCCGACGCGCCCCAAACCCTCTGGACCACCCGCTACGGCGGCGCTGTTTTTGCCGGCCTCAAGCCCGGCACCTACGCCGTGGAAGTGCGGCCTTACAGCCTGGGCATGATACCGCAGCCCGACCAGGCTGCCTGGCAGGCCCAGGTGGCAGAAGGCAGCACCGCAGCCAACAAGTTTGAGGTGGAATACCCGGCCCGCCTGCGTCTCAAGCTGGAAGACCTGGACCACCACCCGGTGACCGGCTTGGCCGGGCAGATGCTTCTGCATCTTGATGCCCCTTACGGGGCTGATATTGATAAAGTGCTGACCGCCGGCCAGCTGCAGGCAGACGGCCGGCTGCCGGACGATTTGCTGCCCCCTCTCTGGCCGGTGGGCAGCGGTTACCCCGGGCGATACCAACTGGCAGTAACCCCCGACGAGGCCGCCGGCTACTTGTTCTCCCGGGTGGTTGAGCGGTCCCACGACGGCGAAAAAGACTGGGATGGGGGTTTTGCCGGGCCGGGAACGGAGAAACAGCTGGTTATTTACCTGGCAGCCATCCCGTCGCCCCCCGGGGATGCCGGGCAGGCCGCTGCCATCGGCTGGTTTAACGGCAACAGCCATGTATTGGAAAACATCACCGACAGGTATCCCCGCAACCCCGGCGAACCGCTGCTGCCGGTAATTTTTCAGCCGGCCAATAACCAATCCCTGATAAAAACCACCGCCAACCAGCAGCCGGATTTTACCGCTTCAGCCATGTTCTGGCAACAGGATTTGGAGATTGCCGGCCGGTCCCGGCTCACCCTGCGCAGCCGGCAGATTGTTTTTAAGGGCAAAGTGGTGCTGGAGGAGCAAAACAACCACCCGACCGGCGAATTATTATTGTCGGTGCCCCGGGAAGAGGCAGCCGGCGGGGAAACAGGCGGCCTGCCTGGACCAAACTACGGCGAGGTGTATTTTGTCAAGGGTGTCTGGCGGGGCGACCAACAAATTGTTGAACCCGGCGCCTATTACTGGCCGGACGGCTTCCGCCTGCCTGCGGATTACGGTAAAACACCGGCGCAGGGCGGCTTAATCAGGCGCTGACCGGCCCCAAGAGGGTGAAAGCATATGCCGTACAGCAAGTTTATGGGCTGCTGCCTTAAAAAGTTGATGAACAACCGGGGTTTTTCCCTGGTGGAATTAATTATCGGGCTGGCCCTGCTCAGCCTTGTGTTGGCTGCCGCTTACCAGTTTTATTTTTTCAGCCAGCGCAGCTGGCAGCGGGCCGAGGCGGAAGCCGGCACCCTCCAGGCGGCCCGCCTGGCGGTCATGCAGCTGGCCAGGGAAATCCGCAGCGCCCGCAAGGCCACCGCCAACCTGGCTGCCGTCTATATTGCCGAAGGTGTTACGCCTGCCGGCAGCCAGCTGGATATTTATACGGATGTTAACAATGACGGCAAACCCGAACGGGTTTGCTACCGCCTGCAAAACGGTGCCCTGCAGCGGGGGGTGGCGCTGCGCCAGAGCCGGCAGCCGGATGCCTTTCCCTATACCTACGGCAGCCCGGCAACCTGGCAGACGGTGGTGGCCGGGGTGGCCAACACCGCCGACCAGCCGGTTTTTTCCCTTAAAGAAGACTATCCCAATGTGGTACAGATAAATTTAATCATCAACGCCGAGGGTTTAAGCAAACCGGTGACTGTCAAGAGCAACCTGGTTATCCGCAGCCGGGCGGCGGCGGACTGATACTGCTGCAGCAAAGGGGTGAAATAAATGGCTGTATGGCGGGATGAGAGAGGTATCGCCTTACCTGTGGTGCTGGTGTTTATCACTGTCTTTACCCTGCTCGGTTTTACCGCCGCTTATCTGGTAACCGGCCAGACTACCCTGGGCAGCCGTTATGCCGGCAGCCGGGACGCCCTGCACTATGCCGAGGCGGGCTGTCAAAACTACCTCTGGCACCTCAACGAAGGCACCCCCGGTAATGTTGAGTTTGATAAGGATATCAAGTTTGCCGACGGCTGGTACCGGCTGCAGTTAATAAGTACCGGCCAGCAGACGGTTACCCTGCGGGCCACCGGCTGGCCGGCCGCCGACCCCACCAACAAGCGGACCATTGAAACCCGCTTCCGGAAGCGGCAGTTTAACCAGCATGTGTATTTATCCCACAATGACGGTTCCAATATCTGGTGGGGGGACGGCGAAAAGTGCTACGGGCCCCTGCACACCAACACCGACCTGCGCATTCAGGGCAGGCCTGTCTTTTACGGCAAGGTTACCTACAGCAACCGGTTGATTAAGGGTACTAGATACAACCCTGATTTCCGGGCAGGCCCGCCCCAAAAGGTAGCCGGCCTGGTGTTCCCCGCCAGCAACAACCAGCTCAAGCTTTTAGCCAGACAGGGCGGCTATTACTACGAGGGGCGCACCAGCATAATGCTGCTGGGCAGCGGCCAGCTGGTCAGCCGCAATGCCAAGCGGGCCGGGGATGACGGGAAATTGGGCAGCCCGGAAACCCGGCCGCTGCCGGCCAACGGGGTCATTTATGTGGACGGCACCACCGGCAATGACCAGTACAGCAATGACAAGTTTGACCTCTCCCGGGGCAATGTCTTTGTTTCCGGTACTTTAAAAGGGCAGTTAACCATCGGGGCGGCCAACGACATTTACATTACCGGCAAAGACCCCACCAATTATGATTACAGCAAGGCAACCGCCACCGGCGGGGTGCGCTATGCCGCCACCACCTTTACCCCGGTTTACCAGAACGGCGAACAGGTGGGCTGGACGGTCAGCGGGGATGATATGCTGGGTCTGGTGGCCAACAATAATGTGTGGATTTTAGGGCGGTACTGGTTTACCGGCAGTGTTCAGGATGTAGCACCCTATGACATGGCCATACAAGGGGTGGTATTTGCCATTAATAAAGGTTTCGGTTATGAAACCTATGATTGGTACGATAAAGGCACCATCAACCTGATCGGTTCCTTAATCCAGTACAAACGCTTGCCGGTTGGTTTGATCGGCCAGAGCGGCTACAGCAAAAATTATTCCTTCGACCCGCGCATGAATTACCAGACGCCGCCGCATTTTTTGGAGCCCAGCGAAGCGGGCTGGGAAGTGGATTACTGGCAGGAGACGGCCAATCCCTGAGCCAACCCGGCGCAATTATTGCGGCACATTAATTTTGGCCAGGTATACCTGCACATCATTGTTGTTATTGCCCAGCCAGGTTAATAAATCGGCCCACCAGCCCACAACCAGGCAACCGCCGTCAGGGGTGGAGCACACTGCAAATCTTTCGTCAAATTTGCTGCCTGGCACGGTTTTCTCCCCCAGCTTGCCGCCCTCCTTATCGGTTTCTACCAGGTACAGGTGGCAGCCCTGCTTGTCGCCGGCAAGCGTCCAACCGGCCAGCAGATACCCCCGGCGGGTAGCTTGCACATGCCTGCCGACAGCCCAGCCGTTGCCATGATAGGATTTTTCCCACTGCACCTGACCCTGGCTGTCCAGCTTAATTAAACAGGCAGCCGGTATGCCGTCCGGGCAGATTTGGCCCGCCAGGATAAAACCGCCGTCCTCGGTTGTTTCCAGCCGGCTGACGCCGCCGCCGCTGCCGCAGGTTTTTTCCCACAGTTTACGGCCTGTGGGGTCGGTTTTAATTAAGTAAATGTCGTAGTTACCCGTTCCCAGGGAGCAGGTGGTACCCGCCAGGAGATAGCCGCCGTCCGCCGTAGGCCGGACACAGGCAGCGGCGTCTGCCCTGGGGCCGCCAAAGGTTTGTTCCCATTGCAGTTTCCCGGCAGCATCGGTTTTAATTAAAAATGCATCTTGATTATCCGACCCGGCAGCAGTTGTTTCGCCGGCGATGATATAGCCGCCGTCGGCAGTTGGCCGGACACAACGGCCGGCCTGCTCGCCCGGGCCGCCGAGATTGCAGGACCACTGCATTTGGCCGGCAGCGTCGGTTTTCAGCAGGTACACGTCCTGATCCGTCCGCCAGGGGTTAGACTGGGTAACCCCGGTCAGGATGCAGCCGCCGTCATTCGTCGGGCAAAGGGCCAAAATCCGGTCGTCTTTGGCGCCGCCGTAAGTTTTCTGCCACTTTACCAGGCCGTTGGCATCCAATTTGGCCAGGTAAGCATCGTATTCCCCGGCGCCGTGCATATAGTAAGACAGTGATTCCCCGGCCACCAGGCAGCCATCGGCGGTTGCCACAGCCGTTAAGCCACGGTCAACCTGCCGGTAACCGAAGGTTTTTTCAAAGGCCGGCGACGGTGCGGCGGCCCAGGCCAAGGAGCAGCTGAGCAAGCCGCCCCAAATCGCCGCCAACACCCACCAAAACCAAAGGAACCCCTGTCTGCCGGGCCAACACCGGTGGACCTGGCTGCTATAGTTTAACCCATCTTGGCTGTTATTGTTGAGCAAACGGTTCACCCTCTAACTGATTTATTAAAGATATTATATCAAAAATTTACCAGGTTTCTTGCATCAGGCCGGCACGAGCAATAAATTTTTGCTCAGGGGCCGCAGGTAAGTGTTTTTGCGGGTTAGCCGGAAAATTAAAGGATTGAGGCAGGTTTATGGAAATATATGTTCTTTGGTTCATCCTGGGATTAATTACAGGCAGTTTTTTAAACGTGTGTATAGTCCGGGTGCCCCTGGGCCGGTCGGTAGTTACCACACCGTCCCACTGTTTTTCTTGCGGCACCAGGTTAAGGCCCCGGGACTTAATTCCCCTGGTCGGTTTTCTTTTGCTGCAAGGCCAATGCCGCTACTGCGGGGCAGGCATTGCCTGGCATTACCCCCTGGTTGAGCTGGCCGGCGGCTTGTTGTTCACGGGCACCCTGTATTACTGGGGGCTGTCCTGGCGGGCCGCTGCCATGCTGGTGTTTTTTTCCCTGCTGCTGGTTGTTGCCGTGATCGACCTGCAGCACCAAATTATTCCGGACGGCATCCTGCTGGCCGGCGCCTTGCTGGGTATGCCCTTTTTATACCTGCAAGGCCCGGCGCTGCTGAAAGACGGTATGGCAGGTTTGCTGGCCGCCGGCCTGTTTATGCTGGCCCTTGCCCTGCTGGCCCAGGGGGGGATGGGGGGCGGCGATATCAAATTGGCTGCCGTCATGGGACTGTTCCTGGGCGTAAAGCAGGTGGCAGTGGCCCTGCTGATAGCCTTTTTACTGGGGGGCACCGCCGGCCTGGTATTGCTGGCCACCGGCCGCAAAGGCAGGAAAGATCCCATTCCCTTTGGGCCTTTTTTAGCCCTGGGCTCCCTTATAGCGGCGGTGGCAGGAGAGCGGCTGGCAGCCTGGTATATTAATTTGCTCTCGTAAGATATCGGCAAAGAACCTTGCTAAAAAGAATTCGTGGCCAGACACACCTGACAGCCGGACGTCATATGTTAATGTAGAAAACGGCAGAGGACTCATGAGTTTTTTGTTTAGAACAGGCGTCTAGGGGGTCGTGGCTGGTGAAAATAGGTGATATCGTAACCAGAAAAATTTATGGGGAAGACATGCAGTTTTGTGTTTTGGGCTTTTATACTAACCAGAGAACCGGTGAAAAGGTTGCTATATTGGCTTTGTTGGATCCAAACCTGATTGTGGAAGCGTCTGTGCAGGAATTAAATCCCGTCTCAGCCAGAAAACTCTTCGCTTTAACCCAAAACTTTGTGCATTAAGCCAACCGTTCCAGGCCGCCCGGCAGGCGGCTCAGAGTGTCGACAAACATCATCTTTGATATTGTTTCGCAGCCTTTGTCTACAGTCTGGGCCGCCCGGCAGGGGCGGCTTCGTTTTTTATGAAGGCAAAGTTTTGTTAACTGAATCACCCTGCCCCCGGAAGGAATATTTTGTCTGTGAGAGAACAATACTTATGGTGTAAGAAAGGAGATGCTGTTTCCTTGGATAATCACAACTATCTAACCATTGCCGAAAACGCTGTGCAAAAAGCCAAAGCCGCCGGGGCGGCCCTGGCCGAGGCTTACCTGTTGAGCAGTAAAGAACTGCTGATAGAAGTGCGCCGGCAAGAAGTGGAAACCATGAAACTGGCGGCAGATCGTGGTTTGGGGCTGCGCATCATCAACCATGGGCGGGTGGGTTTTGCCTATACCACCGAGCTTAACGAAAGCGGTCTGGCCCGGGTGGTGAGCCAGGCCCTGGCCAACAGCGCCATTGCCGAGCCGGACCAATTCTATACGTTGCCGGAAATAACAGGCACCTATCCGGAGCTGGCAATTTACGACCCGGCCATTCGCGCAGCCACCGTTGAGCACAAAATAGACCTGGCCCTGGCCATGGAAAGGGCGGCCAAAGCCTTTGATGCAAGGATAAAAGTCATCGAGAGTGCCGCTTATCAGGACGCCGAGGTTGCTGTCAGCGTGGTAAATTCTTTAGGTTTACAAGCATGGTACAAAAGTGCCTATTGCGGTCTCTACCTGTCCCTGGTGGCGGGAGAAGGAGAGGACAGCCAGACCGGCTTTGCCATGAAATACAGCCTGCAGTTGGCCGACCTGGATCCCGCCTTCATTGGGCGGCAGGCTGCGGAGCGGGCGGTTCGCATGCTGGGCGCCAAACCGGTTAATTCCCAGCGGGCCACGGTGGTGCTGGATCCCTATGTGGCGGCCGGTTTCCTGGGGTTGCTGGCCCCCGCCCTGTCGGGGGAAGCAGTGCAAAAGGGACGTTCCCTGTTTGCGGGCAAAGTGGGACAAAAGGTGGCCAGCCCGCCGGTCACCGTCGTAGACGACGGGCGGCTGCCCGGCGGCATTGCTGCCGCTCCCTTTGACGGGGAAGGGGTGCCGACAGCCGAAACCGTCCTGATCAAAGACGGCGTGCTGCAGGGTTTCCTGCACAACACCTATACCGCCGCCAGGGAAGGTGTCCGCTCCACCGGCAACGGTGTGCGGGGCTCCTTTAAAAGCACCCCGGAGGTGGGAACCACCAACTTCTTTATCCGGCCGGGCCAGGTCAGCAGTGAGCAAATTATTAAAGATGTTGAACGGGGCCTGTATGTTACCGAAGTGCTTGGCATGCACACCGCCAACCCCATTTCCGGCGATTTTTCACTGGGGGCGGCCGGCCTTTGGATTGAAAACGGCCAATTTACCAGGCCGGTGCGCGGCGTAGCCATTGCCGGCAACATTATGGATTTGCTTGGTTCGGTTGACGCTGTAGGCAATGACCTGGAGTTTTTTGGCGGCAAAGGCTCCCCCACCCTGCGCATTGCCTCTATGGCTTTAAGCGGCAGTTAATAAAATACCAAGAACCCGGGCAACCAGGTAAACAGCCTGTAAAACTTTTGCCGGTGCCCGGGTTTTCTTGTGCAACTCATCTCAGCAAGCCCCTTTCCAAAGAGGTATTAAATATGGTAAAATGTGTGTCGGTAATGCGGCTCCGGCATGTTGGCCGGATCTGGGGAGAAGATAAATATGCAGGTTTTGGTTTTGCACGGTCCTAACCTCAACCGGTTGGGTAAAAGAGAACCGGCGGTTTACGGCACGGTCACGCTGGAACAAATAAATTCCCAGTTGGCAAAACTGGCCCAAGAGTTAGGCGTGACGGTGGCATGCTTTCAGTCCAACCACGAGGGAGAACTAATCGATAAACTGCAGGCAGCTGCCGAAATTATGGATGCAGTGGTGTTTAATCCGGGCGCCTATACCCACTACAGCATTGCCCTGCGGGATGCGGTGGCTTCCCTGGAGATTCCGGTGGTGGAGGTGCATTTATCCAACATCCATGCCCGGGAGACTTTCCGCAGCCGGTCGGTTATTGCGCCGGTGGCGGCCGGTCAAATCAGCGGCTTCGGCCCGGCCAGTTACCTGCTGGGGCTGCGGGCGGCGGTTGCCCTGGCCCAATCAAACTCCGGGAGGAAACCAAGTTGAAAACACGTTTGGCTAAGCTGCGCCGGCTGATGGCCCAAAGGGAGATTACCTATTTGATGGTTACCAAACCGGAAAACCGTTTGTATCTCAGCGGCTTTACCGGTACCGCCGGCATCTTGTTAATCGGCCCGGACACAGCAGATTTTTTTACGGATTTCCGGTATATCGAACAGGTTAAACAGCAAAGCCCGCATTTTCGGGCGGTTAAGGTTGACCAGGGATCACCCTTTGAGGCGGTTGCCGAAGTATTAAGGCAGTATAAAAGTGATAAGCTATTTTTTGAAGACGAGCATTTGACGGTTAAACAATACCACCGGCTAAAAGAACACCTGGGGCAGATTAACCCGGTGCCGGCGGGCGATTTGGCAGAAGAACTGCGAATGGTTAAAGACCAACAGGAAATCGGCATCATCCGCCGTGCCATGGAAATAGGCGACCGAGCCTTTGCGCATATATTAAACTATATTAAACCCGGCGTTGCCGAACGGGAGCTGGCCTGTGAACTGGAGTTTTTTATGCGCCGGCAGGGGGCGTCAGGCGCCGCCTTTGCCACCATTGTCGCTTCGGGGCCGCGCTCTGCCTTGCCCCACGGCGTGGCCGGCGACCGGCGGCTGCAGCCCGGCGATTTTATAACCATGGACTTCGGTGCGGTTTACCAGGGCTATCATTCGGATATGACCCGCACTGTTGTGCTGGGTGAGCCGGATGAAAAACAGCAGGAAATATACAACATTGTACTGGCGGCCCAACTGGCCGGTCTGGCAGCCGTCCGCCCGGGGGTTAAGGCCAGGGAGGTAGACGAGGCGGCCCGGCAAGTAATTGAGCGGCGGGGCTACGGAGAATATTTCGGCCACGGCACCGGGCACGGGGTCGGGCTGGCCATCCACGAAAACCCCCGGCTGGCCGCCAAAGATGAAACCGTGCTGCAGGCGGGCATGGTGGTGACGGTAGAACCAGGCATTTACCTGCCCGGCTGGGGCGGGGTGCGGATAGAAGACAGTGTGCTGGTAACAGATGAGGGTTGTGAGGTGTTAACTTCATCACCCAAACATGAGCTGTTAAAACTTTAACAATATTACAGGAGGCGATTTTGTTGATTTCCACCAGTGATTTCAGAACCGGTTTAACGGTCGAGGTTGATAACGATGTCTATCAAATTATTGAATTCCAGCATGTTAAACCCGGTAAAGGCGCTGCTTTTGTGCGCACCAAAATGAAAAACATGCGTACCGGAGCGGTAATTGAAAGAACCTTTAACCCCAACGAAAAATTAGCCCCGGCCAGAATTGAACGCCAGGAAGTGCAGTACCTCTATAATGACGGCGAAAACTACAATGTAATGAATATGGAAACCTTTGACCAGTTTACCATTTCCAAAGCAGATATGGGCGATGCCGTTAAATGGCTGAAGGAAAACATGACCCTCACGGTGGCCAGCTACAACGGGCAAATCATCGGTGTCGACCTGCCCAACGTAGTGGAACTGGAGGTAGTGGAAACCGCCCCCGGCATTAAAGGTGATACTGCTTCCGGCGGCGGCAAGCCGGCTACCTTGGAAACAGGCGCGGTGATCACCGTACCGTTCTTTGTTAACGTGGGCGATGTGCTGCAGGTGGATACCCGCACCGGCAGCTATGTCAAAAGGGTATAACTGCATAAGATGTTTAAAACCCCCTGGATTGCGGCATAATACTGTAGTGTTACTACGGTACCAAGTCAAAGGGGGTTTTTTGATGGACAGTTTAAAGTCAAAGGTGGCTTATTTGCAGGGGTTGGCAGACGGTATGGACTTACCGGCGGAAAGCAAAGAAGGTCGTTTGTTAAACGGCATTATTGATGTCTTGGAGGATTTCGCTGACCATCTGGAGGGTTTGGCAGAGGCCCAGGAACAGCTGGAGGACTATGTGGAGACCATTGATGAGGATCTTTACACGCTGGAGGAGGATTTAACCCAGAGCCAGGATGACGATTATGTGGAAGTTGATTGTCCCGGCTGCGGTGAAACCGTCATGTTCGATGCGGGTATTCTGGAAGACGATGATGTCGTTGAAGTCACCTGCCCCAACTGTGATGAAGTAGTGTTTGTTAACGACGACACCTATGCCAGCGCTGATGAAGCTGAACTGCTGGAGGGCCGGGAGGCAAACGGCAACGGCAAACAGCGGCGGGAATAAAAAAGTACAAGGATGCCCTTGCCAATCCGGGCAAGATTGTATAAAATAAATAACAAATTTTATACCCTAATGTCCATGAAGGAGAAAAGTAGGTCAGACCCAGTCTCACAGGGAGGAAACGTCAGCGACTGAGAGCGTTTCCAGTTATGGCTGATTGAAGTTCTCTCCGGAGATGCCGACTGAACTGACAGTAGGTTAGGCCGTAGTTCCCACGTTACAGGGAAGGGGGTATCGGACATTGTTCCCGTACTCTGCACAGAGGGGGTCTCGTTGAACGGGATCAACTAGGGTGGTAACGCGGTAGCCTTGAGCTTCTCGTCCCTAAAGGGATGAGAAGCTTTTTTATTGGCCTCCCTGTGTTTGTACGGGCAACCCGGTCCTGTATCCTGCTGAGGGGGCCTTTGGGCCAATAAGGGTGGTACCGCGGAAGTCTATGGCTTTCGTCCCTTAGTAGATTTAGCAATCTAAATTTTACGGAGGGATGATCAGTGGTAGTAGTAATGCAGCCTCAGGCAACTCAACAACATATTGCGGCTGTGGATGACCGGTTAACGGCGGAAGGTTTCCGCACTCAAGTAATTTACGGCGAAAAAAGAACTGTGGTAGCTGCTGTGGGTGACCGGCGGGTTATGGAAACCCTGGGGTTAGAAGCCCTGCCCGGTGTGGAAAAGGTGGTTCCCATTATGAAGCCCTTTAAACTGGCCAGCCGGGAAGTAAAAGAAGAAAACACCGTCATCCGGGTAAAAGGAGCTTCTGTTGGCGGTTCCGAACTGGCAGTTATTGCCGGACCCTGTGCGGTGGAAAGCCGGGAACAATTACTGGCAGCTGCCTGGGCAGTGCGAGCGGCCGGCGCCAAGTTTTTAAGGGGAGGGGCCTTCAAACCCCGCACCTCGCCTTACAGTTTCCAGGGCATGGAAGAACAGGGGTTAAAACTGCTGGCTGAAGCATCCGAACTGACCGGACTGGTGACGGTCAGTGAAGTAATAGATGAAGAAAGCCTGGCTATGGCCCTTGATTATATTGATATACTGCAAATCGGGGCCCGCAATATGCAAAACTTCCGCCTGTTAAAGGCAGCGGGCAAAAGCGGCAAACCCATCTTGTTGAAAAGGGGTCTTTCGGCCACAGTGGAAGAATGGCTGATGGCAGCCGAATATATAATGTCGGAAGGCAACCAGCAGGTTATTCTGTGCGAACGGGGCATTCGCACCTTTGAAACATATACCCGCAATACCCTGGATTTAAGCGCTGTGCCGCTGGTAATGGGTTTGAGCCACCTGCCGGTGGTGGTGGATCCCAGCCACGCCACCGGCAAGCGAGATTTGGTGCTGCCCATGGCCATGGCGGCTGTGGCGGCCGGTGCCGGCGGCCTGCTGGTGGAGATGCATCCGGAACCTGCCCGGGCTTTATGCGACGGCCAGCAATCCCTGTCACCCCGGGAATTTGCCCAACTCATGACAAAGTTAAAGCCGGTGGCCAAGGCCGTTGGCAAATCCCTCTGGGGGGTGGGGGCATGAATAAGATTGCCTATCTGGGGCCCCGGGGCACCTTTTCCGAACAGGCGGCGCAGGCTTATGCCGCCGCTCAGCCGGCGCAACCGGTTCCCTGTGCCACCTTGCAGGATGTTTGCCAGGGGGTGGCTGAGGGGCGCTATGCCCAGGGAGTGTTGCCCTTTGAAAACCTGCTGGAGGGCACGGTCAACCCGGTGCTGGATTTATTGTTGGAACTGCCCGGTTTGAAAATTCAGGCTGAGCTGCTGCTGCCGGTGGCCCATCATCTGCTGGTCAGGCCGGGCAGCAATTTTCGGGATATCCGGGCCGTGCTGTCCCATCCCCAGGCCCTGGCCCAGTGCCGTCGGTTTTTAGCCGATAACCTGCCGGCGGCCCAACTTATTCCGGTAGAAAGCACGGCCCGGGCGGCCGGCCAGGTGGCCGGCGGGGATAACACACTGGCGGCCGTTGCCACCGACGCCGCCGCCCAATATTACAACCTGACCGTCCTGGCCCCCAATATTCAAGACCGGTCTGATAACTGTACTCGTTTTGTGGTGGTGGGGCGGCAGGAGATACCCTGCCGGGGACCGTCCTGCAAGACCTCCCTGGCGGTATCCCTGCCTGACCGTCCCGGCTCCCTTTACAGTATTTTAAAAGAGTTTGCCTGGCGGGGTATTAACTTAACCCGCATTGAATCCCGCCCCGCCAGAACCAGCCTGGGTGAATATATCTTTTTAATAGAACTGGCAGGCCACCGGGCAGACCCGGACGTCAGCGAGGCCCTGGCCAATCTTGCTGACCAGGCCCGGCAAATCCGTTTGCTTGGCTGTTATCCGGCCTGCCGGCAGGAGCCCGGCGCGTCCCGGCAGCCGGCCGCAACC
Organism: Desulforamulus hydrothermalis Lam5 = DSM 18033; assembly: GCF_000315365.1. Classification (NCBI taxonomy): domain Bacteria; kingdom Bacillati; phylum Bacillota; class Clostridia; order Eubacteriales; family Peptococcaceae; genus Desulforamulus; species Desulforamulus hydrothermalis. The sequence continues at coordinate 70,816 of NZ_CAOS01000013.1, forward strand.
CTGGCAGAACTGCGGCAAGCCATTGATATTATTGACGGGCAGATTATTGCTTTACTGGGTCAAAGGGCCAGGCTGGTGACTGAGGTAGGCAAGCGAAAACCCGCCGGCGGGGCGGTGCGGGATCAGGCCAGAGAAGCCCAGGTACTGGCCCGGGTGCGCCGGTTGGCCCGGCACCATGGTTTTGCCGAACCCATGGCCGAAACCATTTACCGTACCCTGCTGGACCATTTTGTGGAATTGCAGACCGAACGGCAAACAGCCGGTTTGCCAAACCCCCATTAAGGTTGCCAAAATGATCACCGGGTGGTTTGATGGTCCCCTGCGGGATCATTGACCACCTAAAACCGGCAAGCCGGGTTTTAGTTCCTATACTAATGATTTTTGGCAATACGATGGTATGGCTATTGAATCTTTTCCAACGTTAGCGTTATAATGTTATTGTTGAAATTTTGCATAAACGGGGGTGGACTGTTTGTCCAACAAAAAAATTCTTATCATCGGCGGTGTGGCCGCAGGCCCCAAGACAGCAGCCAGGGCACGCCGCTTGGATCCGGAAGCGCAAATTACCATTCTGGAGAAAGGTAAATACATATCTTATGCCGGTTGCGGCATGCCTTTCTATCTGGCCGGCAAGATTCACGATTTTGACCACCTTTACTCTACCTCCTACGGGGTGAAACGGGATCCCGATTTCTTTAAATCGGAACGGGGTGTGGAAGTATTTACCGGTATGGAAGCCATTGCCATCGACAGGGACCGCAAGCAGGTCATTGCACGCCATGTTGATACCGGCGAAGAAAAGGTTTTTGATTATGATAAACTGGTGCTGGGCACCGGGTCTTATCCCATCACGCCTCCCATTGAAAACCTGGATTTAAAAGGTGTTTACCGGTTAAACCACCTGGAAGACGCCCAGTTGATTAAACAGGCCCTGGACGCCGGGGAAGTTAATGATGTGGTGGTTATCGGTTCCGGCTTTATCGGCATGGAGGCCGTTGATGCCATTTTCAGCCCGCGGCGCACCGTTACGGTGGTGGAATTTAAAGAAACCCTGCTGCCCGGCATTTTGGATCAGGATATGGGAAACCTGCTTTACAAGAGCCTGTATGAGCAGGGTTTAGAAGGCCGTTTTGGTGAGAAAGTGCTTAAACTGGAAGGCGAAGACGGCAGGGTGGCCAGAGTGATTACCGATAAGGGGGCCATTGATGCGGATGCCGTTATTTTAGCGGTGGGCGTGCGACCCAATGTGCAACTGGCTCAGGCCGCCGGGCTAACCATCGGAGAAACCGGTGCCATTGTAGTCAATGAATACATGCAGACCAGTGACCCGGATATTTATGCCTTGGGTGACTGCGTTGAGAATACCCATCTGCTGACCGGCAAGAAAGTATTCGCTCCCATGGCTACCTATGCCAACCGCCAGGGCCGTGTAGTGGGGGATAACGTGACCGGCGGGCAATCAACCTTTAAAGGTGTATTGGGTACCGGCGTACTGCATTGCCTGGGAATTAACGTGGCCCGCACCGGTTTGGGCGAAGCGCAAGCCCGTGCCCTGGGTTATGAGGTGGAAACAATTCGGGTGGCTACCTTTGACATGACCCACTACCATCCCAACAGCAATAAAATTTTATTAAAAATGATTGCTGATAAAAAGACCCGCCGCTTGCTGGGAATCCAGGGAATTGGCAAAGGGGAAGTGGCCAAGCGCATCGATGTGGCTGCAACCATGATTTACTATGGCGGCACCCTGGACGATTTGCTGAACATCGACCTTGGTTACTCACCGCCGTATAATACCCCCATTGATCCCATGGTGCATACCGGTATGGCGCTCAAGAACAAGCTGGAAGGAGTTGCCGTTACCTATACGCCGGCCGAAGTTAAAGAAAAGTTGGACCGGGGCGATGATTTTATCCTGTTGGATGTACGGACGGCACCCCAGTTTAACATGCGCCATATTGAAGACCCGCGGATTCAGCAGTTGGCCCTGGGCGAACTGCGGCAAAAACTGGATCAGGTACCCCGCGATAAAGAAATCGTTACCGTTTGCGTCATGGGCTCCCGGGCCTATGAAGCCTCCCGCATCCTGCAGGGTGCCGGATTTACCAATGTTAAGTTTATGGAAGCCGGCATGGAAGGCTGGCCCTACGATATGGATGAATTTTAAGTTAACCTGAGTTGCACCCTGACCCGTACCAAGGCGTACGGGTTTTTTTATTTGTCAACAAACTAATTGGTATAAATTGGCGGTGCAGTCATATGTATAAAACAGGGAGGGGACAAACTATGTCTGTCTTGCGATCATTGCCAACCCCGCACGCCCCAAAACACACCGCCCTGGATGAAGTATTAAACTTGCTGCCGCCGAACTTGCGGCAAATGCTCAGTGCGCTGCCGCCGGCCGTCAAAGACAGCGTTGAGGAAATCCGGATCCGGCAGGAGCGGCCTCTGATGCTGGGGCTGGCCCAGGGGGATTGTTTTGTTACCGATCAGGGGGTACCGGTTGCCGGAACGGCTGCTGCTTATACAGTAAGCGCCGCTGATGTAGCAAGAGTTACCCAACTGGTAAGCCGCAGTTCCCTGTATGCCCTGGAAGAAGAACTGCGCCACGGCTTTATCACCCTGCCGGGCGGTCATCGGGTGGGCATCACCGGCAAGGTACTTACAGACCAGGGGGTGGTACGGCATATTAAATACATTTCCGGTTTTAACTTGCGCATTTCGCGGGCCATTAAGGGAGTGGCAGACAGGGTATTGCCGTACCTTATTTCGCCCACGGGAAAATTTTATCACACGGTGCTGGTGTCGCCTCCCCGTTGCGGCAAAACCACCCTGTTAAGGGATCTGGTACGCCGGCTCAGTGAAGGAATACCGGAACTGGGTTGGCCGGGCAGCAACGTGGGGGTGGTGGACGAGCGCTCAGAAATTGCCGGCTGCTACCGGGGTATTCCCCAGCAGGATGTGGGGCCCCGTACAGATGTGCTGGACGCCTGTCCGAAAGCAGCGGGCATGATGATGCTGCTGAGGTCCATGGGACCGGCGGTAATTGCCACGGATGAAATCGGACGCCGGGAGGATGTGGCAGCCCTGGAAGAGGTTTTGCATGCCGGCGTCAAGGTTTTAACCACTGTGCACGGCGGTTCGCTGGCAGAACTGGCTGACCGCCCGGCCCTCCAATATTTATTTAAGATAAAAGCCATTGAACGTTTTGTCATCTTGGGACGCTCAAAGGGTGTGGGCACGGTGGAGGATATTATTGACGGCCGTACCATGAAGTCTCTGGGGGTGAAAGGATGTTGAAATTTATCGGGGCAGCGGCAGTGCTGTTATCCTGCACCTTGATGGGTCTGCTGGTAGCGGGCAGCTACAGCAGGCGGCCGGTGGAAATCAGGTGCCTGCTTAACGCCCTGCAGATGTTGGAAACAGAGGTAACTTACGGGGCGACGCCCCTGCCGGAAGCCCTGGCGGCAGTGGCAGAACGGTGCGATCCCCGGGTAGCCTTGTTATTTAACCGTGCCGCTCAGGAATTGCTCACCATGCGAGGCCTTACTGCCCGGGAAGCCTGGGAAGCAGCTTTGCGTGAATTTTATCCCGGATCAGCCCTCACCAACAGCGAGCGGGCGATCTTGCTGGAATTGGGGAACAGCCTGGGGATTTCCGACCGGTCAGACCAGGTCAAACACCTGGTGCTGGCTAAGGAACAACTAAAGCTGGAACAGGCTAAGGCGGAGGAAGCATCCCTGAAAAACAGCAAAGTATACAACTACCTGGGTTTTTTGGGAGGTTTAACCATCGTACTGATCCTGATATAGGAAAGGGGACAAAAGCATGGGGAATATTGATTTAATCTTCAAAATTGCCGGGGTGGGGCTGCTAACTGCTGTGTTAAGCACGCTGCTGAAAGAATATAAAAAAGACGATTATGCTGTATTGGCCACCCTGGGCGGCCTGGCGGTGGTTTTATTCTGGGTGGTGCAGCTGCTGGGCAGCTTGTTTGACCAGGTAAAATCGGTGTTTAAACTTTTTTAAGCCAGACAAGCAACAGGAAATGCAGTCAGGTGTAACCGGGGGCTGCTCACCGTTCAGCTCATTGCTCAATCTCGCAAGCGAGGTGCCGGAAAATGGATATCTTACAAATTGTCGGCCTTGGCCTGGTGGTTTGTGTCCTGGCTGTTATTTTACGCCAGCAAAAGCCGCCGATGGCCGCCTTGCTGACCATGACCGCCGGGGTCATCATTTTCTTGTTGATGATGCCCCAGATTGCCGGAGTATTCAACATTTTAAAGGACCTGGCCGCCCAGGCCAATATCAACATGGCTTATATGGGCACTATTTTAAAAATTGTCGGCATAGCTTACATTGCTGACTTCGGCTCGCAAATCTGCCGGGATGCCGGTGAGAGTGCCCTGGCCGCCAAGATAGAGTTTGCCGCTAAAATCATTGTACTGGTAATGGCGGTACCCATCATTGTTGCAGTATTACAGTCCCTGATCAAACTGGTACCTTAAGGTGGGGAGAAGGTTGCCCAAGATTATTTGTACCCTGTTGCTTTTATGTATGCTGCTGGCCCCGGGCCCGCTGCAGGCAGCCCCTGAACTGCCGGCCGTAAACCCGGCGGATCAACTGAATGAACTGGATACGGGCAAGCTGGAGGAATTTGTGCAGCATTTGAACACAGAAATTCAGGGAGCGGTACCGGAACTGAATTTTAAAGAACTGGTGGTTCAACTGCTGAAGGGAAATTTAAATTGGCAGGCTACAGATCTCCTGGCCGGCTTGTTTAAGTTGTTTTTTAAAGAAGTGGTTGCCAACGCCTCCCTGCTGGGGAAACTGGTGGTGCTGGCCGTGATCTGTGCGGTGCTGCAGAATTTAATGGCTTCCTTTGCCAAAGGCACCACCGGTCAATTAGCTTATGCGGTCAGTTATATGGCCTTGATCAGCCTGGCGGTGGGCAGTTTTGCCCTGGCGGTTAATACCGGCCGGGAAGCGGTAGATAATATGGTTCACTTTATGCAGGCCTTACTGCCTCTTTTGTTAACCCTGCTGGCAGCTATGGGCGGTATTGCCTCGACAGCCATTTTCCATCCGGTAATTTTTGGTTCTATTACCGCTATCAGCACAATTATTAAAACAATAGTGTTTCCTTTAATCTTTTTTTCCGCTGTATTAACCATACTGAGCAATTTATCGGAAAAATTTCAGGTGTCCCGCCTGGCGGATTTAATGAAAACGCTGGCGCTGGGGGTGCTGGGTTTATGTTCTACGGTTTTCCTGGGTCTTCTGGCCATCAAGGGAGTAGCCGGCTCAGTCACCGACGGGGTGGCCATACGGACGGCCAAATTTGCCACCGATGCTTTTATCCCGGTGGTGGGAGGCATGTTTTCAGACGCCCTGGATGCGGTGGTAGGTTCTTCATTATTAATAAAAAACGCCCTGGGTATGGCCGGAGTCATTATCATCTTTTTCTTAACAGCTTTACCAATGCTGAAAATTTTTGCGGTAGCCTTTGTGTATAAACTGGCAGGTGCCCTAATCCAACCGGTGGGCGATCAACAAATGGCTGAGTGTCTTACGGCCCTGGGTAAAAGTTTAATAACTGTTTTTGCGGCTGTGGCCACGGTGGGATTGTTATTCTTCTTTGCCCTTGCCATTGTGGTGGGCATGGGCGATTTGATGACCATGCTGCGCTAAGGAAGGGTGATGATCGGTTTGGAAATAATAAAAATGCTGGTGCAATCTTTAGTCATCATCATCGTGCTGGCAGTGTTTTTAGAGATGCTGCTGCCCGGCAGCCAGATGCACGCTTATGTAAAAATGGTCATGGGATTGCTGGTAATTGTGCTGGTGCTGGAAGCCGGGGCCAAACTGGTCAGGCAGGATTTTCAGTTGGCCTTGCCGGCCATCAGTCAAAGAACGGCACTTCCCTCAGCGGCCGGGATCATGGCTGAAGGACAAAAGCTGCGGGAACAACAAAAACAACTGGCGGCGGCTGAGTACCGGCAGGGTCTGGAGAAACAAGTATTGGCTTTGGCCCGCCTGCAAAACCGGCTGCATGTTACCGGGGTACAAGTAAAGATAAATCAGCAGGCGGGCAACCAGGATTTCGGCCGGTTAACAGGCATTGTGCTGGAAATTGACCGGTCTGCTGCGGAGGGCAAGACCGGGATCGCCGACATTGAGCCGGTTAAGGTAACTTGGGAAGCCAACAGCCAACCGGAAACCGCCCCCGGGGACGGTCTGGCCGGCAGCGAACAGGCCCGCCGGCTGGCTCAAACAGTGGCCAACTTTTACAATTTGCCGCTGGAGCAGGTACAGGTGGTAGAAAAAAGCCGGCAGGCTGACTGATATGCAAAGGAGGTTATGTATGAGCTGGTTTAAGAACCTGATCAGAGACGGTGAAACGGGTGAGCCCAAAAAGGAACTAATAAGAAAATTAAAACTGCTGGCTGCCGCTGCTGCGCTGGGGGTGGCTCTAATTTTGCTGGGCGGCCTGGGTGGCAAGGCCGACCAAACTGTGCCGCCGGCAGCCCGGGAACAAACCGCCGAACGGGCCACCGACCCGGTTCCGGTAAAGACCGCCATGGCTTCCGAAGAAGAATACCTCTCCCAGCGTTTATGCCAGATGCTGGAACAGGTGGAGGGGGCCGGAAAAGTTAAGGTCACTGTCAGGCTGCAAAACTCCACCCGCACTGAATATGCCGTTAATACCTCCACCGGCAAAAAAACCACCCAGGAGAAAGACCAGTCCGGTGGCACCCGGGTGCTGACAGAAGACACTGATACCGGGCAGCTGGTATTGGTTACCCGCAACGGTGAACAAACCCCGGTGCTGAGCCGGGAGGTGGCTCCTGCTGTGGCAGGGGTGCTGGTGGTGGCAGACGGCGCCGGTGACCCGGCAGTAAAGGCCCGGCTGTTCAGGGCAACCCAGGTGGCGCTGGGGGTAGAACCCCAAAAGGTTGTCGTGATGGCCAGAAAGGCGGGTGAATAAAATGTTAAAACGCTTTTGGCTGCTGGGTTTGTTAACCGTCATGGGTGTCACCATGCTGCTGGCAGGTTACCGGGGGGGAGCCGGGGAAATTTTCCGGTCCCTTGACGGGGCAAGCAGGCAGCAGCCTGCCGCCCTTTCCCCTGACAAGCAAACGGCGGCATCGGATCATCCACAGCCGGCGGCCGGCAGCAGCGTTAAGCAAGACCGACCGCCTGCCGGCCAGGCCGTGCAGGTGGAGCGGCAGGAATCCGACAGCAGCTTTTTCGTGGAATACCGTTTAGAGAGGGAAAGAAACCGCGGGCAGCAAATAGAAATTGCCCGGGAGATCATTAACAATCAAAATGCCGACCCGGAAATTCGCAAAAAAGCCCAGGAACAGCTGTATAATATCAGTAACCAACTGCAAAAGGAATTGGAAACAGAAAGCCTGATCCGGGCTAAAGGGTACCGGGATGCGGTGGTATTTCTTGAAGGAAAAACCGTGACGGTGGTTATTCAGGCTGACCGACTGAACCAGGAAGACGCTATAAAAATTACCGATCTGGTATCCCGCAGCACCCAGGTTAACCCACAAAACATTGTTATTATACCCAAGGCTTAGCAGGCATTTGAAGAATTTTGTCGAAATACTATTATTGCTTACAAAAGCTAGAAATATTGTATACTTGAACCCCTTTGCTAGCCAAACCTTCCCCCGTCTTATATAATTTATATTGTAATGAAATTCAAACATTTTATGGCAACTGACGGACCTGCTCAGGTTGTTAATTGTGCAATAACCTGAGTTTTCTGTTGTATTTGTTGGGGGGAGGACTTGCAATGACGCATCGTTTAAAAATCACCGACACGACCCTGCGGGACGGGCACCAGAGTTTGTGGGCTACCCGGATGGCTACCGAAGATATGCTGCCGATTCTGGAAAAGCTGGATCAAATGGGGTATCACTCCCTGGAGGTTTGGGGCGGCGCCACCTTTGATGTTTGCCTGCGTTTTCTGAACGAAGACCCCTGGGAACGTCTCCGGTTGATTAAAAAACATGTTAAAAATACCCCTCTGCAGATGCTGCTCCGGGGGCAGTCCCTGCTGGGCTATACGCACTACCCCGATGATATTTTGGAAGCCTTCATTCATAAAACCGTAGAAAACGGTATGGATATCATCAGAATCTTTGATGCTTTAAATGATATCCGCAATATGGAAAAGGCCCTGCAGGTTACCAAGCGAGCCGGAGCCCATGCACAGGCGACGGTGGTTTATACCGTCAGCCCGGTGCACACTATCCAGCATTATTTGGAGACCGCCCTGCGTTTAGAAGAAATGGGGGCTGATTCCATTTGCATCAAAGATATGGCCGGCCTGCTGGCGCCCTTTAAAGCCTATGAACTGGTTAAATTGTTTAAAGCTCATTTGAGTGTTCCGGTACAGCTGCACTGCCACTATATCGGCGGTATGGCGGTGGGGGCTTATTTGAAAGCGGCCGAGGCGGGTGTGGACGTGGTGGACACCGCCTCGGTGCCGATGGCCTTCGGCGCCTCGCAGCCACCTGTGGAGACGGTGGTCCGGGCCCTCAAGGGAACCCCCTATGATACAGGTTTAAGTATTAAAGCCTTGTTTGAAGTAGCCCAGTATTTTGAAGACCTGCGCAAAGAATTAGGGCAGCAGCGGGGAGTAACCCGCATTAGTGATATGCGGGTATTTGAACACCAGGTGCCGGGGGGTATGATTTCTAACCTGGTGTCCCAACTGGAAGAACAAAAAGCACTGCACCGGCTGGACGAAGTGCTGGAGGAGATCCCCCGGGTGCGGGAGGAACTGGGTTTTCCGCCTCTGGTGACGCCCACCAGCCAGATTGTGGGTACCCAGGCCGTCTTAAACGTCCTCACCGGCCAGCGGTACAAATTGATTCCCGGGGAAGTAAAGCTGTATGTCCAGGGCTATTACGGACGACCGCCGGCTACCATTGACCCGGCCATCAGTCGCAAAGTACTGGGAGATAAGGAACCCATCACCTGTCGCCCGGCGGACTTGTTGGAACCAAAAATGGATAAACTAAGAGAAGAAATAAAAGATTTGGCCATTAGCCAGGAAGATGTGCTGACTTACGCCATGTTTCCCCAGGTGGCCCGCAAGTTTTTTGAAGCCCGGCGCCGGGGCGAAACCGGTCCCCGGCGGAAGGCGGCATCATACAAAGCGGGGTCACCGGCCGATGCTAGTGGCAACAAGCGTACCAAGGAGGCCAAAAACGTGAACCTTAATGAATTAAAAGAACTGATTAAGGTGCTTGACCAAACGGATATTACAGAAATAGATTTGGAAAGTGACGGGGTAAAAGTGTCCATCCGCAAGGGAGGTAAAATGGCAGCCGCTGTAACTGCGGCGGCAGCACCTTTGGCGGAAGTGCCGGCGGCAGAGACGGCCAAAACTCCCGAGGCTGTTCCGGCAGCCCCGGCAGCCCCGGCGGCTCCGGCGGCCGAGGACCTGGTAGCGGTTACGGCGCCTATGGTGGGAACCTTTTACCGGTCCCCGGCACCGGATGCCGATCCCTTTGTCAAGGTGGGGGATGTCGTGCAGACCGGCCAGACCCTGTGCATTATTGAAGCCATGAAGTTAATGAACGAAATTGAAGCGGAGACAGCCGGTGAGATTGTGGAAATCCTGGTGGAAAACGGCCAGCCGGTAGAATACGGACAAAAATTGTTTTTGATCAAAAAGAAGTAGGGAGAGCGCATGTTTAAAAAAATACTGATTGCCAACCGGGGCGAGATTGCCCTGAGAATTATTCGGGCCTGTCAGGAATTAAACATTAAGACTGTGGTGGTATATTCAGAGGCGGACAGGGACAGCTTGCCGGTCCGCCTGGCTGACGAGGCTTATTGTATCGGGCCGGCCCCCTCGGGCAAAAGCTACTTAAATATTGCCAATATTATCAGTGCTGCCGAAGTTTCCGGGGCGGATGCCATCCACCCCGGTTACGGGTTCCTGGCTGAAAACTCACAATTTGCCATGATCTGCGAGGATTGCGGCATCACCTTTATTGGCCCCTCCCCCCATGCCATTGAATACATGGGCAACAAGGCGCTGGCCCGCCAGACCATGATTGAGGCCGGAGTGCCGGTGGTGCCGGGATCTGAAGGGGCGGTAAAAAGCGACGAGGAAGCGCTTGCCATTGCCAGGGAAATCGGCTATCCGGTATTAATTAAGGCTTCCGCCGGCGGCGGCGGCCGCGGCATGCGGGTGGCCCACAGCGAGGAGGATTTACTGAAGGCCATCAGCACTGCCCGCAACGAAGCCCAGGCAGCCTTTGGCAACGGGGATGTCTATTTAGAGAAATATGTTGAACAGCCTCGACACATTGAAATTCAAGTGCTGGGGGACAAGGAAGGTAACCTGGTTTACCTGGCGGAGCGGGATTGCTCAGTGCAGCGCCGTAACCAGAAGGTTATCGAAGAAGCCCCTTCCGTGGCGTTGAGTCCTTCCCTGCGCCGCAAGATGGGCGAAGCAGCCATTAAAGCAGCCAAAGCAGTTGGTTATTACAATGCGGGTACCGTTGAGTTTTTGCTGGACAAACACAACAAATTTTATTTTATTGAAATGAATACACGTATTCAGGTGGAGCACCCGGTTACCGAACTAATTACCGGCATTGATTTGATAAAAGAACAAATTCGCATTGCCGCCGGGGAGCCCCTGGGTTATGGTCAAAATGATGTGCGCATTGACGGGTGGGCCATTGAGTGCCGGATTAATGCGGAAGACCCTGATAAAAATTTCATGCCCCATCCCGGCACTATTCAGTTATATCACCCGCCCGGCGGCCCCTGGGTAAGGGTGGACAGCGCTGCTTACACAGGGTATGTTATCCCGCCTTATTATGATTCGATGATTGGCAAGTTAATTGTCTGGGGTAGGGATCGTGAGGAGGCCATCCGGAGGATGCAGAGGGCCTTGGATGAATTTGTGGTCGAAGGAATTCCTACCACCATTCCCTTTCATAAAAAGGTACTTAACAATGCCTTTTTCCGCCGGGGTGAGGTTTATACCAACTTTATCCAACGTCGAATTTTGCCTGAACCCTAGCATGGTTGCTGTGTGTTACCAGAATATGTTATAATGCACTTGGAAGTGGATTAACGGAGGTGTAACATGGCAGATAATAAACGTGATATTGTAGTGATGACTCCCCAGGAGGGTTTGGGCGGTATCCGCATCGCGGATGATGTGGTTGGTGTAATAGCCGGCATGGCGGCCACCGAGGTGCCCGGTGTGGCAGGCATGAGCGGCGGTATCGGCGGCGGTATTGCCGAAATGTTAGGCCGCAAAAACCTGTCCAAGGGCGTTAAGGTAGAAGTGGGCGAAAAAGAAGCCGCTGTGGATCTGTTTGTGATTGTGGAATACGGCGTGCGCATTCCGGATGTGGCAACGCAGATTCAAATGAATGTAAAGCGTGCCATTGAAGGCATGACCGGCCTTTCGGTGGTGGAAGTCAATGTCCATGTGCAGGGAGTAGCCTTTGCCAGCTCTGACAATAAGGAAGAAGAACCCCAGCGAGTAAGGTAAGCCAAGTTAACAGCAATGACAAATTCGGAACCAATGCTGCGTTGGTTCCGCATTTTATATGTATAAGTTATGTTTGTATTATCCCATAAGGGAGGGGAATATGGTGAGCCCCTTTGATCGAGGTTTGCTTTTTCTTTATACTCTGGTAATGACGTTCTTTTGTGCCGTGTTACTGCTTATTGTCACCGGCTGGTGGCAGCAGCCCCTATACTTTCTATGGCAGAGCGGCTATGCTTATGAACTGCAGATTTATCTGGCGGCTTTGCTGGGGTTGCTGCTGCTGGTGGGAGTGCGGCTTTTCTGGGTTGCCCTGGTTCGCCGGGAGTCCGGCAAAGCGGTGGTGCACGACTATATGCTGGGCCAGGTGCGTATCTCTTTGCAAGCTGTTGAAAACCTGGTTAAAAAAGCAGTTTATCAAATTGCCGGCGTTAAAGATGTGAAACCCCGGGTAACCCAAACCCCGGGCGGTATGGGGCTGCATATCAGAGCCATCGTGGCTCCGGATATCAGCATTCCTGAGGTCAGCCGCCAAATCCAGCACAGGGTGCAGGAGTATCTTGCCCAAACCACCGGCATTACCGTAAACGATATCAAGGTTATAGTTGAAAATATTTCCACTACCCGCCCCCGGGTTGAGTAGGCCCTTTGGAGGGGAGGTTACTATGATTTATAAATTAATCCAGGATATTTTGGAAAACCACCGGGGAAAAGCCGTCGGCATTTTCTTGGGGCTTGTTTTCGGCTGGTTTGCCATCAACTATGGTTTTTTTAAGGCGCTTTTTGTCGCTTTCTGCGTCACGCTTGGTTATTATGTGGGCAAAGGGGTGGACGAAAGGTTCGATTTTCGCGGGGCCTTTGACCGGCTGTTTCGGGACCGCTGGTAGCAGGCTGCGGTTAGTGTTTATGCAAATAAGTTGCACGGGAAAAACTAGACACAATATCATTGACTTTCAGAGGAGGTCCTAACTTGGGTAGAAGGCAAGCCAGGGAAACTGCGCTGCAGGCTTTATTTCAAATTGATGTAGGAAAAATCGAGCCTGATTTTGCTATCCACAATACGGCCAGGGAGTTTGGCAGCGGTCCTGAAGAATTAGCGTTTGCCCAACAATTAGTTAAGGGTACCCTGGAGCATATGCAGGAAATAGACGAGCTGATCAGCCAGGTCAGCAAAGACTGGCAGCTTAACCGGATGGCCAATGTGGACCGCAATATTATTCGTTTGGCCCTGTATGAAATGAAGTTCCGGGATGATATACCTGCCAGCGTGTCGGTTAACGAAGCAGTGGAATTGGCCAAAATTTTTGGCGGGGCGGATTCCGGCCGGTTTGTTAACGGCATCTTAGGGAAATTTGTGTCTGTTGAATAAACCGGTGGGCAGGTTTTATTACTTAAATACATAATATTCTTTAATCATCAGTTAAATGGCGAAGCGTAGTTTTGGCCCGGCCAGGCTGCCTGCGCGCATTTTTATATATTATGCACTGTGCAATACCGGAGAGGAGGCAACCGGGGATGTATCAGATTGTGTCTAAAAAAACTCTGGCACCGGCTATTCACGAGTATGAAATCCTGGCACCCAAGGTAGCCAAAAAAGCCAGAGCAGGTCAATTTGTTATTTTAAGGGTTGATGAGGACGGGGAGAGAATTCCCCTTACCATCGCCGACTATAACCGGGAGGCAGGTACCATTACCGTCGTATTTGCCGAGGCGGGCTATTCCACCGGAAAACTGGGCAAATTAGAGGCCGGTGACGCCGTGCAGGACTTTGTGGGGCCGCTGGGCGTTCCTTCCCATGTGGACAAGTTTGGCAAAGTAGTTATGGTTGCCGGCGGGGTCGGGGTGGCACCGGTTTTTCCGATTGCCAGGGCCATGAAGGCGGCCGGCAACCATGTGGTGGGCATTATGGGTGCCCGCAGCAAAGACCTGATTTTCTGGGAACAGCGCATGCAAGAAGTTTGTCACCAATTGCTGGTTACTACCGACGATGGTTCCTATGTACGCAAGGGCTTTGTGACTGATGTACTGCGGCAATATATAGAAGAAGCAGGCCGGCCTGATCTGGTTATGGCCATCGGGCCGTTGCCCATGATGCGGGCGGTGGCAGACCTGACCAGAGAATACGGCATTAAAACCATGGTTAGCTTAAACTCTATTATGGTGGATGGCACCGGCATGTGCGGTGCTTGCCGGGTTACGGTGGGCGGCGAAACCAAGTTTGTCTGTGTGGATGGGCCCGAATTCGACGGTCACTTAGTTGATTTTGCGGAACAGTTAATGCGCTCTCGCAAATATAAGGCCGAGGAACAGCTTGCCCTTAACCGGGCCGGTTGCGGCTGTGGCGGAGGAGGTAAATGCCATGGCTAAGCAAATTATTCCCCAAAAGCATGCCATGCCCCAGCAAGACCCGCTGGTACGGTCGAAAAACTTTGCCGAAGTGGCTTTGGGATACGATGAAGAACTGGCAGTGGCAGAAGCAGAGCGCTGCCTGAATTGCAAGAAACCTTTGTGCAAACAGGGCTGTCCGGTGGGAGTTGATATTCCGGAATTTATTGCGCTGGTGAAAGAAAGGAAGTTTGCCGAAGCAGCCAGGGTTATTAAGCGCACCAACGCCCTGCCGGCCGTTTGCGGCCGGGTGTGCCCCCAGGAACACCAGTGCGAAAAATACTGTGTAGTGGGCAAGAAACACGAGCCGGTGGCCATCGGCCGGCTGGAGCGCTTTGTGGGCGACTATGTGATGAATATGGAAACCGAGATAGAAAAGGCGGCGCCAACCGGTTACCAAGTGGCCATTGTGGGGTCCGGCCCGGCAGGGTTGGCCTGTGCGGCTGATTTGGCGCGCTGGGGCCACAGTGTTACCGTTTTTGAAGCGCTGCATACACCCGGCGGCGTGTTGATGTACGGTATTCCGGAATTCCGTTTGCCCAAGCGGATTGTCCAACTGGAAATTGAAAATCTAAAAAAAATGGGTGTCAAAATTGAAACCAATGCTGTTATCGGGCAAATTGCTTCGTTAGATGAATTGTTGAACGAAGAAGGTTTTGATGCTGTATTCCTGGGTACCGGTGCAGGTACGCCTTACTTTATGAATTTGCCGGGTGAAAATTTAAACGGCGTGTATTCCGCCAATGAATTTTTAACCCGTGCCAATTTGATGAAAGCTTACCGTTTCCCCCAATCGGCTACCCCCATTAAAGTGGGTAAAAAGGTGGCCGTACTGGGCGGCGGCAACGTTGCGATGGATGCTGCCCGTACTGCCCTACGCCTGGGGGCTGAGGAAGTTTACATTGTGTATCGCCGCTCACGGGCTGAATTGCCGGCCCGTTTGGAAGAAATTGAACATGCAGAGGAAGAAGGAGTTAAGTTTTTGTTCCTGACCAATCCCACCAGGTATATTGGCAACCAGGAGGGATGGTTAACCGGTTTGACATGCATAAAAATGGAACTGGGCGAACCTGACGCTTCCGGGCGACGCAAGCCGGTGCCCGTTGACGGCTCTGAATTCTTACTGCCGGTGGATGTTGCCATTGTAGCCATCGGCCAGGGGCCCAACCCGCTGATTACCAAAACCACGCCCGATCTGGCTACCAACCGGCGCGGCAACATCCTGGCTGACGAAACCGGTAAAACCTCTAAAGAAGGGGTATATGCCGGGGGTGATGTGGTAACCGGCGCTGCCACTGTGATTAAAGCCATGGGAGCCGGCCGGGCAGCCGCCCGGAGCATTCATGATTATCTCATGTCCAAGGGGCCGCAGAAAAACTAACCAGAACGTGACCGGGTGTATCGCTCCTCAAGGGCGATACACTTTTAGCTTGCGAAGCTAAATCAGAGTGTCGACAAAGGTTGTCAAACAAGTTCGAGATGATTTTATGATCCCCTGCCAGCAACTTGTCGAAGCGGCGGTAACAGCACTTGATAAGCGAAAGGAGCCACTGGGATATTGTATGAAGATACTTTCTGTAACCGAAGTTACCAGGTACATTAAAGATAAACTGGAAAACGACCTGCTGCTGGCTAATGTGTGGGTAAAAGGGGAGATTTCTAACCTTAAAATACACACCTCCGGCCATATGTATCTGACATTAAAAGATCGGGATGCCTGCCTGCGGGTAGTCATCTTTCGATCCCGGGCCCGTAGCTTGCCGTTCCGGCCGGCCAACGGCATGTCGGTGATTGTTCGGGGCTATATTTCGGTCTACGAGCGGGACGGCAGCTACCAGCTTTATGGCGAAAGCATGGAACCTGACGGGTTGGGCGCCCTTTACCTGGCCTTTGAGCAACTAAAACAAAAACTGGCCGCCCAGGGGCTGTTTGACCGGGGCAGAAAACGCCCCCTCCCTAAAATACCCCGGGTGGTGGGTATTGTCACCTCCCCCAGCGGGGCAGCGGTGCAGGATATGCTGAATATTATCGGCCGCCGCTGGCCGATGGCGCAGGTTATCCTGGCACCTGTTCTGGTGCAAGGCGAAGGAGCGCCGGCCTCCATCGCCCGGGGCATTGCCCAAATGAACGGTTTACCCGGGGTAGATGTATTGATTGTGGGCCGGGGCGGCGGTTCGCTGGAGGAACTGTGGGCCTTTAATACCGAGGAAGTGGCACTGGCCATTGCCCGCTCACAAATTCCTGTCATTTCAGCGGTGGGTCACGAAACGGATTTTACCATAGCCGATATGGTGGCCGATTTGCGTGCGCCAACACCTTCGGCAGCGGCCGAACTGGTGGTGCCCGATACCCGAGAAATGGCACGTTACCTGCAACTGCTGGAACAACGAATAGTGAAAGGCATGACGAACGGACTGGCCCGGGCCAGGCAACGGCTGCAACAGTGTACCGAACGCCAGCCGCTGCGGCGGCCTTATTTGATTACCGGCAACCGCCAGCAAATGCTGGATGCGCTGACCGGCAGCCTGCAGCGGGCAGGCAAACTGCTGTTGGCTGACAAAACAGCCCGGCTGGCCGGCCTGGCCGGCAAGCTGCATGTGCTAAGCCCGCTGGCTACCATGGCCCGGGGCTATAGTATTACCACCACCCGTGAGGGAAAAGTAGTAACGGATGCCGGCAGCATTGACATCGGGCAAACTGTTTTGGTATTGTTGCATCAAGGCAAATTGGCCTGCCAAGTTGAATCAAAATCAGATTAACAAGCTACACCAGGGAAGGAGACACCATGGCACAAATTTTAGACGGCAAAAAAGTAGCGGCCATGCTGAGAGAAGAATTAAACCAGCAGGTTGCCGCCTTAAAGGGAAAAAATATACAGCCCACATTGGCTGTGCTGCTGGTGGGTGAAGATGCGGCTTCGGTGGCTTATGCCAGGTTTTTGGAAAAAGTAAGCGGCAATGCCGGGGTTAACTTTCAACTGCATCAGTTGCCCGCCAATGCCAGCGAACTTTATGTAAAGCTGACCATAGAGGATCTCAACCAGGATGCCGGCGTGCACGGCATTTTACTCATGATGCCCTTGCCGCCCCATATTAACAAGCAGCGTGTGATGGAAGCAGTATCGCCCCTGAAAGATGTGGACGGCCTGCATCCCTTTAATCGCGGTCACCTGATCAGCGGCGGCGTTTGCCTGCAGCCGGCCACGCCCATGAGCTGCCTGGAGATTGTTAAAAGGTCCGGTATTTCCTTAGCAGGCAAGCACATGGTGATTGTGGGCCGGGGTGAAACGGTAGGCAAGCCGCTGGTGTTCATGGCGCTGGCGGAAAATGCCACCGTGACGGTATGCCACACCGGCACCAAAGATCTGGCATACATGACCAGGCAGGCCGACATTCTTGTTTCCGCTGTGGGTAAGCCCGGCTTAATAACTGCGGCTATGGTGAAACCGGGCGCTGTGGTGGTGGATGCCGGTATCAGCGAAGTGGCAGGACAAATAACCGGCGATGTGGATTTCGCCGGGGTTAAAGAGGTGGCCGCTGCCATTACCCCGGTACCCGGCGGGGTAGGAAGTTTAACTACGGTTTTAATGCTGAAGAACTTGATCAAAGGTATTCAGCTGCAGGAACAAGCCCGACAATGGGAGGAGGCGGAGGAATTATGATGAATTACTTGCAGTGGTCAGTGGAAGAATTATTTGCCCGGACCGCCTCGCCGGCCCCGGAACCGGGCGGCGGCGGGGTAGCCGCCATGACCGGCTGCCTGGCTGCCGGGCTTTTAAATATGGTAGCCGGCATTACCGCAGGGAAAGAAAAATACCGAGCCTTTGCCGGTGAAATACAGTCATTAATCAGTGACCTGCAGCAGTGTACAGACCGCCTGAAACTCCTGGCCCAAAGGGATATGGAAGCCTTTCACATGTTTATGGCTGCTCTGGCCATGCCCAAGGGTACACCGGCTGAAAAAACGCTGCGGGAAGAGCATAAGCAGCAGGCAGCATTGCTGTGTGCCGACGTGCCCCTGCAGGTTGCCCAAACCTGCCTGGACTGCTTAAAGGCAGCGCACCGGCTGGCTGATGTGGCTGCCAAAACGGCTGTCAGTGATGTGGGTGTGGCAGCTCACCTGTTAGCTGCATCGCTTAAAGGCGCCCTGCTGATGGTGGATGACAACCTGGGCTATATCAATGACCTGGCCCGGGTAAAAGCTCTCATTACGGAAAAGGAACAGTTGCTGTCGGCTGCAGAAGAACTGTGCGCAAGTACACTGGCCAGGGTTAAAGGCCGTATGGCGGAATGACGGGGGTGTAACATGGAGGCAGCAAAACTTAGTTTTGAAGAAGCCCTGGGCAGGTTGGAAGAAGTTGTGCGAGAATTGGAAGCAAACCAACTTCCACTTGACCGGGCGCTGGAATTATTTGCCGAGGGCATTGCTCTGTCTAAGTATTGCAACGGTTGTTTAGAAAAGGCTGAGCAGAAAATAAGCCTGCTGATGGCGGACGGCGAAATTAAAGAAGCCCCCTCTGTCGGCCAGGGAGGTTGACTAATGTCTTTTAAGGAACAATTAACAGCGTGGGCCCGGCAGGTGGATGAGGCACTGCATAATTACCTGCCGCCCGCTGATGCATACCCGGCTGTACTGCACGAGGCCATGCGCTATAGTGTCTTTGCGGGCGGCAAAAGGCTGCGTCCCATTTTGGTTTTGGCCGCCGCCAAGGCAGTAGGGGGCAATACCGACAAGATTATGCCTGTGGCCTGCGCCCTGGAGTTAATCCACACCTATTCTTTGGTGCACGATGATTTACCGGCCATGGACAATGATGATTACCGGCGGGGACGTCCCACCAACCATAAAGTATACGGCGAGGCGACGGCAATCCTGGTGGGAGACGCCCTGCTCACCCTGGCCTTTGAACTGGTGGCCCGCTGCGGCGAAGACTGTCCGCCGGCGGCTGTCAACCGGGTAGCCCGGGAAATTGCCCAGGCGGCCGGCAGCCGCGGCTTAATCGGCGGTCAGGTGGTGGACTTGCTTTCTGAAAACAAACAAATTGAAAGCAGCGTGCTGGAATACATCCACCGCCATAAAACGGGCGCCCTGTTTAGAGCGGCTGTCCGGGCAGGCGCTATTCTGGGCGGGGCCGGAGAGGCACAACTGGCGGCTTTAACCACCTACGCCGAGCAAATGGGTTTAGCTTTTCAAATTAAAGACGACCTTTTGGATATTGAAGGGGACGAAGCAAAAATCGGCAAGCCGGTAGGCAGCGATATAAAAAATCAAAAAGTTACTTACCCGTCCTTATACGGGCTGGACGGGGCCCGCCGGATGGCTGACGAGGCAGCCCGGGAAGCTGTCACGGCATTAAATATTTTTGGTCCGGAAGCGGAATTTTTAAGACTGATGATGCATTTTATTATCAATAGAGATCACTGAAAAGAATGCTACAGCCAGCCAGAGCAATCCCGCAAATGATTAACCGAGTTTTCATTGCAAAAACCGACTGTTACAGTACAGGCGGGTCCGGTTTAGGTTAACAGCGTATTTGTGACGAAGACCGCAGCATGTTATAATTCATAACGTGCAAGCGACATACTTAAAAAATAAGTGATGCAGTATCCTAGTCAGCATCACCTTTCTGAAGGCGGGCCTAAAAATCCGTCAAGGGCACATCGATGAAGTTCCTGGTGCTGGCTTTTGACGCCCAGTTGGGGGCTGGTACTGGGAGTTAAGGGGATGGGGCGACCTGCAACGGCATGTGGGCATCGACCCCGTCCCCGTGGAGACCCAAGTGCGTGGGGAGTCGGCAACGACAAACTATGGCTTGGTTGTTAACCTGCATGTGGTAGGAAGCTGCGTGCAGTGTAGCCTGACTTGAAGTGGCACTGGTGAATTCCTCTGGTACAACAGCTGCCTACGGGCCCGTAAGCGGTTGTTGTGGGATGAAACCTTTGCTGCAAAAGAGTCTAAGAAAGCCTGATGCTGTTGAGGAAAACTCCTAGGCTGTCCGGTACACGCCGGGGCAGGTCAGGGATTAAAGTGTGGACTAAGTGGTAATCCAGCCCTGAGAGCGGCGACGCCTCTGATAGGGTTTAATGGGAAACCGCCGGTTTGGCGACAGCCGGTACCGCTATGGGAAAACCTGCTGGACCTAAGCCACAACGTTTACCTGATCTGCTACCACTTATTAAATTTACATACACTATGAGGTGAAATATTTTTGCATAACCACAAATCCAGCGTGTCTAAAAGATATATTCTTTTTATTTTCGTTGGATCTTTCCTGTTGGCGGTTGCCTTTTCCCTGCTTTCGGAAACCTTAACCAGAAGCGTTAAAAGTGTAGCTATATCCTTGACAGGTTTATTATTTATTATACTGATCGGGATCCTGGCTGATATTATCGGAACAGCTGTTACCGCTGCCCAGGAAGCACCTTTTCATGCCAGAGCGGCCAAGCGTGTCCGCGGGGCAAAGGAAGGTGTTTTTTTATTACGCAATGCTGATAAGGTGGCCAATATATGTAATGATGTCATCGGTGATATTGTGGGTACGGTCAGCGGTGCGTTAGGCATTTCCATAGTGGTTAAAATATTAAATAACAATCCTGGCTGGCCTGCCCTCTGGGCCAATATTATAATGACCGCCTTAATTGCCTCGCTGACGGTTTCCGGTAAAGCATTAGGAAAAACACTGGCGTTAACCAGGGCAAATGATGTAATATTTTTGGTAGGGAAGATTTTGGCTTACTGGCAGAAAATTACCGGTAAAAGATGCACCAAAAAGAATCGCCCAGTTAATAAAAAGAGGGTGAACAAAGTTTGACCTCATTATTGAAAAATATTTACAGTCCTCAAGATTTGCAAAATCTAAGCCTCAAACAACTGGAAGAATTGGCAGCGGAAATCAGGCAGCGGATTATTGAAACCGTGTCGGTAACCGGCGGCCACCTGGCACCCAATCTGGGTGTGGTGGAACTTACCCTGGCTTTGCACCGGGTGTTTAACTCTGCAGTGGATCGCATTATCTGGGATGTTGGCCACCAAAGCTATGTGCATAAGTTGCTGACCGGGCGGCAAAACCGGTTTGCCAGCCTGCGCCAGTACGGCGGTATCAGCGGCTTTCCCAAGCCGGCCGAGAGTATCCACGACGCCTTTGCCACCGGTCACAGCAGCACCTCCGTATCCGCCGCCCTGGGCATGGCGCTGGCCAGGGATTTAAACGGAGCCACCTATGATGTGGTGGCTGTGATCGGCGACGGTTCCCTGACGGGCGGCATGGCCTTTGAGGCCATGAACCATGCCGGGCATTTAAAAACTAATGTAATTGTGGTTTTAAACGATAACGAAATGTCTATCGCACCCAATGTAGGGGCATTATCCGGGTATTTAAGCAGGTTAAGGACCGATCCCAAGTATTCCAAGAGTAAAGATGAAATTGCTGAATTGCTGCAAAAACTGCCCCACGGCAATAAACTGTTAAAAGTTGTCGACCGGTTGAAAGACAGTTTGAAATATCTGGTGGTACCCGGCATGCTGTTTGAAGAGCTGGGTTTTACCTACCTGGGGCCGGTGGACGGACATGATATTAAAGCGGTGATGACCCTCTTGCAGCAGGCTAAATCTGTCAACGGTCCGGTTCTGGTGCATGTACTCACCCGGAAAGGCAAAGGATACTGGCCGGCCGAAGAAAATCCGGATCGTTTTCATGGCGTAGGGCCCTTTGACGTGGCAACCGGCAGGGTGAAAAAAGCCGGGGGAGCTCCCAGTTACACTGAGGTGTTTGGTCAAACGCTGGTTAAACTGGCCCGTCAAGACTCTAAAATTATCGGCATCACTGCCGCCATGCCCAGCGGCACCGGATTACAGGATTTTGCCAGGGAATTTCCCCGGCGTTATTTTGACGTGGGTATTGCAGAACAGCATGCGGTGACCATGGCGGCAGGCCTGGCAACCGCCGGGTACCGCCCGGTGGCGGCCATTTACTCCACCTTTTTGCAACGGGCCTATGATCAAGTATTGCATGACGTTTGCCTGCAAAACCTGCCGGTGACCTTTGCGCTGGACAGGGGCGGTTTGGTGGGAGATGACGGCCCCACTCATCACGGGGTGTTTGACATTGCCTATTTACGGCATATACCGAATATGGTGATTATGTCTCCCAAGGACGAAAACGAGCTGCAGCACATGCTGAAAACCGCGGTAACGCACAACGGCCCGGTGGCGGTGAGGTATCCCAGGGGGCAGGGATTAGGGGTACCCCTGGATCAAGAAATGCACTGCCTGCCTATCGGTCGAGCCGAAGTGCTGCGTGACGGCAGTGATTTGCTGCTGTTGGCCGTTGGCAATATGGTGGCTGAGGCTATGGCAGCGGCAGAAGAATTAAGCCGGCAGGGCATTACGGCGGCTGTCATTAACGCCCGTTACGTCAAACCGCTGGACGAGGAGTTAATTTTGGCATATGCCGGCAAAACTAAAAATGTCATTACCATCGAAGAACATGTTCTGATGGGCGGTTTTGGCAGTGCCGTTGTGGAGCTGCTGCAGCAGGCCGGGCTGCCGGATGTGCAAGTTAAACGAATAGGCCTGCCTGATGAATTTGTGGAACACGGCAAACAATCTTTGTTAAGGCAACAATACGGACTGACGGCTGAGGGCATTGTGGAAGCTGCGCTGGCCTGGGGAAAGGATGTTAAAAAAGTTCGCAAGTTAAAGGCTATCCGGGCGAAAGGCTAAAAATTTAGGAGGCTGTTCAGTTGGCAGTAACAAAAGAACGTCTGGATGTTTATCTTGTCAATAACGGTTATTTTTCCAGCCGGGAGAAAGCCCGTGCCGCGGTAATGGCCGGGCTTGTTTTTGTTGACGGGGCCAAGGTGGACAAACCCGGCCACCAGGTAAAAGAAACCGCCCGGGTAGAGGTGCAGGGGAACCCGTTGCCCTATGTCAGCCGCGGCGGCTTAAAGCTGGCCAAGGCTATCCGGGCATTTGGGATTGATTTAAAGGATAAAGTGGTCATTGACATCGGAGCTTCCACCGGGGGATTTACAGACTGTGCGCTGCAGCAGGGGGCCAGGCTGGTATACGCAGTGGACGTAGGCTACGGGCAGCTGGCCTGGAAACTTCGTTCCGATCCCCGGGTGATATCCCTGGAGCGGACCAATATTCGGTATTTGGAGCCCCGGCTGCTGCCGGAAAAACCCTCCTTTGCCACCATTGATGTGTCTTTTATTTCCCTGGCGCTGGTGTTGCCCCGGGTTGACCTGTTGACCGAAGCCCAGGCAGCCGGTATCGCTTTAATCAAACCGCAGTTTGAGGCGGGGAAAGAAAAAGTCGGTAAAAAAGGCGTGGTTCGCGATCCGGCGGTGCACGTTGAGGTTATTCATAAAATATTAGGCGTGGTGACAGACCTGGGCTGGCAAGTGGGCGGTCTGGATTTTTCTCCTATCCGCGGCCCGGAAGGAAATATCGAATACCTGCTGTATTTTCTGAAGGGATATCAAACAGGTGCAGCCACGCCCAAGGTCAGCGAAGTGGTTGGGCAAGCGCATCAGACTTTGGGGTAGGACATCCGGGGAGGTGTTAGCCCTGCTGCCGGTAGATCTTTTAATTATTGGCATGATTGCGGGTGCCCTGATAATTTATAATATAATCAAGCGGTGGCAGTCCTTTAGGGCCAGGCACCGTGTACGGCAGGCCGGCAAAGCTGAGGCGGCGGCCGGCAGGTTGCTTGAAACGGCGGGATACCGTATCCTGGCTGTGCAGGAGAGGGTGCCCGTTGTCACTAAAATTAACGGCAAGCCGCATAAAAGCCATATCCAGGCTGATTTTATTGTACAAAAAGGCAAGCAGGTTTTTGTGGTGGATGTAAAAACCGGCGAGGCCGCCCAAAAACCCGCCGCGCCGGAAAACCGCCGTCAACTGTTGGAGTATTATCTGGTGTATCGCCCGGACGGCGTGCTGGTGCTTGATATGGACAAGCTAAAATTGTATCACCTGGAATTTGAGGTTGAATTTCCCTCCCCGCGGGGTGTTAGTCCGGTTCCCTGTATCCTTTCTTTTTGTGCCGGGATTCTGGCGGCGTTACTAATCATCAAAGGGGGAAAAATCAGTTGAACACCATTGGCCTGGTGGTCAACAGCAATAAAGGCAATGTATCGGAGCCTGTGAGCAAAGTGGTTGACTGGCTTAACCAGCAAAACATTAAGGTTTTGTTTAACCAGGAAAGCGCCGCTTTGCTAGGGCGCCGGGGGGAAGGCATGCCTACCTGGGAGCTGGCACAGCAGTGCGACTGCATTATGGTGTGGGGCGGCGACGGGACGCTGCTGAACTGTGCCCGGCAAACGGCAGCCACCGGGACCCCCATTTTTGGTGTTAATTTGGGCCGGTTGGGCTTTTTGACCGAAATTGATATGCCGGATTTGCGCCATAAGATGCAAGCCTTAATTGCCGGCCATTACTACATAGAAGAAAGAATGATGCTGCAAACCACCGTGCTGCGGCAAGATGAAATAATAGACCGGGCATTATGCTTAAACGATGCTGTGGTAGCCAAGGGATCTTCCTTTCGTATGGCACGGTTAAACATAAAAGTTAATCAACAGTTTGTGGGAGCATTTGCTGCCGACGGCGTGATTATCGCCAGCCCAACCGGTTCCACGGCTTATTCCCTGTCGGCCGGCGGGCCCATTGTGACGCCGGAAGTACAAGTGATGTTAATTACGCCTATTTGTCCCCATTCCTTGGCCAACCGTTCTATTGTCATTGCGCCTGACAGCGTTGTGGAAGTTGAGGTTTTGCCCTGCGTGGAGGATGTGCATTTAAACTTAGACGGGCAGTACAGCTTCCCCTTAAGGGCCGGTGACAAGGTCGTGGTAAAAAAGGCGTCAGTTAAGGCACGCTTTTTAAAAATACACAAGACGAGTTTTTTTGCAGTTCTGCGGGAAAAATTAAAGGAGTGGCAGCAGGGACTTGATTAACTGGTTTATGGCAGCCAAACTGGGGCATTATTTTTTGGCAGAAATTTTGCAAGAGGGACATACTGCGGTGGACGGCACCATGGGCAACGGGCATGATACCTTAATGCTGGCTGAGCTGGTGGGGGCCCGGGGCAAGGTTTATGCCTTTGATATCCAGAGCCAGGCTCTAAACAACACCCGCCGGCGGCTGGCGGAGGCGGGCCTGCTGGATGGACGGGTGCAGCTTATTCAAGACGGCCACCAGCATATTAAACAATATGTTCAACAGACCATTCAGGGGGCCATTTTTAATTTGGGTTATTTGCCAGGCGGTGACCACTCAGTTATTACCCGCCCTGATACTACCCTGACGGCCATCCGACACACCCTGGAACTGCTGGCCCCTGCCGGGCGCCTGGTGGTAGTGGTCTACCCGGGACACCCGGGCGGGCGGGTCGAGCAGGAGGCGGTGGAAGCACTGGCAGCCAGGTTGGATTCTCTGCAGTTCAGGGTTTTGCGTATGACTTTGCTCAACCGGCCACCCTCAGCACCGGGAGTAATTATGATAGAGAAGGTGAGGGATTAAGGGTGAAGGCGCAGCGCCAGGCTAAAATATTAGAAATAGTTCGTGAAAGAATTATAGAAACCCAGGAAGAATTGGCGGCTGCCCTGCGGGCAGAAGGATTTGAAGTGACCCAGGCTACGGTATCAAGGGATATCAAAGAATTAAGTTTAATTAAAATCCCGGGTGAAAACAATACCTCTTACTACGCTTCACCTGACGAACCGGTGTTGCGACGGGGCAATGAAGACCGGCTCAGACGCTTGGTTCGCATGTCTCTGACCGATATTAATTCCAGCGAAAACCTGATTATTATTAAAACACCTCCGGGGGAAGCCCAGGGCCTGGCTTCCGCCATTGACCAGTCCCACTGGCCTGAGATCATTGGTACCGTGGCCGGCGACGATACCATCCTCATTATCACCAAACCTAAAGAAATCACACCGCAGGTTGTGCAGCGATTCCTGGAATTGGCAAGGGGGTAGAGTTGTGCTCCTTTCGTTATATATTAAAAATTTTGCCTTGATTGATGATGTTGAAGTGACCTTTGCCAAGGGGCTGAACATTATAACAGGCGAAACCGGTGCCGGTAAGTCCATGTTGATTGATGCCCTGCAAGTGGCGCTGGGCAGCCGCGCTTCAACGGAATTTATCCGTACCGGTCGTGACAGGGCCACCGTGCAGGCTATCTTTGACGTTTCCGAGTTAGACTGGATGAAGCAGCGGATGGCAGAACTGGGTGTTGAATGGGAAGAAGACGGGTTGCTGGTGCTGGCCAGAGAGATCAGCCACAGCGGCAAGAACACTTGCCGCCTCAACGGGCGGCCGGTTAGCCTGAGTCTTTATCGCCGGATGGGCAGCGGGCTGGTGGACATGCTGGGCCAGCATGAACAGCAAATTCTTTTAGATCAGGACAGGCACCGGCAACTGCTGGATAAATGGGGCGGTCCCCGGCTGTTGGCCCAGGCCGCCAAAGTGCACGATATTTACAGCCGCTGGCGGGAGGCCTCCGACAGTCTGCAAAGCCTGGAGTCCAACGCCAGAGAAGTGGCCCGGCGGCTGGATATGCTTTCTTTTCAAATTGAGGAAATCAGCCGGGCACAGTTGTCAGAACAGGAGGAAGACGGGCTGGTGGCCGAGCGGCGGCTGCTGGTGAATGCTGAAAAAATTTCCCGTCTGGCCGGCGAGGTCTATGACTACCTGTACGGGGGAGAAAGGGGGATAACCCCGGCCGTTGAAACAGCGGGCAAAGCCCTTGCATCACTTAAGGAACTGGCAGAGATTGACCCCCAGCTGGCCGGTTTAACGGAGATACTGGAACCGGTTCTTTACCAGGTGGAGGATGTGGCCCGGGAAATTGCTTCCTATCGTGATAACCTGGAATATCATCCGGGGCGGCTGGACGAAATTGAACACCGCCTTTCCTTAATTAAGCAGCTGAAGTACAAATACGGCACTACTGTTAAAGAGATACTGGCCTACAAAGAGTCAGCCGAGGCTGAACTGCACCGGTTAAGCCATCGAACAGAAGAAGCCGAAGCATTACAGGCAAAAATTAAAGCTGCGGCCGAAGCATGGCAGCAGGAAGCACAAGCTCTCAGTCAACTGCGTAGGCAAGCGGCCCGCACATTGGAAGAAAGAGCCGCCGGAGAGCTGCGCTATCTGGAAATGGGCGGCGTGGATTTTCGGGTTGGTTTTACGGAGGTGCCGGAATTATCACCCCGGGGTAAAGAAGAGATAGAATTTCTTATTGCCCCCAACCCGGGCGAACCGCTTAGGCCCTTGCGAAAAACAGCTTCCGGGGGCGAGCTTTCCAGGATTATGCTGGCCCTCAAGGTGCTGTTAGCCGGTGTGGATGAGGTGCCCACCCTGATCTTTGACGAAATTGATACAGGGGTGGGGGGCAAAGCGCTGCAGGCCATCGGCGAAAAGTTAGCCCAGGTGGGACGGCAGCGTCAGGTTATTTGCGTCACCCATGGGCCGCAGGTAGCCTGTTTTGCCGACACTCATTACTTAATCAGCAAAAAAGTAATGGCCGGACACACCCGGACAACCGTTGAGCGTTTGGATGAACAGGGCCGCGTGGAGGAACTGGCCAGAATGCTGGCGGGCCGGCAAATTACCGATGTGGTGAAAAACCATGCCCGGCAAATGTTAAAAATGTCTGCTGCCTATAAAAAATAATTTCAGAGTGCAGACAAAGGTTGCCAAACAAAGTGAGGCGGTTTTATGATCTCCTGTCGGCGACTTGTCGAAGCACCGGCAACAGCACTTGATGAGCGAAAAAAGCCATTGGGCCGGGCCGGCATGGCCCGTTTGAGTAGCGAATCATAGTGCTGTCGGTGCGTAGACCAGCCAAAGGGGATCATAAACCACCGATAATGTTTGTCGACACGCTGATTAATTTTTTGTTTTTTTAACAGCTGTTAAGCAGCTGTTATTTTTTTTCGGTAAACCAAACAAAACTTACAAAAAGGTTTGCAGCAGGCATATAGCTTGAATTCGGCAATTTCAGGCAGAATTAGCATGAGTAAAAGTGTTTTCGTAAGGTTATCTTAAAAATACTTAAGAAAGATTCAAATTTTACCGATTTACTTGTTTTTCTGCAATGACAAAATTAGGGGGTGATTTGGCAAAGGTTATTCAAAATAAAAAGGAGGGGCTGTCATTGGAGCAAAAAAATAAAACACCACTGCTTTGCCTGGTGGTTATATTTTTGGGCCTTTGTTTACAGCTACCGTTCCAAACTATTAATAACCTGCCGGTTCACCAGCGGGTTACAGTGGGCGAAAGATTAAACCTAAATCTTAGTTTGCCCAAATTTTTAGCGCCTCATTGCCGGTATACCGTTGACGGCATGCAACCGTCAAATTTTGGTTTAAATGATATAACACCGGTTGCCGCTACCCCTGGTCGGCTGGATGTGCAGATAAAACTGTTTGGGTTTATCCCGGTCAGACACCTGACTGTCAGTGTAGTGCCGGAAATCAGGGTTATTCCGGGCGGTCAAGCCATTGGCGTGATGGTCGAATCAGAAGGCGTGATGGTGGTGGGCAGGTCGGTAATTATTGACCGGCAGGGCCGCCGGCACAACCCGGCTGCAGCAGCCGGCATCGAATTGGGCGATGTGCTGCTGAAAGTCAACGGCATAAAAGTAGAAACCGAAAGCCAGGTCAGGGATTTAATAAATAACTTAGGGCAGGCCGGCAAGCCGCTGCAAATGGAATTAAAGCGCCGGCAGTCCCGGGTAACCTACCGTACCACGGTAAAACCCATATATTGCCAGGAAACAAAACGCTATCGTATCGGTTTATATGTCAGGGACGGTACGGCGGGCGTAGGCACCATGACATTTTATGAACCAAGAACCAAAAGCTATGGCGCCCTGGGACATATCATCAGTGACCTTGATACCTGCCAACCCATTGAACTGGGCCGGGGAAAGGTTATGGGAGCCCGCATTGAAGGAATCAGAATGGGAAAAAAAGGCCTGCCCGGCGAGAAAATGGGGGTTTTCAGGGGTGATGCCGATCTTTCCGGCAATATTATCAAAAACACCAACTGTGGTATTTTCGGCAAGCTCACCCAGGAACCTAAAAATATATACCGAAAAGATGCCCTTCCGGTAGCCATGGCCCATGAAATTAAAGAAGGCCCCGCTGAAATATATACAGTGGTGCAGGGAGAGCAGATAGAAAAATTTAACATAGAAATTCAGCAGGTGCATCCCCAGGGCAGGTCAGAGGGTAAGGGGATGATAATTAAAATTACAGACCCACAATTGCTGCGAAAAACCGGCGGCATAGTACAAGGTATGTCAGGTAGTCCCATTATTCAAGAGGGCAAGCTGGTTGGTGCCGTAACTCATGTTTTTGTCAACGACCCCGCCAGAGGTTATGGAGTATTGGCAGAATGGATGTTAGATGACTCAGGCATATTGCCCGAACAAGTGAGCAAAAGAAATGTGGAAAAAATGACGATATTAGCCTTAAAGCTTGGTTATAGTTTAAAAATTTAAATATACAGCCCAATATATGTCGAAATGAATTAATATAAGCATTTTGGTAAAAATTTACGTTTTCCGGAAGGAGATTATGCCCCGCCTGTCGAATGACTTAAAGCATAAAAATCAATTTCCATTTTATGGAAATTAGAAAGAGAAAATAGGAGGCGGGGTTTTAAATTATGATGAGAAAGGCTATTAAGGTTTTAATTGCTGATGATAACAGAGAATTCTGTGAATTATTGAAAGAATTTATCAATCAGCAGGATGATTTTATTTTGGCCGGCATTGCCAATAATGGATTGGAAGCCTTGGAAATAATTAACCAACAGGCACCCGATGTGATGGTTCTTGATATTATTATGCCACACCTGGATGGCATCGGTGTGCTGGAGAAAATATCATCCGGAGCGGTCGGTCATAAACCAAAGGTTATTATGCTTACCGCTTTCGGACAAGAAAGTGTTACCGCCCGGGCGGTTGAGCTGGGTGCAGATTACTATATTTTAAAACCCTTCGATTTTTCTGTTCTGGCCACCCGTATTCGCCAGCTGGCCGACGGGGTTGCTGTATCCCAATATATCTCTTCGCTTAAGCCTCGCAACCTGGATGTTGCCGTTACCAACATCATCCATGAAATGGGTGTTCCTGCTCACATCAAAGGTTACCACTATTTAAGGGAAGCTATCCTTTGTGTTATTAACGAAGTTAATTTATTGGGGGCTGTTACCAAAGAGCTGTACCCCATGATTGCCCAAAAATACCAGACTACACCCAGCCGGGTGGAACGGGCCATCAGGCATGCCATTGAGCTGGCCTGGGATCGCGGCAATGTTGAGATGATGACCAAATTCTTTGGCTATACCATAAATTTAGAACGGGGCAAGCCCACCAACAGTGAATTTATTGCTATGGTGGCGGATAAACTGCGCATTGAGAGTAAAGTGAGTTAGATTTTTACGCCATTGGGGTCGCCTCAACGGTCCCTCCTGGCTTGGTTCGGCCGGCGACCGCATCCTGTGAGCGCCACCCCAATGGCTCCTTTCGCACATCAAGTGCTGTGACCCTGTTTCGACTGTCGCCGGCAGGGGGAACATAAAATCACCTTTAATGTCTATTGTCTGTAATCCCTATGGTTAGGGATTTTTTTATTTTTATTCAGACGGTATGTTGAATTTAACGTAAAAAGCAGTGCCGGCAGGGGAAGTGTCAACCGCTACAGCAGCCCGGTGCCGTTCGGCAATACTGTAACAGGTTGCCAAGCCCAGGCCGGTGCCCTCAGGTTTGGTAGTGACAAAGGGTGTACCCAGTTTATCCAGCAGTGACGGGTCGATGCCTTTGCCCTGGTCCTTTACAAACAATACCACCCGGTCGTCTTCCACATAAGTTCCTACTGTTACTTGCTTACCGGTTTCTGTTGCTTCCAGACCGTTGCGGACAAGGTTAAGAATTAACTGGTGAATTTCCCGGCGATCCAACAGCAGCCAGGGGGTATCCGAAGGTTCCAATATCAGGTTAACGCCAAAATTCAAGGCATCCGCTTGCAGCAACGGGAACAGTTCTTCGATAATCAGGTTAAGTTTATAGGGCCTTAATTCAGCAGGCTTGTTTTTAGCCAGGGCAAGAAAATTAGTAATAATATCGTTAATGCGGTCTATTTCACTTTGCATAAAGTCAAAATAATGCTTGTGCCGGTGATACATCTCGTTGCTGCCCAGCAGCTGCAAAAAACCTTTTAAAGAGGTAAGGGGTTGTCTTACTTCGTGGGCCAGTGTTCCCGCCATTTGCCCAATAATGTTTAAGCGTTCCAAACGGGCCATTTCTTTTTGATATTGTTTAAATTCTGTAATGTCGTTGCAAATGCTCAAAACATGTGTTTGTCCGGAAAAGTTTAATAACTGGGCAGAAAACAAACCGGTAATAATTTTACCTGATTTGCTGCGGATTTCCAATTCAAAATTATAAAGCCGGCCGGTTTCCAACAGCCTATTAATCACCATTTGACGCCTGTCCGGGTTAACCCACAGGTTTAGGTCCTGAAAGGTGCGCCCCAATACCTCACCAAGCCGGTATTCTGTCAGTTCAAGAAATTTGCTGTTAACGCTTAATATTTTATTGGTATGTAAGTCGGTAATGGCCATGGGGAAGGGGCTGTTGTTAAAAATTTTATAAAATCGTTCCTCGGAGGAGGCCAAGGCCAATTCAGTATTTTTCTGGGCCGTAACATCCCGGAAAAATACCGACAAACCGGGGCCGGCCGGATAGCAATGAATCTCAATCCACTTGTTAACAGCGAATGTTTCAAAATGAACCGGCACCTGGTTGGCCAGTGCATAATGCAGCTTTTGGCTGATGGCCGTAAAACAGGGATGGCTGCCCAGGGCGCTTTTGCCAATCAGGTCACCGGTAGCCATTACTTTACTGAAGATTTGTTTGGCCGCCTGGTTGAGGTAAATAAACCTGAGCTGTTGGTCTAAAGCCACAAAACCGTCGCAGATGCTTTCCAACAGCCGGGTTAATTCTTCATTGGCCCTGACCAGCTCTTTGGCCAGCCTTGTTTCTTCCGTAATATCCAGGCACACGCCGACAATGCCCTGGGCCTGGCCGTTGTGGTCGCAGTAAAGGGCCTTTTGGAAGATAACATGACGCAGGCTGCCGTCGGCATGCTTGAATATGCTCTCATACTTCTGGATGCCGTGATTGTTTATCAGTTCAGAGTCTTTCTCACCGTACAAGCGGGCGGCATCTTTTGGGTATAAATCAAACACGGTTTTTCCGATGACGGCTGTCCGGGGCAGGCCGGTAAATTCTTCAAAGGCTTTGTTGCACCCCTTGTAAACGCCGGCTAAATCCTTATAAAAAATCGGGCAGGGGACGGTATCCAACACCTGCTGCATAAACACCAGCTGCTCCTGCAGCTTGGCCTGAATTTGCTTTAAGGCGGTAATATCCCTGATGACGCCGCAGGCCCAAGAACCCTTGTCTGTTGTGATGCTGAAGGGCATATCCTGGATGGTAAGGGTTTGGTTGCCGGCGGTTATTTCTTGTTCGATGACTTGTTTGTTAAGTGGTACCCGGCCGTTTAACATTTGTTCAAGCATACGTCCCTGACCGGGGCGGCCGCTGTTTGGCCCCTGCTTAATGCGTGAGCGCACAGCCAGGGCGGGCTGGCCGAGAACCTCCGGCTTGGGCAGGCCGGTTAACCGCTCCATTTCTTGGTTCCACTTGATTATCAAACCCTGCTGGTCAACCAGCACGATACCGTCGGTGGCTTGTTCAATAATGCTGTTTAAAATGTCATTTTCATTTTTCAGCCGGCTGTTTTCTTCCTCTAAGGCCCGCAGCCTGGCGGCAATTTCTTCCTGGGCATGTTCTTGATATTTCATGGTACCCACCGTCATTTCGTATAAATTATTTTTATAGAAAATTATATAATAGAATACAAACTTTTCCTACTGTTAGCTTTATGTACAACACAAAACAAACCGGACAGGTTTTCAGCAAAATAAAAAAGCTGCGCTGACACACAGCACAGCTAAATGTTAATTAGGCTTGTCCGGGCGGCCTGCCCTAGTTGATGCGAAACTTCTCAATTAGTTCTTTCAGTTCCTGAGCAAGTTTGTCCAGGGTTTCGGAGGTGGCTGACACTTCTTCCATGGTGGCGGTTTGTTCCTGGGTAACCGCAGCAATGTTTTCGATGCCGGCGGACATATCGCCGGTGGCTGACACAAGTTCTTCGATTTGCCTGGTCAGGCCCTGGACAGCAGTGATAATCTCTTTAAAGTTGCCGCCGATATCCTGCACCAGGGTGGATCCCTTAGTTACCTTTTGGACGTTTTCATCAATACTGGCCACAGCTTTTTCGGCGCCGTCTTGTACCGCTTCAATCAAGCTGCTGATACGCTTGGTGGCTGCGCTGGTTTGTTCGGCCAGCTTTCTCACTTCCTCCGCCACCACAGCAAAGCCGCGGCCTTGTTCCCCTGCCCGGGCCGCCTCAATGGCCGCGTTTAAGGCCAACAGGTTGGTTTGCTCGGCCACACCGTTAATCAACTCAACAATTTGGTTAATCTCCAGCGATTTTTTACTTAATTCCCGGATTGCTTCTGCCAGGGAGGCGGTTGCGCCGGCAATTTCCTCCATCTGGTGGGTAATGGCTTTGATCTCGCTGTTACCCTTCGCTGCCTGCCGGGCCGCATGTTCAGACACCTGAGAAATTTCCTGCACCGACAGGTTGAAATTTTCCACTGTAGCCGATATTTCTCCCATGGTGGAAGCTGTTTCGTTGGCACTGGCGGATGTTTGCTGGGCGCTGGTGGTTAACTGCTGAGCCGAGCTGGCTACCAGCTGCGATTTGGCATTTATATCACTGACTAATTGCTTCATATTTGCCACCATCGAACGAAAAGCCCGGGCCAGCTGACCGATTTCATCGTTGGTCTGCTTAGCGGCAGCCTGGTCATAAATGGTTAAATCGCCGGCAGCCACTTTTTCTGAATCCTTAACCAGTTGATTTAGAGGACCGGTAATTTTTCTTGTAATAAGAGCGTACAGGACAAGAGATACCAGGGTTATGGCAATTAAGAAGGTAATGATGTTGGTGGTAAAGTATTTGGCAATGACGCCGTTAACTTCATCTTCCGGCAACATGATCACCAGTTTCAGGCCGGTATCGCCCACCGGGGCAAAAAAAGCATGGAAGTTTTCTCCTTTTAGGCTCACCTGTGCCTCACCGGCCTGCGCTTGACTGAGAATGGTTTTGCCGAGGGCTTGCAGGCCGGCTTCCTTGTCGGCGGTAATTTTTTCTTTAAGG
This sequence comes from Desulforamulus hydrothermalis Lam5 = DSM 18033, assembly GCF_000315365.1. NCBI lineage: Bacteria > Bacillati > Bacillota > Clostridia > Eubacteriales > Peptococcaceae > Desulforamulus > Desulforamulus hydrothermalis. Next base: position 105,058 of record NZ_CAOS01000013.1, read on the forward strand.
TTTTTGCCGGTATCCCGGTGGCCCAGGTAGTAGCCCTGGGATGTTACCACAAAGGCAAAACCCGCTTGTCCCACCTTGATTTTAGAAATATAATCCTGCAGTTCTTTAATATTGATATCACAGGTGGTTACCCCCACCACCCCGCTGTCTTTACGGATAGGGCTGGCGGCAGTAATCATGGCAATATTAGTCACGGTATCCAGGTAAGGTTCGCTCCAGGCAATTTTATGGCCTGCAGAAAGGCCCTTTTGGTACCAGTCGTATTGAAAATAATCGTATTGCTCGTTGCTGTATTCCCAGGTGGTAACCAGTTGGTTATTATCCTTGTAAATATAAGGGCCGAAATATTTAAGTCGGCCATCAAAGGCGTAAGGTTCAAACCAAAAGCCGGCCCCCAGGGCCATGGCTTGTTCGGTAATATATGGTTTTATCATGGCCAGCATATAATCTTGATCATAATCGGTCATGGCAGAAATATTGTTGGCCAGGGCCACGCTGACGCGGCCGGTATCCAACAGCTTTTGCGCCAGGTAAGCAGCTTCTTTCTCAACCTGCAGGGTCAGTTTGTCATTGACATTGGTGGAGTAAATTTGTTTGAATTGATAAAAACCCAGGCCCGTCTGGGCGGTAAAAATTAAAAGAATGATGCCTATCGCTACGGAAATAACCAGGGTTTTTAAACTCTTCACAGCATAGATACCTCCATCAACATTTTTTTACATATTGTAACACATTGCTGCCTGTAAAATATTAACTTTTTGTTGTTTTTTTTGTATTAAAATTTTAAATAATAAATTGCTAAGGCTGCTGTAAACCGGGACCATTAAATTTTCGCCATATTATTTTCCATATCAGGAAAATAATAGTATTTTATTCCTGTGGGTATACTTGACTTAACGTATATATAACATTAGAATGAAGTTGGTAAGGTGGTGATTTGTGATTGAATATTAAAGCAATCGCCCGTATTGATAAAAGAACAAAAGATTTAGCCAAAAGAATTAATGCCAATGAAATTGCCGTAATCTGCCATTACGAGCTGGACAAAGTGGCTGCCGATTCTTTGCTTGCGGCTAAAGTTAAAGCTGTCATAAATGCGGTTCCTTCTATGAGCGAAGATTACCCCAACCAGGGCCCCATTACCCTTTTAGAAGCAGGCATTCCCATTTTAGATAATGTTGGCAAAGAGATTATGGAAAAAATTCATGAGGGTGAAGAACTGGAAATTCGGGGTAATCTTGTGCTGCGGCAGGGTGAAGTTGTGGCTGCCGGTACCCGGTTAACTTTGCAGCAAGTTAAAGAGCATATGGAGCAATCCCGCAGCCGGATGGACCGGGTGTTATCTCGTTTTATCCACAACACCCTGGATTATGCCCGCAATGAAGTGGATTTTGTCTGTGGGGGGTTGCAAATACCCGAGATTACCACTTCTTTTAAAGGCCGGCACACTTTGATAGTGGTGCGGGGACATAATTATAAACAGGATTTGAATGCCATTAAATCTTATATTGACGAAGTACGGCCGGTTCTGATCGGGGTGGACGGGGGAGCGGACGCACTGTTGGAGTTCGGCTATACTCCGGATTTAATTATCGGTGATATGGACAGCACCACTGATAAAGCCCTGTGCAGCGGGGCGGAACTGGTGGTGCATGCTTACCCGGACGGCCGGGCGCCGGGTATGGAGAGGATTAAAGCCCTTGGGCTGCAGGCTAAAGTTTTCCCCGCCCCCGGCACCAGTGAAGATATTGCCATGATGCTGGCTTATGAAAAGGGTACCGAGCTGATTGTGGCAGTAGGTACCCACTCCAATATGCTGGACTTTTTAGAAAAGGGACGTAAAGGTATGGCCAGCACCTTTCTTGTGCGGCTGAAGGTGGGGGATATCCTGGTGGATGCCAAGGGTGTCAGCCAGCTTTATAGAAGCCGCATGAAGCTGAAATATGTGGGTCAGCTGTTGCTGGCCGGTTTGGTTCCTCTGGCGGTGGTTATGGCCATGGCACCACCCACCAGAGAATTATTAAGGTTACTGGTATTGAATGTGAGGTTAATTTTTGGCATTTAGGAGGATATTCTCTGTGATTATTGATTATCGCTACCATGTGGCCTCCCTGGTGGCTGTTTTTATCGCTCTGGGCATTGGCATCTTGGTTGGCAGTGCCGTGCTGGGCAACGAAGCCATTGTTAAAAGGCAGCAGCAGTTGGCAGACCGGTTGGAAATGCAGTTAGAAGAACTGCGGCAAAAAAACGAAGCGGTGCAGGCCAGAGCTAACAATCTGGAAATTGACAACAATATACAAAAACAGTTTGAGAAGCAGGTTTTACCGCCGCTGGTAGCCGGCAAGCTGGCCGGCAAACGGTTGGCCATTGTGGAAACCAACAGTTACGGTTTCCGGGATGATCTGGTCAACACTCTGACCATGGCCGGAGCCACTGTGCAATCTGTCACCACAATTCTGGACGGTTTTGATTTAGCCGGCCGGAAAGACAAGCTGGTTCGCGAATTAAACCTCAAGGCCACCGAGGACAACGCCATCGTCAAGCAGTTGGCTGCCGAAACAGCCAGGGGAATTCTAACCGGCGAAAAGCAGGCCTTGTTAAATACCCTGGCGCAGGCTGAACTGTTAAAGTTGTCCGGTGATTATGGTGTACCCATTGATGCGGTAATATTCATCGGCGGCAGTCAGGATCAAACCCTTGTCAAAACAGAAATACTGGACTATCCCATGATAGATTATTTTTTGCAGCAAAAACTGCCTGTTTTCGGGGTTGAAGAAACTGACGTTACTTATTCGTATATGAAGGCCTATCAAAAAAAGAGGATCAGTACGGTGGATAATGTGGAAACACCTCCCGGACAGCTGGCGCTGGTGATGGCTATGGCCGGAAAACCGGGGCATTATGGAGTTAAGCCCACCGCCAAGCAACTACTGCCGCCTTTTGATACCGTAGTGGGAGGTGTGGGTAATGGCCGACCGGGCCAGGGTGTCAGTGGTAATTCCCGCCCATAACGAAGCAGAACGTATTTATGCTACCGTTAAAGGTGTGCAAGCCATTCCCGAGGTTACAGAGATTATTGTGGTGGATGACGCCTCCACTGACGATACCGCTGCGCTGGCCAGGCAGGCGGGGGCGGCTGTGATTTCACTGCCGCACAACCTGGGTAAAGGAGGCGCTCTGAATACCGGGGTAGCTAAAGCCGCCGGTGAGATAGTGGCCCTGCTGGACGGCGATCTGGGCAGCAGCTCCGGGGAAGCCAGAGCCCTGATTTTGCCGGTTCTTAACGGCCTGGCGGATATGACGGTGGCCCGGTTTCCCAAAGCGCAAAAAAAAGGTGGGTTCGGACTGGTAAAAAACCTGGCCCGGGCCGGTATCCGCTACTTTGCCGGGCTGGACAGCCAGGCGCCTTTATCCGGCCAGCGGGTGATGACCAGGCAGGTGCTGGAAAGGGTTGTGCCTTTTGCATCCGGCTATGGTGTAGAAGTGGCCCTTACCATTAAGGTGGCCAGGGCGGGTTTCCGGGTGTTGGAGGTGCCCACCCAGATGCGTCACGCCGAAACCGGCAGAGATCTTAAAGGTTTTTGCCACAGGGGCAAACAATTTATTCATGTGGCCCGGGTGTTGGCCGGGTGCTTTTTAAAATACGGCTTTGTTTCCGGGCGGCAACGGTAAGCGGCCGGCGTTCGGCAAAATTTAATCGGGTGCCAGGCAAACGGCAGTTTACAACAGGCCTGGCACCTGATTAGTTTTCAGCCTGTTTTTTTAGGCAATAATATAAATTGCTTAATTTACTTGCACCGGCACAACCCGGTGCCTGCGCAGCTTGGCCAACGTTTGTTAATTAATACTTTATAATACTTTTGCCAGTGTTATGCAAAATAACGGTTTGGCATCGGCCATGCCGCAACAGACGCTTATTTGAGGTGTTTTTATGCTGCCAAAGAATGAATGGCTTATTTTACTGGCTCCCTTAATATCTTACGGGATGGCCCGGTTGATGCTGCCCAACCTGTTAAAACTAATTGCCGAGGCAGGGTTTGTCAGGCCCAATTTCCGGGGTGACTGCATCCCCCTGGGGGCGGGGCTGCTGTTTTTTTTGAGTGTTCTTTTGCCCGCCGGCTTGCTGATTTTTTCTTTCCCGGCTTACCGGACGGCAGGTTTTTTATACCTGTTTGTCTTCAGCACCATGACCCTGCTGGGGTTGGTGGATGATATTTTTGGTTCCCGGGCGGACAGCGGTTTGAAGGGGCATCTTAAAAAAATGCTGCGGGGCCAATTAACGACCGGGGGATTAAAATTGGCAGCCGGCGGTGTAATGTCCCTGGTGGCGGCGGCTGCCGTCAGCCAGGAATGGCAGTCAATCCTTACCAATACCCTGGTGCTTGCCCTGTCGATCAATGCCATTAACCTGCTGGACTTGCGGCCGGGCCGGGCCGGTAAAGGCTTTTTGTTGGGCGGTCTGCTGTTATGCCTGGGTGGCTGGCCATCTTTTCATTTGATATGGCTTGTTGTTGCGGCGGCAGCTTTACTGGCCTACTTGCCCACCGACCTGCGGGCCGGAGCCATGATGGGGGATACCGGCTCTAATGCCCTGGGGGCAACCATCGGCCTGACCGCTGTGCTGGTTTTGCCGGCTTCGGTGAAAACCGGCTACTTGATTTTTTTAATTTGCTTTCACCTGTTGACTGAAAAATACAGCTTGACCAAGATCATTGAAAAAAATAAAATGCTTAATTACCTGGATCGGTTGGGGCGAAGCTAAGAAATGGCCACAACCGTTTAATTTTTAAGCAGCTAACGGAAGGGATTTTATTGACACAAAACGAAATATTAAGACATTGGAGGTGTTCAATGCAAATCAACATTAAACCGGTCACAATTTTTACAGCCAATCTGGGCAGCGGTAAAACCGAAATTTCTATCAATTTTGCCGGTATGCTGCAAATGCGGGGTGCCAAAGTGTCCCTGGTTGATTTGGATATTATTAACCCCTATTTTCGAACCCGGCTGGCCAAAGATAATTTAGCCGCCCGGGGACTGCGTGTGATATGCCCGCCCGGCCACCTGGTCAATGCCGATGTGCCTGCCCTGACCCCGGCCATCCGGGGAGCCCTGCAGGCCCCGGAGGGTTATTGTGTATGCGATGTCGGAGGGGATGATGTAGGAGCCATTGCTCTGGGTGCTTACCGGCCCTTCCTGCCTGAGGGGAGGTTTGATCTTTACTTTGTTGTCAACACCTGCCGTCCCTTTACCAGGGATTTTGACGGTGTGGTCAAAATAATGCGCAGCATTGAAACAAACTCTCGCTTGCGGGTTACCGGGCTGGTCAGCAATACTAACCTGGGTCGTCAGACCGATGTTGAGGTAATGGTAGACGGTTACGGCAAGGTTTCCCGAATGGCTGAAAAGCTGGGTTTGCCGGTAGCCTTTTTGGCGGCTCCGGCCCCGCTGGCAGCAGAAACGGCAGCGCGGCTGCCGGGTGTTGCCGTGTTGCCCCTGGAATTTCACATGAAAACTCCTTGGGAAGAAGTCTGCGGCGAATGGTAAGGGTTTGCTTATATTTTGAGCAATAGATTAACTAACTGAAATCAAGGAGGGGAAAAACTTGGCCACTGTAACATTCCGGGAAGAGCGCTGCAAAGGATGCGAATTATGTATTGCAGTTTGCCCCGAAAATATTATCCGGCTGGCTGACCACTTTAATGCCATGGGTTTTCACCCGGCTACGGTGGTAGAAACGGATAAATGCAAGGGCTGTGCCATGTGCGCCCGCATGTGTCCGGATGTGGTTATTGAAGTTGTAAAGGAGGAGAAGCAGGCTTGAGCAAGGTATTGATGAAAGGCAACGAGGCTATCGGCGAAGGGGCTATCCGCGCCGGCTGCCGTCATTTTTTTGGTTACCCCATTACTCCCCAGAGCGAGCTGCCACACTACCTGGCCAAACGCATGCCGGAAGTGGGCGGTGTTTTTCTGCAGGCGGAAAGTGAAACTTCTTCAATTAACATGGTATATGGGGCGGCCGGTGCCGGTTGCCGGGTGCTGACCTCCTCCTCCAGTCCTGGTTTAAGTCTTATGCAGGAAGGCATATCTTACCTGGTGGGGGCTGAGCTGCCCTGTGTGATTGTTAACGTTATGCGCGGCGGGCCCGGCTTGGGTAATATTGCGCCGGCCCAGTCGGATTATTTCCAGGCGGTTAAGGGCGGCGGCCACGGTGATTATAAATTAATCGTGCTGGCGCCTGCTTCGGTTCAAGAAATAATTGATTTAATGCAGGTGGCCTTTGACCTGGCTGACCGGTACCGCACCCCTGTCATGCTGGTGGGGGACGGTATCCTGGGGCAAATGATGGAGCCGGTGGAACTGGCCGATGAGGTGACCTTACCTGCTATGCCGGCCAAGCCATGGGCTGCCGGCGGCCTGCGGGGCAGAGAAAAGCCCAATATTATTAACTCCCTCTATATCGTACCGGAACAGTGCGAAAAACTGAATCAAAGGCTGTTTGCCAAGTATGCGGAAATTGCTGCCAAAGAAACCCGCTGGGAAGAATATCAGCTGGCGGATGCAGAAATTGTCTTAACAGGTTTTGGCACGGCAGCCCGCATTGCCAAGTCGGTGGTTGATAAAGCACGGGCGGCCGGCATTAAAGCGGGTTTAATCAGGCCCATTACCCTGTGGCCTTTCCCGTCTGAGGTTTATGCCCGGGCGGCGGCTCATGCGGCAAGCTTTTTATGCATTGAGATGAGTATGGGGCAAATGGTTGAGGATGTTAAACTGGCGGTCAACGGCCAAAGACCGGTACATTTCTATGGCCGCAGCGGTGGCATGGTGCCCCTGGCCAAAGATGTTTTGGCAGAGCTGAAAAAAGTTATGGCAGGGGGTGCTGAGTAATGACCAAAGTAATATTTAAGCGACCGCAAGCCCTGACAGACAAGCAATTTCACTATTGTCCCGGCTGCACTCACGGTATTATTCACCGGCTGGTGGCTGAAGTAATTGATGAAATGAATATCCGGGATAATACTGTGGGCGTTTGTCCGGTTGGTTGTGCGGTATTTGCTTATGATTATTTTAACCTGGATATGTTTCAGGCCGCCCATGGCCGTGCGCCTGCGGTGGCCACCGGGATTAAGCGCTCGCTGCCCGATCGTATGGTGTTTACCTACCAGGGGGACGGTGACCTGGCTTCCATTGGTACGGCTGAAATTGTTCATGCGGCTGCCCGGGGTGAAAAAATAACCACCATTTTTGTAAATAATGCTGTTTACGGTATGACCGGCGGTCAAATGGCCCCTACCACACTGCCCGGTCAAAAGACCACCACCACACCCGGCGGACGCCAAAAGGAGACAGCCGGGCTGCCTGTTAAGGTTTCCGAAATGCTGGCTACCCTGGACGGGGCCGCTTATATTGCCAGGGTTTCGGTGCACGACCCCAAGCATATTATGCAGGCCAAGATGGCTATTCGCAAAGCCTTTGCAGTACAGCAAGCCGGCCTGGGCTTCGCCCTGGTGGAGGTTCTTTCCACCTGTCCCACCAACTGGGGATTAACCCCTAAAGAGGCGTTAAAGTGGCTGGCAGACAACATGATCCCGTACTACCCTCTCGGTGTGTACAAAGAACCGGCGGAGGTGAAGTAAATGTTGCAGGAAATTTTAATTGCAGGCTTTGGTGGCCAGGGGGTTCTTTCTACCGGCCAGTTGCTGGCTTACGCAGGGATGCTGGAAAACAAGCAGGTGGCCTGGATTCCTTCCTACGGCCCGGAAATGCGAGGCGGTACCGCCAACTGTGGGGTGACTATATCTGACGAGCCGATCAGCTCACCCCTGGTTACCGAGCCTACCACATTAATTGTGATGAACCGCCCGTCTTTGGAAAAGTTTGAGCCGGCGGTGGTACCCGGCGGTTTGATTTTAATCAATGCTTCATTGGTTGACCGGCAGGTAAAGCGAAATGATGTTCAAGTAATGGAAATACACGCCAACCAAATTGCTGAAGAGCTTGGCAACGTTAAAGTGGCCAACAATGTGATCCTTGGTGCTTTGATTGAATTAACCGGCATTGTATCCGTTGAGTCGGTGGTGGAATCACTGAAAAAGGTTTTGCCGGCCAGACGTCATAATATGATCCCGGTTAACCGGCAGGCCCTGGAAAAGGGCGCTCAGTTAGCCAGGGAAATGAAAAAATAAATTAAAAGCAACAGGCAGCCGGCAGCATAGCAAGCAATCTATGCTGCCGGCTTGACTTTCTTTTTCGCATATATTAAGTTGATGAACAGCGGGGAGAAAAAATTGGGAGGTGACCCCTTTGGTAAATAAAGAAAGAATAATCCAGGAATTTTTGCAGCTGGTACAGGTGGATAGCGAATCCGGGGCAGAAAGACAGTTAGCCGACCTGCTCAAGGAAAAGCTGACCGACCTGGGACTGGCGGTAGATGAAGATGAAGCGGGCAATTTTATTGAAGTGGGCCGGCGGACCGGCAACCTTATAGCCACCCTGCCGGCCAACGGCGGAGCCGGTCCGCTTTTATTGCTGTCAGCCCACATGGATACAGTCAAACCCGGCCGGGGAGTGCGGCCCCGGCGGGCAAACGGGATTATTGCTTCAGCGGGAGATACTGTTTTAGGTTCGGATGATAAAGCAGGCATTACGGCCATCTTAGAATGTTTGCGGGTTATTCAGGAAGAAAAAATTGCTCACGGCGGTATCCAGGTGGTCTTTACCATAGCGGAGGAGATCGGCCTGGTGGGTGCCAAAAATTTAGATTACAGCCGTATCAAAGCCCGGTTGGGCTTTGTGCTGGACAGCGGCGGGCCGCCGGGAGAAATTATCATCAAAGCTCCTACCCAGTACAGCTTTACCGCCACTGTCAAGGGGAAAGCAGCCCATGCCGGTATTGCTCCGGAACAGGGCATCAATGCCATTGTGGTGGCTGCCCATGCCATTGCCGGTATGCGGGTGGGCCGCATTGACCGGGATACTACTGCCAACATCGGTTTGCTGAACAGCGGTGTTGCCACCAATATTGTGCCGGAACAGGCTGTCGTTCAAGGGGAGGCCCGCAGTATCGATCCTGTTAAAGCAGAGGAACAAATTCAACACATGGTGGATGAATTTAACAAAGCGGCAGCAAAGTTTGGTGCTACCGCCGAGGTCGAAGTAGTAAAAGAATACGATGCCTTTAATTTAAGCCCGGACGCCCTGCCGGTGCGGATAGCCAGGCAGGCGGCAGAGAAGCTCGGTCTTAAGCCGTTGTTGGGACAAACCGGAGGCGGCAGTGACGCCAACATTTTTAACGGCCGGGGTATTGTTTGTGCGAATTTAGGCATTGGCATGTCTAAAGTGCATACAACAGAAGAATTTATCAGTGAAGAAAACCTGGTAACAAATGCCCAATTAATGGTTGAAATCGTTAAAACAGCCCAGCAGACAAAGGAGTAAACCGCCAAGCCGAAGAACAAGGTTTAGATAAAACCTGTTATGTAAATAATGGCTGTTAGCAATATTTCCTGCATGAAATCAAGGAGGTTTTGTTTTGATTCGCACTCGTTTGGGGGTTGTCAAAGAGATTACCGGCACCAGAAAAGGTCTTACGGAATGCCTGGTGGAAGCGGCCGGTGAAATTCAGCGGGCGGTAAATTATGATGAACTTACCGGGCAGTTGCAAGCGGGTGATCAGGTATTGTTAAACACCACCGCTGTTTATAAAAAACTGGGTACCGGCGGCTTTCACTTTGTAATGGCAAATTTGTCCAGGCCGGAAAAAGAGGTGCAGCCGGCGGGGCATATTATGAAGATGCGCTACAGCCCTTGCCAGGTCAAGGTGCTGTCAGTGGAAGACCCGGACAGCCCTCATGCCGCCGTCATGCAACAAACTGACTCGCTGGACGGCACGCCGGTAATTATAGGTACCTTGCACAGCATGCTGGCGCCGGCGGCGGCAGCCCTTAAAAAGCTGGGGGGCGGCAGGTTGCAAGTGGCGTACTTGATGACTGACGGAGCGGCCCTTCCTTTACCGCTGTCCAAGCTGGTTGATGAACTAAAGGCAAAAGGGCTGATACAGCAAACCGTTACCTGCGGCCATGCCTTTGGCGGCGATCTGGAAGCCATCAATATTTATACCGGTTTGTTTGCTTGCAAAGCGGTGGCCGGGGCGGATGTAATCATTGCTGCCATGGGTCCGGGCATTGTGGGCAGCGGTTCCCGTTACGGCTTTACCGGGGTTGAACAGGGGGAGATTATCAATGCTGTGAACATCCTGGGTGGCCGTCCCATTGCCATTCCCCGTCTTAGCTTTGCGGATGCCCGGCCCAGGCACCGGGGCATCAGTCACCACACCCGCACCGCCCTCGGCCGCATAGCCTTAACGAAAGCAACCGTAACTTTGCCCAAATTAGCACCGGACAAAATGGAGACAGTGCTGCAGCAATTAGAAGCAAGCGGCATCAGTCAAAAGCACCAAATTGCCGTGCTGGATGCACAACCGGCTCTGGCAGCCCTGCAGGAATACAACCTGCAAGTTACCACCATGGGCAGGGGAGTCACAGAGGACCCCGAGTTTTTCCTGGCCGCCGGGGCAGCCGGCATATATGCCGCGGACATATTATCAGGCAGCAAATCGGCCGATTCAACAATTTAACCACTAACCGGCCCTGAAAACCGCTGTCGGATATTATGTTAACTGTCATGCCGGTTAAAGGTGGCATTAATTAGGTCCTCCACGGTTTTATGACGACAAGCATATTGATTAATGAGTTTACATAAATCTTTAACCTGGCACAAGAAATAAACTTTATCGCTGTAGATATATACCTGGGCCATGGATGTCCCTCCTTTCCGGTTATGGGACAGTATATGAGGAAAGGCCGTGCCTTATGTGTAGCAGATACACGGCAGGAAAGTGAGAAAAGCAAAAGAACTTTGGGGGAGATATCAAGTGAAGTTAGTTACCCTTACAGCCAATGCCAGCGGTGCTGCCCGGGCTGCCCGGGAGGGCCAAGTGGTGATGGTGGTGGATGTTATTGACATGTCCACCACCCTGGAAGCGGCCCTGGATGCCGGGGCACTGGCTGTTTTAGGTGCCAGTCCGGACGGCGCATCGCCGCCGGTGGAGGTGCGGCCCGAAGCTGTGGGCAGACAGGCGGCGGCGCTGGCTTTGGCGGCGGGTACCGGTGTGGTGCTGGTCACCGAACCCCGGGTGGGCTCGGACCAGGCGAGGGCGGCCAATGCGTCCCGGTTGCTGGCGGGGGTGCGCCAGGGGGGAGCGCCGGTAACCGCCATACTGCCCAATCTGGGAGCGGAAACCCCCAAACTTGGCGACCTGGCCGGCAAAATTGTAGTGGCTGCCACCGGCACCGGCGGTGTTGCTTACGATGCGGCTGTTACCGCCGGCGCCCCGGCAGTGGTTACCGGCACAGTGGCCAGAACACTCAAAAAGAAAGGCGCCGCCCCGGCTCTGGCAGCCGCCCGGCGTGCCATAGCGGCCGCCCGGCAGCATAATACAGGCATCTGCGTGGTGGCAGCCAGCGCCAATTCATTGGAGGATTTGTTGGCGGCAGAGTACATTATGAAAACCATTATTCAGGAAGGGTTTTTAAATCAGACTTAATTGCCCGGGTCAGCAAGGTTTATTAAAGAACCTTTTTCAGGCGCCCCACAGGCAATTAGCAACCCGTTTTAGGTTTGGCTGACGACTTGCTACTCACCCGGCCAGGTCATTTTTTATGGTACTATTTAGTTCAATCCCCGGCATAAATATGTACAGGAGTTCCTGGACCGGCGGGGTGATGGCTTGGCTAAAGGTATTAAAAACATGTGGAAAGCCTCCTGGCGTGACAGTTGGCCAGTTTATTTACTGGGCTTGGCAACCTTGCTGGCAGGTCTTTGCTTTGGCTGCTGGGGTGCTTATCATTTGGATGGCTCTCAGGCCGGCCGGCTGTCAGTGCTTATAGACAGTTTTGTTAACCAGGCGGGCAGCATGACCGTGGATCGCCAGCAGGCGGTGAAAAACGCCATTGCCAACAACCTTTTTTTGGTGGGCCTGTTTTATTTGCTTGGCTTAACCGTAATAGGCATGCCGGCTGTTCTGGTCCTGCTGTCGGCCAGGGGTTTTTCCCTGGGCTTTACCATTGGGTTTCTTACCCGAGATAAGGTGGGAGAAGGCATGGTGATAGCTCTGGCTTCAGTGATGCCGCAAAATGTCTTATTTATTCCCGCCATCTACCTGGCCGGTGTGGCAGCTTTGTCTTTTTCCTGGCTTCTTATAAAAAGGTTGCTTGATTCCAAGCAGCCGGTGCTGCCGGGACTGTTGGGTTATCATGTGCTAATGCTGGTGGTTTGCTGTATTGCCGCAGCGGCCGGTCTGGTGGAAGCCTTTGTAACGCCCGACCTTACCAGGGCTGCGATAAATCTGTTAATTAAATAAATAATTGGCAATGCCGGAAATATAACTTAACATATTTTGAAGACGCAGGGGAATAATAATAGTAAACCAAGGACAAACTAATTTCTTGCCTGTCAGAAAAACTTTATGATTAATTTATTTTTGCCGGGAGGGAGTACCAATGACGCAACAGTTAACCAACATGAATTTGCCCTATGATTTAATTAAAGGCGCTGCTTTTTCCGGTTTGGTCCCCCGGGAATTGGTACCCTATGTAAAACCCGCTCTGACAGAATTCCGCAATGAAATGGCTGCCGAATTAGGAATGCCCGATTATGCCCGGATTGATAAAGGAGAGCTGCCAAGTCGGCGTAACGGGGAAGTGGGCGGCGGCATGACTAAAAAAATGGTGGCTTTTGCTGAAGCAGTGCTGGCTTGGCATTATAAAAACAGATGCCTGCTCAAGGAATAAACGGCAGGCTCCCGCCGCTCGTGCAGGCAGGAGCCTGTTTATTTTAACCAGTAAATAACTTCCAGGAACAAAGCTGCTAAGCCGGCAGCCATTAACGGCCCGATGGGAATGCCGCCCAAAAAAATAATACCGATGAGAGAACCGATTACCATGCCAAAAATTAATTGCGGGTCTAATTTAAGCAGTTTCAGGCCTTCGCCATTCATGTGAGTGGCCAGGGCGCCGCCAATTAAAGCCAGGATGCCCTGGGGTGACAGGGTGGTTATTAGCAGGTCCCGGTAGATAAGATGATCGTTGGCCAGCGGAACCAGTACCGATAACATTAAAAAGATTAACCCCACTTCCAGGCCACGGCGTTCAATGATAGTGATAACTCTGTTCAACCGGCTTAATTTTAAAATCAATAAAATACAAGCGGCTGTGGCCAGCAAACCGGAATCGGCGGCAAATCCCATGAACAGCAGTATTAACAAAAATATATTGCCCCTGGTCACCAAACTCACCTCACAATATTTACCACCCTCAAATCATCCTATGCTGCATTGAAAAAACAATATGCCAAAAAAAAGACCCTGCATTGAGGGCCGGCCGTTAACTGCTTAAATTTGCTTTTTATTTTGCAACTCCATTAACTGGGCATGAAAAGACAACATATTGGCATGCATGTTTTCAAACCCACCCCGGATGCTTTCCAGTGACCGTTTGGTTTCTAAAATAAAAGTCCTGGCATTGTCAAAATAGCGTTCTATATCTTGTTCAGTGCCTAATATTAATAAAATTAAGATTAAAAATAAGGTAAAAGGACTTTGGGCGTTTAGAGCATTGGCGTAATGCTGATCCATAGGACACCTCCGTTAAGATTAATCCTTACTGACAGGATATGGCTGGCTGTTTTGATTGGTGACAGTCCATAAACAAAGCAAAATTTTACTGCCCCGGGGAGGGAACGGTGTGCTGGTTGTGTTGGTTACCAGGTTAAAGCACAAAATATTAAAAGGGTTGAGGTTAATGCTGGTTCTTTTAATACTGTCTGTTTTAATTTGCCAGTTGGCAGGTCTGCTGCGGTCGAGCGGTTTCCCTTTGGAAGAAAAGATTCCCAGCGGCAATCCGATGAAAGTGTTGGCTCCGATCTCTCAAGTTTTGTGCTGCAAAAATTAACATAAATTAAAAAAGGAAAACTATGGATTTTTGTTGAAGTAGTCCCCCAAGGGACTATTTTTATTATAAGGAGGCGGAGGGAAATGGAACGCTGGTTGGAAGAATTTATCCATTACCTGGCAGTGGAGAGGGGTCTGGCCCAAAATACATTAGCCTCCTATCGTATAGACCTCAATCAGTATATCAATTACTTAAAAAAGCAAGGGGTTACATCACCGCCCCTGATGGAACGCAATCATATCTTAGCGTACCTGTATAAATTACAAAAAGAAGGGAAGGCGCCTGCCACCGTTTCACGTTATTTGGCAGCCATCAAGCATTTTAACCGTTTTTTGCTGGCTGAAGGGGCAATTACGGAAGACCATACGGCCGGTCTGGAATCTCCCAAGTTGGCGCAGCGGCTGCCCAAGGTACTTTCTACGGCGGAAGTGGAAACGCTGCTCAGCCAGCCACAGTTGGCAGATCCGGCGGGGATCAGGGATAAGGCTATGTTGGAGCTGCTTTACGCCACAGGTATCCGGGTTTCTGAACTGGTATCCTTAAATCTGCAGGATGTGGATTTAGATATGGGATATATCCGCTGTTTTGGCAAAGGATCCAAAGAACGAATTATTCCGCTGGGTTCTGTGGCGGCTCATTATGTACGGGAATACCTGGCCAGGTCAAGGGTCAAACTAACTAGAGGGAAAGCCGAGCACCCGGCCTTGTTTGTTAATATACAGGGCAGGCGCTTAACCCGGCAGGGTTTTTGGAAAATTATCAAAAAGTACGCCCGGGAAGGGAAAATTGATAAACATATAACACCTCACACCTTAAGACATTCCTTTGCCACCCATCTGTTGGAAAATGGCGCAGACCTGCGGGCGGTGCAGGAGATGTTGGGCCATGCTGATATATCTACCACCCAGATTTATACCCACCTAACCAAGATCAGGCTGCGGGAGGTATACACTAACGCTCACCCGAGAGCTTAAACAATACTGCATAAGGGGTGATTCTTTTTGACTCAAGCAAAAGTAAACAGGGTTACTTTGATTGTTTTGGACAGTGTGGGCATCGGAGAACTGCCGGATGCTGCAGAGTATGGCGATCAAGGAAGCAACACCCTGGCCAATGTGGCCAGGGCGGTAGGAGGATTAAAACTGCCCAACCTGGGGCGGCTGGGGCTGGGCAATATCCATCCTATCTTAGGGGTGCCTGCGGTTGGCGACCCCCTGGGAGCCTACGGCAAAATGGCCGAAGCATCCAAAGGGAAAGATACTACCACCGGACACTGGGAGATGGCAGGCATTATTCTGGAGCGGCCTTTTCCCACTTATCCCCAGGGTTTCCCGCCGGAAATAATTGCTGCTTTGGAAAAAAGAATCGGCCGGCGGGTACTGGGCAATGTGGTGGCATCCGGCACCCAAATCATTGAGGAGCTGGGACAAGAGCACATGGCTACCGGCTACCCCATTGTTTATACCTCGGCAGACAGTGTATTTCAGGTGGCAGCACATGAAGAAATTATCCCCGTACCCGAGCTTTACCGGATATGTGAAATTGCCAGGCAACTGTTGGACGGTGAACACAGGGTGGGCAGGGTGATTGCCCGTCCCTTTGTGGGGCAGCCCGGCTCCTTTAAAAGAACCGCCAACCGGCATGATTACGCTGTACCGCCGCCAACCCCCAATATTTTGACGGTGCTGCAGCAAGCAGGCATTAAAACCATGGGGGTTGGCAAAATTTACGATATATTTGCCGGCGTAGGAGTGGCGGAAAGTTATAAAACCAAAGACAACATGGACGGCGTTGAGCAAACCGTAAATTTAATGAAAAAATGCCCGTCAGGTCTGATTTTTGCTAATCTGGTGGAATATGATTCGGTTTACGGCCACCGTAACGACCCGTCAGGCTACGCCCGGGCTTTGGAGGATTTTGACCGCAGATTGCCGGAGATAATGGCTGCCATGCTGCCGGAGGAGGTATTAATCCTGACGGCGGATCATGGTTGTGATCCTACCACCGCAAGTACCGACCATAGCCGGGAATATGTTCCCTTGCTGGTATACGGGCAGCCGGTCAAGGGCGGCAGCAATCTGGGCATCCGAAGTTCATTCAGCGACGTGGCAGCAACCCTGGCTGATTTCTTTGGATTGTCTTTTCATGTAGGAACCAGCTTTGCTGAACAGGTGCTAAGGCGGGGAGGCAACTAAAAATGCGAATGGTTGACCTTATACTTAAAAAAAGACGGGGGCAGGAACTGACTGCCGAAGAAATAAATTTTTTCATTAATGGTTATACCCAGGGAGAGATACCGGATTATCAAGCAGCGGCTTTTTTGATGGCGGCTTTTTTTCAGGGATTATCTCCCCGGGAAACCGGCGATTTAACCATGGCCATGGCTAATTCCGGTGAACAGGCGGATTTATCGGCCATACCCGGCATTAAGGTGGACAAACATTCCACCGGCGGCGTAGGGGATAAAACTACTTTAATTTTAGGGCCGCTGGTGGCAGCTGCCGGGGTGCCGGTGGCTAAAATGTCCGGCCGCGGCCTGGGACATACCGGTGGCACCATTGACAAGCTGTCGTCTGTTCCGGGGTTTCAGGTGAACCTGGACAACCGGCGTTTTCTCCGGCAAGTAAAAGACATTAAGCTGGCGGTGGTGGCCCAAACCGGGCACTTAGCCCCGGCAGATAAAAAGCTTTATGCCCTGCGGGATGTTACCGCTACTGTAGACAGCATTCCCTTAATAGCAGCTTCTGTAATGAGCAAAAAAATTGCCGCCGGTGCAGATGCCATAGTGCTGGATGTAAAGGTGGGCAGCGGTGCCTTTATGAAAAATCCTGAGGCAGCCTTTACCCTGGCCGGCACCATGGTGGATATCGGCTGCCGGGTCGGACGCCAAACCGTGGCGCTGGTTACTGATATGGACCAGCCCCTGGGCAATGCTATAGGCAACGCTTTGGAGGTTAAGGAAGCTATTGACACCTTGAAGGGTCAGGGGCCGCAGGATTTGCGCCGCTTGTGCTTAAGCCTGGGCAGTGAAATGATCATGCTGGCGGGTCAGGCAGCTGATTTTGCAACCGCCCACAGCCGCCTGAGCCAGATCCTGGACAGTGGTTTAGCCTTAGCCAAATTTAAAGAGTTTATCAATGCCCAGGGTGGTAACGGGCAAATTGTTGACCAATACGAGTTGTTGCCCCAAGCCCCGGTTGTTTATGCTGTGGCTGCTGCGACGGCTGGCTATGTAGAAGCTATTCAAGCGGAACAAATCGGCCTGGCGGCCATGCAGCTGGGGGCCGGACGGGCTACTAAAGAGGCAGCCGTTGATTTAGCGGTGGGCGTAGTGTTGCGTAAAAAAGTAGGTGACCGGGTGAATACGGGCGAGCCCCTTTGTGATATTCATGCCCGGGATGAGGAAAGTGCACGCCGGGCGGAGAATATCATCCGCCAGGCTTACACTATCGGCAACCAGGCACCTGAAAAAAGAAAGCTTATCCTTGGCAAAGTAACCGGTGCAGGCAGATATGAATTCTGACATTTCTCAGGGAGTATGCCTACAATACTTAACGAGGCGTCTCCCTGATTTATTTTTTCCAGCAACTCCCTCCTGGTCTGGCGGCATATTACATGGCCAAAAGATAACAATAATAGTAAGGAGATGAATAGAGAACCTGGAGGGGGAAAGCCAATGCAACCAAAGTTTAAGTATATCTTGATCATTATCTGTCTGTTATTATCGGCAATTTTTGCTTTATCAACCGCCCTGGCCGCTCCGGCAAGCCAAAATCAACCTAAGTCGGTTAACCAGGCAAGCCAGGGTGATCAATCAGCTGCCGCTTCGCTGGAGACTACGGCGGCTACTGCTGTTTTAACGGATTATTTGTCGGGGCAGATTTTATATGATAAAAATATGCATCAGCCCAGGCCCATGGCCAGTGTTACCAAGCTGATGACCATGCTGTTGATTTGTGAAGCAGAGGCCCAGGGGAAAATTAAATTGACAGACAAAGTGGCAGTCAGTGAGCATGCTGCCGGAATGGGCGGTTCCCAGGTCTTTTTGGAGCCGGGAGAGGAAATGACCGCCAAGGAATTATTAATTTCCATCGCAACCGGTTCAGCCAACGATGCCAGTGTGGCCATGGCTGAACAGGTGGCCGGGTCGGAGGAAGCCTTTGTGGCTATGATGAACGATAAAGCTAAAGAAATGGGACTGAAAAACACCCATTTTGCCAACCCCACCGGCTTACCGGCAGAAAACCACTATACTTCTGCCTACGACATGGCTCAAATTTTGCGCGAGTGTTTAAGATATCCTTTATTCCGGGAAGTTTCCGCCATTTATGAGTATGACCTGCGGGGCGGCGAATTTAAACTTTGGAATACCAATAAGCTTCTCAAGTGGTATCCCGGCGCGGATGCCGGCAAAACCGGCTGGACCAACGAAGCCGGCTACTGCCTGGCGGCCACTGCCAAACGGGACGGTTTGCGCTTGATTTCGGTAGTGCTGGGCTGTCCCATGCCGCGTACGCATTTCCAGGAAACCATTAAAATCTTTAACTACGGCTTTGCCAGATATAAGGCGGTTAACCTGGCGGAAGCAGGACAGGTGGTAAAGGAAATTCCGGTGGGCAAGGGAGAGGTTGAAAAAGTGCCGGTAATTACTAAGGAGCCGGTTGGTCTGGTGGTACCCAAAGGGCAGGAGAAATCTGTCCGGGGTAAAATCAACCTGCCGGAAATGATTAACGCTCCTGTGCAAAAGGGGCAGACCGTTGGCAGTTATGTATTAATCAAAGACGGCCGGGAGGTGCTCAAGGTAGATTTAGTGGCAGGCCGGGAAGTCAAAAAAGCTTCGCCCCTGCAGTTGTTAAATGACATGCTGAACAGGGTGTACAGTTTGGATTAACAAACCTGCCGCCAACCGACTGTGACAAACCTTGTCGGTGGTTTATGATCCCCTTTAGCTCCGGTCTACGCACCGACAGCACTATGATTCGCTCCGTTCGCCATTGATGTCGCCTCAAACGGGCCATCCTGGCCCGGTTCGGCTGGCGCCCACGTCCTGTGGGCGCCACCCCAATGGCTCCTACGCTTATCAAGTGCTGTTACCGGTGCTTCGACAAGTCGCCGGCAGGGGATCATAAAACCACTTTTTTGTTATTACAGCTTTGTATGCATATTGCACAGTGTTAACCAATGACTGCTTTCTTCGACATTAGTTTTGGAAATTTTTAGCAGGAATTCCCGGAGATAAAATAGAAAATGGCATGGCAGGGAATTTCTTGGGAAGGGGAGACTGTCGGGATGCATTTAGATATGGAATATCAACAGGAAACCTTGCTGGTTCGCCTGGGAGGAGATTTAGACCTGGGTGTGGCCGATCAATTGCGTAAAACTTTAGATAATCAATTAGATGAAAAAAAAATAAAAAATTTAATTTTAAATTTAAACCGGGTAACCTTTATCGACAGTTCCGGTTTAGGGGTAATTTTAGGACGATACAAGCGTTTGGCTAATCAAGGAGGTAAAGTTATCCTGGTGGGGGCACAACCGCAGGTGAAAAGAATATTAGAGCTGTCCGGCCTGCTGCAGATTATGGAAGATTATCCTGACGAGCCCAAGGCATTGAGCAAGATTGTTTAAAGGAGTGGTGGCGGTGAAGATGCTTAACCGGTGTACCCTGGAGTTTGCCAGCCAACCGGAAAATGTGGCCTTTGCCCGGGTGGCTGTGGCAGCTTTTGCCTCGCAGCTGGATTATACTTTGCCCGAATTAGAAGAAATAAAGGTAGCTGTTTCAGAAGCAGTGGGCAATGCAATTATTCATGGTTACCGCAATAAACCGGACGAAACGGTACAGGTAAAAGTTGTTATTTACAAAAGCGGCATTGAAATTCAGGTGGTGGATCAGGGCTGCGGCATTGCTGACATTGATTTGGCCATGCAGCCGGCTTACTCCAGCGACCCGGAACGAATGGGACTGGGCTTTGTTTTCATGCGTTCATTCAGTGATCGCCTGCAGGTGGTATCTGCGCCGGGTCAGGGGACCACAGTAATCATGTTTAAACACATCAAAATGCGCAAAGCCAAAGCCCGGGCAAATTAAAACAAAGGC
This sequence comes from Desulforamulus hydrothermalis Lam5 = DSM 18033, assembly GCF_000315365.1. Lineage (NCBI taxonomy): Bacteria > Bacillati > Bacillota > Clostridia > Eubacteriales > Peptococcaceae > Desulforamulus > Desulforamulus hydrothermalis. Next base: position 125,164 of record NZ_CAOS01000013.1, read on the forward strand.
GGGCTGCCTATGAGTTCAACCAGGTTACTGGAAATGAATCTTCCCCGTTTTCCCCTGCTTAGCGACAAAGAGATGAGAAAACTGTTAAAAAAAGCTCAGGCCGGGGATACAGAAGCCAGGGAACGATTGGTAAACTGCAATTTAAAATTAGTTTTTAATTTAGTGCAGCGCTTTAATAATCGTGGTTACGAGCTGGAAGACCTGTTTCAAATCGGCTGTATCGGATTAATGAAGGCCATAGACAAGTTTGATTTGTCCTATGATGTTAAATTTTCCACCTATGCGGTGCCTATGATTGTGGGTGAGATAAGACGCTTTCTACGGGATGACAGTCCGGTCAAGGTAAGCCGTTCCTTAAAGGAAACAGCCTATAAAATCCAGCAAACCAGGGATCGCCTGACAGCCAGACTGGGGCGTGAACCCTCCATCAATGAAATTGCTGACGAGCTGGGGTTTGGCCGTGAAGAAGTTGTCAATGCTCTGGAAGCTGCCCAAACCCCCACTTCAATTTACGAAACGCTGCATCAAGATGACGGTGATCCCATTTATATTTTAGACCAGTTAAGCGGTGAGGCGGACGGTGACGCTCCCTGGCTGGAAAAATTGGCGGTTAAGCAACTGTTGATTGAACTGCCGGAAAGGGACAGGCAGATATTATTATGGAGATTTTTTGAGGATAAGACACAGTCTGAAGTAGCCCTCCGGCTGGGTCTTTCACAGGTACAGGTATCACGACTGGAACGCCAGGCCCTGAAAAAGTTAAAAGAATTAATACAACAAACCGGCAGCTGATTCGTTGGGGTAAGCTGCCGGTTTTTATTTGCCTGAAGGGAAAAGAATAAAATTAAGTGTTTAACACATAATACCTTTAAGTTTGCAATTTAAAATTAACAGGTGTCGCTACAGCTTGTAGAAAAGGTGGTAAAACAAAATTGAGGTGGTTTTGTGGTCCCCTGCCAGCAATTTATCGAACAGCACTTGATGTGGCGAAACAGCCGTTGGGGTGGCGACGGCGGGAAGTGGGCGCCGGTCAAACCGGACAGGAGGGCCGGTTTGGATGGGAGCAAATCATTGTGCTGTCGGAGCATCGACCGGAGCCAAAGGGGATCATCATCCAGCGGTTGCAGGGACACCCTTAACAGGTGTCCCTAAAACTATCACAGTAAGGGGTGGCGAAACAAACCATGAAATTCCCCCATCTCTTTGAAATGCAGCAAGAAATGTATAAAAAGCTGGTGCAGCAGGTTAAGCCTAAACCGCGGGTGGTGCAAAACGGGGTCATGGCTTTTTTGGCGGGAGGAGCCATTTGTGCCATGGGACAGCTGTTGTGTGATTTTTTTGCGGCACGGCAACTGCCGGCCCAGGATGCCGGTTTGGCCGCCACAGTAATATTGATCTTGCTGGCAGCTTTGTTAACGGGTGCGGGCATCTATAATGACATTGCCAGGTATGCCGGCGCCGGGGTGATTGTTCCCATTACCGGCTTTGCTAACTCAATGGTAGCTCCGGCAATGGAGTTCCGCAGCGAAGGTATGGTTTTTGGGGTGGGGGCCAGGTTGTTTTCCATTGCCGGCCCGGTGCTGGTGTTTGGAATTGTCAGTGCCTGGCTGGTGGGTTTAATTGCGCTGGTATTTTCGCTCTAAAAATACAGTTTAAGGGCGGTGTCATGACATAAAGGCAGGGAAAAAAGTTGGCTTGCAAACCGTGGCCTTCTGTAATCCCCCGGTTATCCTGGCTGCCGCCTGCATCGTGGGGCCCCGGGAGGGAGAGGGACCGCTGCAGGGTTTCTTTGATAAAGTTCTGGATGATATGTATTACGGTGAAAAAACCTGGGAGAAAGCGGAACAAAAGATACTGGAAGAAACCATGCGGCTGGCTTTGCAAAAGACCTCTTTAAAAACCGAGGATATTGATTTTATGCTGGCCGGAGACCTGACCAACCAAATTATTGCAGCCAATTTTACGGCCAGAAATCTGGCCATACCCTTTCTGGGGCTTTACGGTGCCTGTGCCACCATGTATGAAGGGTTGGTTTTGGGCAGTGTGCTGATTGACGGGGGATTTGCCCGTTATGTGTTGGTAGGTGCTTCCAGTCATTATGCTACAGCTGAGCGGCAGTTTCGCTTTCCCACAGAGCAGGGCGTGCAAAAGCCCTTATCGGCCCAACAAACAGTTACCGGTGCCGGGGCGGTAGTTTTGGCAGCCCGGGGTCAAGGACCGCGCATTACTCATGCCACGGTGGGCAAAGTAATGGATTTTGGCACAGGAGATGCCAGCGATATGGGGGCGGCCATGGCCCCGGCCGCCGCAGCGACCCTTTTGCAGCACTGTCAGGATACCGGGCGCCGGCCGGATGCTTATGATCTGATTGTCACCGGTGATCTGGGCCTATATGGCCGGGAACTGGTGATAAAACTGTTAGAGCAAAGAGAAATAAAGCTGCTTGACAACTATCAAGATTGCGGGGTGTTAATCTTTAACCGTGATACCTATGCCGGGGGCAGCGGTTGTGCTTGCTCCGCAGTGGTTACCTGCGGATATATCCTGAACCGCATCAACCAGGGTGAAATAAAAAATTTTTTGGGTATCGGCACCGGCGCCCTGCTTTCAACTTGCAGCTGCCTGCAGGGAGAATCTATTCCCGGCATTGGCCATGCTGTAGCCATAGAGGCGGGCTAAGGAGGGTTCTTCATGTTGGTCAAGGCTTTTCTGGTGGGAGGTGTTATTTGTTTAATCGGGCAGTTGATCATGGATTTAACCAGCTATAAAGTTACGCCCGGGCATATTTTGGTTGGTTTTGTGACAGCCGGAGTCTTTCTCAGTGCCCTGGGACTTTACCAGCCGCTGGTGGATTTTGCCGGAGCCGGTGCCACCGTACCTCTGACCGGGTTTGGACATTTACTGGCCCAGGGTGCCATAGAGGAAGCGCGTCGCACCGGCCTGGGGGGGGTTTTTCGGGGAGCCGTCAACGCTGCAGCGGGTGGCCTGACAGCGGCAGTGGTATTTGGTTACCTGGCGGCCCTGCTGTTCAGACCAAAGGGGTAGGTGTTAGCGGTGAACCAGAAAAGACATGTCATCCTGGTAACTGACGGTGATTTGGCGGCCCGCCGCGCCCTGGAAACGGCGGCCAAAAATATCGGGGCCAGGTGTATTTCGATGTCTGCCGGCAATCCGACCCGCTTGAACGGGCAGCAGTTGCTTGAACTGATCAAGGCGGCTCCTCATGACCCGGTAATTGTAATGTTTGACGATAAAGGGGTAGCCGGCGAGGGGCAGGGGGAAAAAGCCCTGCTGGAGATTTATAACTGCCCGGATATTAATGTGCTGGGGGTGCTGGCTGTAGCATCTAATTCCCATTGTCATGAGGCGGCTCGGGTGGATGTTTCGGTCACCGCTGCCGGCGAGGTGGTGCAGGAGGCAGTGACCAAAGAAGGTAAAGCAACCCGGGGCAAAGAGCTGCAGGGAGATACGGTAGGAATCATTAACCGCCTGGCATTTCCTGTAGTGGTGGGTGTTGGGGATGTTGGCAAAATGCTTGGGGCGGACGACTATCATATGGGGGCGCCGGTAACCACCAAGGCTTTGCAGGAAATTATAAAAAGGAGTGGCTTTAAATGGCAGCAACCGTAAAAGAAGCACCCAGAGTATCGGCTAATTTAGAGAGAAATATTGCCTACTTGAACAGCACCTTGGGTTACGGTAAAAGTTTTGACATTGTATTAAGGCGTTTTAATGTGGCCGGCAAAGAAATTGCCATGTATTTTGTTAACGGTTTTGTTAAAGATGATGTGATGGCATTAATTTTGCGCAACCTGGATGAACTAAAAAGAAGCGATGTTAGCCCTAACAGCTTGCAAAAACTGTTTAACGAGCACATCAATCACATCCAGGTGGAAGCGGTCGACGATTTGGAAAAGGTCATTGACCAGGTTTTAAGCGGTCCCCTGGCCCTGTTAATAGACGGTGAGGAACAGGCCTTAATTATTGATCTGCGGATATATCCTTCCCGTGCGCCCCAGGAACCGGATTTGGAAAAGGTGGTACGGGGGCCCAGAGACGGTTTTGTAGAAACTATTTTAATGAACACACTGCTTATCAGAAGGCGCCTGCGCGACCCCCGCCTGCGCAATGAAGTAATGCAAGTGGGTACCCGGTCGAAAACAGACATTGTTATTTCTTACATTGAAGATATAGCTAACCCGGAACTGGTAAAAAAAGTAAAGGAAAATTTGCAAAAGGTTAAGATTGACGGTATACCCATGGCAGAAAAGGCCATTGAAGAATTAATCCAACCGGGTAGATTCGGCCATCTTTTTCCCAAGGTACGCTTTACCGAACGGCCTGATGTGGCGGTGGCCCACTTGCTGGAAGGGAGAATTTTAGTGATGGTGGATACCTCCCCCAGCATGATTATTACTCCCTGTACCTTGTGGGATCATCTGCAGGCGGCAGAGGAATACCGGCAAGGCCCGCCGGTGGGAGTATATATCCGCTGGGTACGTTATCTGGGGGTGCTGGCAGCTCTGTTTTTGTTGCCTTTATGGTTTTTATTTGCCGTCCAACCGGAATTGCTGCCTCCCTCTCTAAGATTTATCGGACCTAATGAACCGGGTAAAATACCCCTGATCGGCCAGTTTGTGACGGCGGAATTAGCCATCGATATGATCCGGCTGGCCACTGTACATACACCTTCGCCGCTGGCTACCTCAACAGGCATCATCGCGGCATTGCTGGTGGGTGATGTGGCCATCTCGGTGGGATTGTTTAATGCCGAAGTTGTAATGTATACTGCTATTGCTGCGGTGGCATCCTTTATGATTCCCAGCTACGAAATGAGTTGGGCCATCAGGATTGTCCGGTTGTTCCTCTTGCTGGCGGCCGCTGCTTTTAAGCTGCCGGGTTTAATTATCGCCACTCTGCTGGTGCTGGTCTACCTGGTTCGTACCAAATCCCTTGATGTTCCTTATATGTGGCCCTTATTCCCCTTTAATGCCAAAGAAATGCTGGCAGTTCTGGTGCGCACCCCGGTGGCTGTGAGAAACACCAGGCCGGCCGTTTTTCGCCCGCAGGATGTCATCAGGCAGGCAGCGCCGGCAGCCGCCCGTAAGCCTGAGGAAAAGCCAAAGGACCGAATAAAGTAAAGTTTCCGGCCGCAAGAGTTTAAAAGGCAATCATCCCGTCCCACTTTAATAGTGAAACGGGATGATTTTTTATTGTTTTTGGGCAGCTCTTTTCGCTTTCAAGCGCTGTTGCCGGTAGTTCGACAAGATTGGCAGGGGCTCAAAAAACACCCCTGCGTTGTTATTTACACCTTTGTCTGCAGCCTGCTTATATTGGCATACAATTATTATTTTATGCCGGTTATCTGTTGATAATCAGACGGGGTGTTGACGTTAAAGAAAATGCGATCCCAATTATACTCTGGGTGTTGTGCAAAATCAAAATAATTTATGTTAACCCATTGATAAAATGATGTTATTTTTGGCTGTCCGTTTTGCAAGGATTTTTCCACCGCAGGCAAGCACTCTTTGCTGTAGGCTGCGTACAGCGGTTGCAGAAAAGCGCCCAGCCGGGGGACAACCCCTTGATAAGAGTGCAGCAGTTGAGTCAACTGCCAGGCCAGCCGGGGGTCAATAAAAGGCATATCACAGGCTGTAAAAAAAGCCCCGGCTGAGGAGATGTGAGTAAGGCCGCTGTGAATGCCAGCCAAGGGGCCCTGGTTGAGAAAAATATCACTATAAACAGGCAAGCCAAAACGGGCATAAACTTGAGGTTGGTTGCTGATAATGATTACTTCTTTAAAATAAGGTGTCAGGCGGTCAATAATTATTTGCATAATTGATTTGCCGTTTATCTGCAGCAGGGCTTTATTGGTTTGCATGCGGCGGCTGCTGCCGCCGGCCAGAATAACTGCGGCAAAGTTAGTTTGATCAGTCACTGTTAATCACACTTTCTATAATATTTGCTTACCCATGCTTATTAGTTAACGACTTTAAATTGTGAAAAAAATCCGCAATGCCATAAAGATTGCGATTAAAGAAGAACTGGCCTGGCAGTAAAAATATTTTAACCCATATTATTGCTAACAGCATTTCCAGTATTTTTTAATTGTTCGGAAAATATATTATTATTATACTTGAACAATTTTTTTTTGCAAAGGCGGTGATGGATAAACCGGTCCCCTGATGTAAGACAGTTCCCGGACCCCGTGTTAAACGACAATAAGTTTATTAAATTTTCAGACAGCGTTTTATATTCATGTTGCCAAGCAGCATGTTTGTTGGCATAATGAATACAAGCATAACTTAATACAGGTTGCCGGATACAATCTGCCGGCAAAACCAAACACAACATAACAGAAAGGGGCGTGAACGTCTTCTTCGAGGGAATTTTTCAACCAACCCACTTGTTCCTTATTTTAATTGTGGTCTTGATTATCTTCGGACCCGGCAAGCTGCCCGAGGTTGGTAAAGCCATGGGCAAAACAGTCAGTGAGTTCAGGCGGGCAACTTCGGCCAGCTTTGAACAAGAAGAGAAAAAAGAAAAAGAGAAGTCTGCCAAGGAAAAGGAAGAATCAGACAAATAACAACCCATATCAAAGAATCCCGGTAAAACCGAGGGGGTTAAGGTTACATGAGAAAAATAAGCAGGCGCGATTTTTTAAAAAATCTTGGGCTGGGGACGGCCGGGCTGAGCTTGGTGGCAAGCCCTGCCCTGGCTTCTGAGTCCCATGATAAAATCACGGGCGAGAAATTACCGGCCAAAATCAGAAAAGTTAAAGAAACCTATACAGTTTGCGCTTTTTGCGGCTGCGGCTGCGGTATTATCCTTTATACCAACAACGATAATAAAATTGTATACTGCGAAGGGGACCCGGATCACCCCATTAATGAAGGCACCATCTGCTCCAAGGGCAATGCCATTATTGATGCATATAATACTGTTGAAAAGAAAGGCAACCGTGTCATCAACAAGCTGCGGGTGACCAAGCCGCTGTACCGGGCGCCCGGCAGCACCAAATGGGAAGAAAAAAGCTGGGACTGGGTTCTGGCAGAGGTTGCCAAGCGTGTTAAGGCTACCCGGGATGCCACATTTGAAGAAAAAGATGATAAAGGTGTAACAGTTAACCGGACCACCGCCATGGCTGCCTTGGGCAGCGCTTCATTGGACAACGAAGAAAACTACCTGCTGCATAAAATGTTCAGAGCGTGGGGGTTGTTAAATATAGACCACCACGCCCGTCTCTGACACTCCTCCACAGTAGCCGGTCTGGCTGCTTCTTTCGGACGGGGTGTAATGACCAACCATTTTATCGACTTTATCAATACTGACGTATTTTTAATGATTGGTTCCAACTCAGCGGAAAACCACCCGCAGTCCATGCGCTGGATTATGAAAGCCAGGGACAAGGGTGCCAAGTTAATTGTGGTGGATCCGCGCTTAACCAAATCTGCCGGCCTGGCTGACCTGTTTGTACGTCTGCGGCCCGGCACTGATATAGCGTTTATTAACGGAATGATTAATCATATAATTCAAAATAATTTGTATTTTAAGGAATATGTTTTGCATTACACCAATGCCAGCTTCTTGATTAACCCGGAATATAAATTTGAAGACGGCGTTTTTTCCGGCTTAACCGAAAAAGACGGCAAGAAAGTCTACGATACCAAAACCTGGCAGTACCAGACGGAGGGCGATCCGGCCAAGGACGGCCTGCGGGAAGAAGCGATTTTGAAGGATCCCACCCTGCAGGATCCTAACTGTGTATTTCAAATTCTCAAGCGTCATGTCAGCCGGTACGACCTAAAGACGGTTTCGGCCATCACCGGTACGCCGGAGGAAAATTTGCGGCAGGCTTATGATTTATTTGCCTCCACCGGCAAGCCGGACAGGGCGGGTAACGTAATTTACGCCATGGGCATTACCCAGCATACCCATGGGTCCCAAAACTGCCGTGCTTTAGCCGTTTTGCAGTTGTTGCTGGGCAATATAGGCATTGCCGGCGGCGGTGTCAACGCCCAGCGGGGTGAATCCAACGTTCAGGGTTCCACCGATATGGCCATGCTGCATCACCTGCTGCCCGGTTACAACCCGATGATTTATGCCAGCCGGCACAGCAAATTACAGGACTACCTGGATAAGGACGTGCCGAAAACCGGCTACTGGTCCAACCGGGGCAAATTCTTAATCAGTATGTTAAAGGCCTGGTATGGCGATAAAGCCACGCCGGAAAATGACTTTTGCTTTGACTGGCTGCCCAAACATGACGGCAAAAACCGCAGCCATATGGGTATTTTTGAACAAATGGATCAGGGCAAAATTAAGGGCTTGTTTGCCTGGGGCCAAAACCCCGCAGTAGGCGGCCCGTCTGCCGAACAATCCCGCAAAGCCATGGAGAAACTGGAGTGGCTGGTGGCGGTAGACTTATTCGAAACCGAAACAGCCGCTTTCTGGCACCGGCCGGGAGCCGATCCGACCAAAATCAAGACAGAGGTCTTCCTGCTGCCGGCTGCCATGTCATACGAAAAAGAAGGTACGGTTACCAACAGCGGCCGCTGGTTGCAGTTCCGCTACAAAGCGGTGGATCCGCCGGGTGAAGCGAAAAGCGACCTATGGATTGCCGACCGGCTGTTTAAGGCTGTCAAAAAAGCATACCAGAGCGGCGGCAAGTTTCCTGAGCCCATGTTAAACATGGTTTGGAATTACGACCGGCCCGGCGAAGATGAACCCAATATTGAACAGGTGGCTGTCGAGATTAACGGCTACGATGTTAAAACCAAACAAGTGTTGCCTGGCTTTGCCAAGCTGCAAGATGACGGTTCCACCGCCTGCGGTTGCTGGATTCACAGCGGCTACTGGGCCTTGGACAAAGAAGCCGGTACGGTGGCTGCCAAGCGAAAATTGCTTAAAGATAAGTCCGGCTTGGGGCTGTACCCGCAGTTTTCCTTTGCCTGGCCTGCCAACCGCCGCATTGTTTATAACCGTTGTTCTGCCGACCCGGCCGGCAACCCCTGGAATGCCAAAAAGGCCTTGGTTAAATGGGATGCCTTGGCCGGCAAGTGGGTTACTGCCGATGTACCGGACTTTAAGGCGGCCGATCCGCCCAAGGATCCCGACGGCCAGCCGACGCCTGTACCACCGGAGAAAACTGTACCTTTCCTGATGCAAGAGGAAGGCCGTGGCCGCCTGTTTGCGGTGAAGGGTGTGGTGGACGGCCCGTTGCCTGAACACTACGAACCTATTGAGAGTCCGGTGCTAAACCTCCTGTCCAAGCAGCAAAATATGCCTTTGGCCACCCGGTTTAAGGGTGATTTCAGCAAACTGGCCGAAACCGCCAGTGAACAATACCCCTATGTGGCCACTACCCACAGGGTTATTGAACATTACCAGAGTGGTGCTGTCACCCGTAACTGCCCGACCTTAGCAGAAATTTCAGCTCACATGTTTGCCAATATTTCACCGACCCTGGCGCAAAAGATTGGCGTAAAAACCGGCGATGATGTGGTGATTGAAACCGCCCGGGGTCAAATCACCTGCAAAGTTGCTGTTTCCGGTGTCTGCTTGCCCCTTAAGGTCAACGGAAAAGAAGTTGAGATCGTTGGCATGCCCTGGTGTTTTGGTTATCAAGGCATTGCCAGGGGAGCTTCTGCCAATAGCCTGACGCCCTGTGTCGGTGACCCGAACACCAGTATACCGGAATACAAAGCTTTCTTGTGCAACATCAAGAAAGCCGGCAAACAATAAAAGAGCAGTGCTAATGGGGGTGTAAAAAGTGCCAAAAGGCGTTCTCGTTGATATAACCAGATGTATGGGCTGCAAGGCGTGCCAAGTGGCCTGCAAGCAGTGGAACGACCTGCCGTCAGGTGTTCCTGAATTTAAAGAAGGGCTTACCAGCCCGCCGGAAATGAACGGCTATACCTACACTACGGTACGCATCGAAGTGGTGGAAAAAGCAAATGATTACACCATGAGGTCTGCCAAGCGGCAGTGCATGCACTGCGAGCACCCGGCCTGCGCTTCGGCCTGCTTTGCTAAAGCACTGCAAAAAGACCCCAAGACAGGTGCGGTGGTCTACCATTCCCACCTCTGTGTGGGGTGCCGTTACTGCATGCTGGCTTGCCCCTTTGATATACCGAAATACCAGTGGGATAAACAATTCCCCCTGGTTGCCAAATGCCAGTTTTGTTTTGATCCCAAGGGCAAATATGATCGTCTGGGGTATGGTTTGCAGCCGGCCTGCGTGGATACCTGCCCCACCGGCGCTTTGAAGTTCGGCGAGCGGGATGAACTGCTCAAAGAAGCCTGGCAGCGGATCAACAGCAACCCCAAATATATCAAACATGTCATGGGCGAAAAAGAAGCCGGCGGTACCTCGTGGCTGTATATCTCCGACGTACCCTTTGAAACCTTTGGCTTCCGTCGCAACCTGGGTACCAGGCCGTTGCCGGAGTACTCCCATAATTTCCTGAAATGGACACCTTTCATTGCCGTAGGCTGGGGTACTCTGCTGACTGTCTTGTACCACTATACCAAGCGCCGTCAACAGGTGGCTTCGGAAAGCGGCAAACAAGATGTTCATATGTAAACACTTGTTAAGAAAGTGTAATCAAAGGTGATTGGGGGGACAATTATGTCGGAAAATAAAGGATTATTGAAGGAAATTGCCGAATATAAGTGGAGGTTCACCATGACCCCCACCCGCAAGATATTGCTCCTGCTGGCCGGCTTGGGTGTAGTGGTAATGGTTTACCGCCTGATTTTCGGCTTGGGAGCTGCTACCAACCTGAACGACCGTTGGCCCTGGGGCCTTTGGATTGGCTTTGACGTGCTGACCGGTGTGGCTCTGGCGGGGGGCGGTTACGGTACAGCCATTATTGTACATGTGCTGCACAGAAATAAATACCATGCAATTGCCCGCAGTGCTATGTTAACCTCTTTGCTGGGTTACCTGCTGGTAATGGCCGGGTTATTCATGGATATCGGCCAGTGGTTTAATTTCTGGCGTCCTTTTGTATCATGGGGTCATACCTCGGTATTGTTTGAAGTGTTCTGGTGCGTATCCTGCTATACCACCGTCCAACTGTTGGAATTTGGCGAAATCCTTACCGAAAAGGTGGGCACCAAGTACCACAACATGTTTAAAAAGGCTTTACCGGCCTTGCTGATTCTGGGAATCATTTTTCCCACCCTGCACCAGTCCTCGCTGGGCGGGTTATATCTGATCATGGTGGATAAATTGTACCCGCTGTGGTGGTCACCCTATATCGGCTTGTTGTTTTTGATTTCTTCCTTCTTTGTGGGGCCTGCCATGACTTGCCTGGAAACCACTTTAGCCGGCCGGGCCTTTAACCACGAAGTGCCGATACCTGTACTGCGTGGCTTGGTTCGTATTTCCGCTTCCTTTATGGTGCTTTACCTGGCCATCAAGCTATACGACCTGGCTGCCCGGGGTGTATTTGGTTTGATATTTAAGGGTAACCTGGAAGGCAATATGTTCCTGTTGGAAATTGTTTTGGGTGTGATTATTCCCATTATTATTGCCTTCAGCAACACGGTCAATACCCGCCAGGGTCTGGTTGCCTTTGGCTTGCTGGTAAGCGGCGGCGTAATTTTAAACCGGATGAACGTGGTCTTTACCGGTATGTCTGCGGCTCTGGGCGGCTGGTATTTCCCTTCAATTATGGAGTGGGCTGTAAGCATCGGTCTGGTGTCCATCGGCTGCCTGGCTTACTGCTTTATTGCAGAAAACTTTAATATTCTGGAACATGAGGCAAACCACCACAGGGCAACTGCCTAAACCGCTCTTAAAGGAGATGCTTTAATGGTAATCAAGGACAATACCGAAAATCTGGCTAACTTTTATCTGGAAATTTTGGAACAGGAAGATGTTACCGAGGCATTAGAGTGGAAGGTGGTTTTGGAGCCTCAACAGATCAAGCAATGGGAAGCAGGTAATGCCGCTATAGCGGTGGCTCCACCGGTCTTTGACTGGGAGAAATTATTTAACCGTTTTATGGTTGTGGCCCGGTCCTGCCGGAAATGGCAGGCGGGCCCGCAGCCTGTTTCTGATCAATGCTTGCATAATTTAGAGAGTATGGCTGCAACGGCCAAGAGAGATTTTGCTGCCTCCCTGGTCAGGCCGGACGGTCAAAAGGCAAACTGGGCCCGGGAACTGGGCATGCCCTTGGATTTGTTAAATTTTCTTGCCCTGGTTGCCTGCCGACCCTTTTTAAAGTCTTATGGACAAGCGGTGCTGGCCCGGTTGCCGCTGCAAGACTGGCTGCACAGTCATTGCCCCGTTTGCGGCGATCTGCCTGCCATGGCCAAACTGGTGGGTCAGCAGGGACAACGCAAGCTCTACTGTGGCCGCTGCGAAACTGAATGGCGCTATAAGAGGATTGGGTGCCCCTATTGCAAGGAAGACAACGTTTCCCAGGCCTCGTTTATTACCCTGGAGGACGGTCAACAATACCGTATATACCTGTGTGAACGCTGTCAAACTTACCTAAAAACCGTAGATGAACGGGTGAGCGGGGAAGTGGATCTGTTTTGTGAGGATTTGGCCACTGTTGCATTAGATCGTATAGCCCGGGCGGAGGGATACCGGCGGGGCGACAGCAGACATCAGGTATAACAGGGGTTACTTGCAGAACAGAAGGGGGTATCTGTATTGTTGGAAGATCAAGACCAGACGATGATGGAGCACCTGGAGGAACTCCGCCGGGTGCTAATCATCTCTTTAGCGGCAACCTTTATAATGGCATGTGTGTGTTGGTTTTTCAGCGACCGCATCCTGGAAATTATTCTTCAGCCGGTGCTGGCTACCGGCAATAAAATGCATTACATAGGTATTATGGAAGCCCTGATGACCAAAATCAAACTGTCTTTTTTTATGGGTTTCCTGCTTGCCCTGCCGATCATCTTATGGCAGTTTTGGGCTTTTATCATGCCTGCCCTGCGTAAAATGGAAAGGGTATATTTCACCATATTTGTGGTGGTTTCTTATTTGTTTTTTATCGGTGGGATATTATTTGCTTTTTATTCAGTATTTAACATAGGGGTTAAGTTCCTGCTGCACTTTGGCGGCGAGGAGCTGTTGCCCATGCTGACCATAGGCAATTACATATCTTTTGCCATGATGTTTATTTTGCCCTTTGGGGTGATTTTTGAACTGCCGCTGGCGGTATTTCTCTTAGCCCAGCTGGATATTATCAATTACCGGTGGATGGTGAAAAAACGTAAAATGGCCATCCTTATTTCAGTAGTGGCAGGCGCCGTACTGGTTCCCTCACCGGATATTATTACTCCTTTAATGATGGCCACTCCCATGTATCTGCTGTTTGAACTGAGCGCTTCCATTGTAAAGCTGGTGGAATGGCTGAAAAGGCGCAAGTCTAAAAAGCAAGCTGCTGAGGAAGCACAGGAAGAATCAACGGAAGATAACGTTACCAGGCAAGCGGAGGGTAACGATTAATTTAATATCCATATTTATTACACAAAGGCCGGGACTACCGGCCTTTCAGACTGTAGACCAAGGAGACCAAGGTTGTAAAACAAAATGAGGTGGTTTTATGATCCCCTGTCGGTGCGTAGACCGGAGCCAAAGGGGATCATAAACCACCGATAATGTTTGGCGACACTCTGAAAGGCCGGGACTACCGGCCTTTCAGGTTTTGAGCAGCTGCAACAACAGCCGGCCTTTTGTGTCAATAAATTATACATGAAAAAAGCATGATATTTTAAACTATGTCAAAAATCTAGACACATAATTTTGCAGGTATTTTTAAAAAAGTGTCGTAAATTAAAAGTACAAAAAATTGTTCAATTAGTGACACATGTGTTTAGAAAGGGGGCTTGACACTTTAAACATAAATTTACCCGCGGTATTGATAAATTACTAATTAATGAGGGGGTATGACAGTTGGGACAACGTGAACAATGGGGCACCAGGTTTGGTTTTATTATGGCAGCCGTAGGGTCAGCCGTAGGGCTGGGCAATATTTGGCGGTTCCCTTACATGGCGGCTGATAACGGCGGCGGTATCTTTTTTCTCTGTTATCTTTTTGCTTTATTAACCGCAGGGATTCCTATAATGATTTTGGAGTTTGGTATCGGTCATAAGTTTCGGGGCGGGGCTCCGCTTACTTTGGCCCGTATGAACCGCAAGTGGGAATGGTTAGGTTGGTGGCAGATACTGGTATGTTTCTTTATTGCGGTGTATTACGTGGTGGTTATTGCCTGGGCCTTGTCTTATGTCGGTTTTTCCTTTACGCAGGCGTGGGGCGATGCGCCTAAAGACTTTTTCTTTGGCCAATACCTGAAACTTACCGGCGGTCCCTTCGAACTGGGCGGTCTTAATACCCAGATTTTAGTTCCGTTATTATTAGTTTGGTCCGTTGCGTTTATTTCCATTTACGCCGGTGTTAAGGCCGGTATCGAAAGGGTAGCCAAAATTTTAATTCCTGTCTTGTTTTTTATGGTTGTATTTATCACCGTCCGCGGCATAACCTTGCCCGGTGCTGCCGCAGGTTTAAACTTCTTGTTTGAGCCTGACTTTAGCCGGTTGTTGGATTACAACGTGTGGACAGCTGCTTACGGCCAGATTTTCTTTGATTTGAGTATCTTGCTTTGCTATTATGATTACTTATGCCAGCTATTTGCCCAAGGATTCTGACGTAGTGAATAACGCCTTTACCACCTGCCTGACCAACTGCAGCTTTAGCCTGCTGGCCGGTATGGCAGTGTTCAGCATTCTGGGGCATATGGCCTTCACCCAAGGCGTACCTGTAAAAGAAGTTGCCGGTGCCGGTGTTGGTCTGGCCTTCATTACCTTCCCGGCGGCCATCGGTACCCTTGGCAGTGCGGCACCCTTCTTTGGTGTGTTATTTTTCCTGGCGCTTACATTTGCCGGAATCACTTCATTAATTTCCATTAATGAGGCAGCAATTGCCGCCTTGATGGATAAATTTAACCTGGCCCGGAAACCGGCAACCATTTTTTACACCGGAACGGCAGCCGCCTGCAGTCTTTTGTTTGCCACCGGCGGCGGCTTATATATCCTGGACATTGTTGACCACTTTACCAATAACTTTGGCATTGTATTTGGCGGTTTGCTGGAGGTTCTGTTGATTGGCTGGTTATTTAACCTGCAATCCATTAAAGACCACATTAATCCCATCTCCGACTTTAAGGTTGGCAACTGGTGGTTGTTTTCCATAAAAGTTGTTACACCGCTGGTAGCCGGCTATACCGGCATCATGACCTTAATCAGCGATTTGAAAAAGCCCTATGAGGGTTACCCGCCCGAGGCTTTGTTCTGGATGGGTTGGTTTGTTTTAATTGTTATTACGGTGGGCGGCATGCTCATGGCCAAACTGAAGTGGCAAGGTGAGCAGTCACTGGTTAAAGGGGGCGTGACATATGACAGGTAGCGCGGTCTTTATGATGGTTTTGGCAATGGTTCTACTGTGGGGCGGCGCCGGCTATTGCCTGGCCAACGCTTTAAAAAAGAAATTCTGATGGTTTTAAGAGGTCCTGCTTAAATACAGGGCCTCAGTTTTTTTGACAAGCTTTAAAAAAATGCGGGTACTTTATGATTCCAAGTCGGTTGCATGTAACCTTTCGCACCTCAAGTGCTGCTGGCGGCGTTTGGGTAAGGCCGGCAGGGATCAAAAAAACAGCTCAACTGGCTGCCCAATCTTTTTCTACAGTCTGTTTGTCTTCATCAAGACAACTTGCTGGACTTAATAAAGTGTTTATTCACGGTGGAACTTTGTTTGTCAAAATAGTACAATAAGAAATGAATTTGATTGTAGGAGGATGGCTTGATGAATTGCCAGTGTGATGACAAACAAAGAAAACTTGCCCACCTGCTGCAAAAGTATCAGGGCCGGCCGGGGGCACTGATTCCTGTGCTGCAGCAGGCTCAGGCCATCTACGGTTTTCTTGCCCCGGATCTTTTACAAGAGATTTCTGCAGGCTTGCAAATACCGTTGTCCAGAGTTTATGGGGTGGCTACTTTTTATTCCCAGTTTCATTTAAAACCAAGGGGGCGCAACATAATAAAAGTTTGCCAGGGCACAGCCTGCCACGTTCGGGGTGGTGGCAGAGTGCTGGAGGCGATAAAAGGATACCTGGGGGTAGAAGCCGGCGAAACCACCCAGGATTTAGGGTTTACCCTGGAAACCGTAGCTTGCTTAGGAGCCTGCGGCTTGGCGCCGGTGATGACGGTGAATAAAGCTACTGAGGGGCTGCTGACGCCGGATAAGGCGGTTAAAAAGATTGTTGAGTGCAAATCGGGGGGCTGCCTATGAAAACTTTAATGGACAACTGTTGTCCGGCGTGTACACATACACCCACTGCGCCTTGCAGCAGCTATATTGCTTGCCGCACGGCAGGCCCCCTTTGCCATAGCAATGACGAGTGCAAAACAAAGATACAGAACCACCTGCAACGGATCTTGGCACCGTCCGGCGGAACGGAACAGCAAATTCTAACCTGCGGTGGCACGGGTTGTCAGTCTGCCGGCTCGGCCCAACTGGCCGCGGCCTTGCAGGAGGCCCTGGCGGAGACAGGAATGACAGCCGCCGTAACAGTAAAGATCACCGGCTGCCACGGCTTTTGCGAACAAGGACCTATTGTGCATATTAAGCCGGCAGATATTTTTTATACCCGGGTAAAACCAACAGATGCCCGGGCTATTGTGCAGCACCTGGCCGACGGAAAAATATTGGAACGGCTGGTCTACCGGGATTCGACCGGGCGGCCATACCCCCGTATGGCTGAAATTCCTTTTTATGCCGGCCAGACTATGCTTTTGCTGTCACGGTGCGGTCACATCGATCCCGAGCAAATTGCTGACTATGTGGCAACGGGAGGTTACCGCAGTTTGACCAGGGTGTTGCAGCACATGACCCCTGAGCAGGTGATTGAAGAAATAAGCCTGTCCGGGCTGCGGGGCAGAGGAGGGGCCGGTTTTCCCACCGGCAAGAAATGGCAGGCAGCCCGCCGGGCGGCAGGCGACATAAAATATATTATTTGTAATGCCGATGAAGGGGATCCCGGTGCCTTTATGGATCGCTCGCTGCTGGAAGGGGACCCGCACGCGGTTTTGGAGGGTATGCTGATCGCCGGCTTTGCTACAGGTTCCCGGCAGGGGTATATTTATTGCCGGGCCGAATATCCCCTGGCCATCAAAAGATTGCGTATTGCCGTCCATCAGGCCAGGCAATGGGGGTTGCTGGGTTCAAACATATTGAATTCCGGTTTTTCCTTTGACATTGAACTTAAGGAAGGTGCCGGGGCCTTTGTCTGCGGCGAAGGCACTGCTTTGCAAGCCTCCATTGAAGGTTTGCGCGGCATGCCCCGGGTAAAACCGCCCCGTTCCACCGAAAAAGGCCTGTGGGATAAACCTACTGTTCTTAATAATGTAGAAACCCTGGCCAACGTGCCGCTGATAATACAACTGGGGGCGGCGGCTTATCGTCAACTGGGCACGGCACAATCACCCGGCACCAAAATATTTGCGTTAAGCGGGGCGCTGGCTAACCCTGGTTTGGTGGAAGTGCCGATGGGCAAAACACTGCGGCAAATTATCTTTGATATTGGCGGTGGCATCCGGGACGGCAAGTCTTTTAAGGCGGTACAACTGGGCGGACCTTCCGGCGGCTGTTTAACCGGCCAACATCTGGACCTGCCGGTAGATTTTGATTCTTTATCATCCCTGGGTGCCACCATCGGTTCCGGCGGCATGGTGGTAATGGCTGAGGATACCTGCATGGTTGACGTGGCACGTTTTTTTCTTGCTTTTACCCAGCAGGAGTCCTGCGGCAAATGTACGCCCTGCCGGGAAGGCACCATGCGCATGCTGGAAATACTGGAGCGGATATGCCGTGGTGAGGCTGAGCCGGCAGATTTGGCTGATTTGGAGCGATTGTGCCGGGTGGTTAAAAGCACTTCCCTGTGTGGTCTGGGACAGGCCTGTGCCAACCCTGTATTATCTACCTTGCAGTATTTTCGAGCGGAATATATGGCGCATATCGTGGAAAAACGCTGTCCGGCCGGTGTATGCAGCAGCCTGGTACGCTATTCTATTGATGAAAAAATGTGCCGTGGCTGTGGTCTTTGCTTGAAAAGCTGTCCGGTTAATGCTGTCAAAGGTGAGCGGAAGCTGCCCCATGTTATTGACCAAAGCCGCTGTGTTAAATGCGGTACCTGCCTGAATTCATGCAAGTTTAAAGCAGTAGTTAAGGCCTGAGGAGGTATGCGGGTGTCTGATATCACATGTATGATTAATGATATAACCGTAACTGTTCCCAGGGGAACCAGCATCTTGGCAGCAGCCGGTATGCTGGGCATTGATATTCCCACCTTCTGTCACGACCCGGCCTTAAGCCGCTACGGCGGTTGCCGCATTTGTGTCGTGGAAGTGCAGGGCTGGCAACAGTTGCCGGCCTCCTGTGTGACAGAAGTTCGGCCGGGCATGGTCGTATATACCGAGTCGGCCAGGGTGTTGGAAGCAAGGCGAACCATATTGGAACTTATGCTGGCCAACCACCCGTCTGATTGTTTAACCTGTGAAAAAAACGGAACCTGCCGTTTACAGGAGTATGCTTACCGCTATGGGGTAAAAAAGGGAGCCTGGCAGGGGGCCGCCCGTGCTTATGACATAGAAACAGACAACCCTTTTATCATACGGGATATGAATAAATGTATTCTTTGTGGTAAATGTGTAAGGGTTTGTTCTGAGGTGGTGGGCCGCAGTGTTATTGATTACAGTTACCGGGGCTTCCGGGTTAAGGTGGCCACACCTTTAGACCTTGGATTGTCAAAGGCGGGTTGTGTTTTTTGCGGTTCCTGTGTAGAAGTCTGCCCGGTAGGTGCTTTAACCGATAAACCCAGGGTAGGTCAAGGAAGACCCTGGGAATTGACACCTGTTACCACCACCTGCCCGTACTGCGGAGTTGGCTGCCAGATTGACCTGTTGGTAAAAGATAACCGGGTAGTGGGGGCTAAGGCAGCGGGGCACGGCGTGAACGGACGCCACCTGTGCGTTAAAGGACGGTACGGGCATCAATTTATTCACCATCCGCAGCGCTTGACTGTGCCGCTGGTGAAAAAAAACGGGCGTTGGCAGGAAGTGAGCTGGCCTGAAGCTATCCGGAAAGTGGCTGAAGGTTTCCGGCAAATAAAACAACAATATGGCGGCCGGAGCATAGCGGTGCTGGCTTCTGCCCGCATAACCAACGAAGAAAACTACCTGCTCAACAAGTTGGCCAGGCTGGTGCTGGGTACCAATCATATTGACCATTGTGCCCGTCTTTGCCATGCCCCCACGGTGGCGGGACTGGCAGCTGCCACAGGCAGCGGCGCAATGACTAATCCCATTAAAGATATTGCCGGGGCAGATCTGATTCTGGCCATTGGTACTAACACCACCGAAACTCACCCGGTGCTTTCCTTATTTATCCGCCAAGCTATCCAAAGGGGAGCGGTATTGGTGGTGGTAGACCCCAGGAAAACCGAGCTGGCCAAACTGGCTGCCATTCACCTGCCCGTTAAGCCGGGCACAGATATTGTTTTATTCAACAGTATGATAAATGTAATTATTGAAGAAAACCTCTGGAACAAGCCGTTTGTCGAAGAACGCTGTGAGGGTTTGCCCGAACTGACAGCAGCCGTGCGGGATTATACCCCGGCCTACGCCCAGGAAGTAACGGGGATTGCGGCAGAAACCGTCAGGCAGGTGGCCCGGGCGTACGCTACCGCCGGCCGGGCTGCGATCCTATATACCATGGGACTGACCCAACATGTGACCGGAACGGACAACGTTTTGGCGGTTACTAACCTGGCCCTGCTGTGCGGCCAGATTGGCAGGGCATCTACCGGCATTAACCCCCTGCGCGGTCAAAACAATGTGCAGGGTGCCTGTGATATGGGGGCGTTGCCGCAGTACCTGCCCGGCTACCAACCCGTTTGGGAAGAAAGCTGTCGTGAAAAATTCAGCAAAGCCTGGGGCGGCCCGCTGCCCGCACAGCCGGGTATGACTGTCGGCGAGATGCTGCAGGCAGCCTGCCGGGGCGAGCTAAAAGCCATGTATATTGTTGGAGAAAACCCGGTTATTTCGGAAGCGGATGCCAATCATGCAACACAGGCCTTAAGCCAGCTTGATTTTTTGGTGGTGCAGGATATTTTTCTTACCGAAACGGCCCAAATGGCTGATGTGGTGCTACCGGCAGCCAGTTGGGCTGAAAAAGACGGTACCTTTACCAATACCGAGCGCCGGGTGCAGCGGGTCAGGCAGGCTATTCCGCCGGTGGGCAACAGCCAGGCAGACTGGCAGATCTTTTGTGCTCTGGCCGAGGCGCTGGGCAGGCCCATGAGGTACCGGCACCCCAGGGAAATATTTGATGAAATGGCTGCTTTAACACCTGCTTATGCCGGAATTTCATATGATCGCCTGGTTAAAGAGGGAATTCAGTGGCCCTGTCCAACCCCGGATCACCCGGGCACCGGCATACTGCACCAGGAAAAATTTGTTCGCGGTAAAGGCAAATTCCATGCAGTAGCATACCGGCCGCCGGATGAACTGCCGGACCGGCAATATCCCTTGCTGTTAAACACCGGCCGGCGCTTGTTTCACTATCACACCGGCAGCATGACCCTGCGGACAGGCTTAAAGGATGTTTACCCTGTTGAATATTTAGATGTTAACAGCCAGGATGCCGGAGAAATGGGGCTGGCCCAGGGGGACCGGGTCAAAGTGATTTCCCGGCGGGGCGAAATAGTTATGCCAGTGCGGCTGACGGATGAGGTACCTAGAGGGATGGTGTTTGCGTCTTTTCATTTTCCTGACGCCGCCGTCAATAAGCTGACCAACGGGGCTCGCTGTCCCGGATCCCATACCCCGGAGTTAAAAGTGTGCGCAGTTAGGTTAGAGAAACTGGAGCAATAAAGCAGACAGCCCCCTTCCGGGGGCTGTTCAGGCTGAAGACAAAGGATGTAACCAAGTGGTTTTATGATCCCCTGCCGGCGACTTGTCGAAGCACCGGCAACAGCACTAGATGAGCGAAAGGAGCCCTTGGGGTGGCGCCCACAGGATGTGGGCGCCAGCCGAACCGGGCCAGGAGGGGCCGTTTGAGGCGAACCCAAGGGCGACTGTAGCGAATCATAGTGCTGTCGGTGCGTAGACCGGAGCCAAAGGGGATCATAAACCACCGGCAATATTTGTCGACACTCTGGACAGCCCCTTCCGGGGGCTGTTATTTAATACTTATATTTCTCTAATGACTGCTTCATTTCAACCGCCACCTGATTTAATTCGTCAGCTGAACCGGATAATTCCTGTACGGTAGCGGTTTGCTCTTCAGTGTAGCCGGCAATGCTTTCTGCCGCTTCAGCGGTTTGCGTAACTGCCCGGGCAATCACGTTAATTTCTGTTTCAATTTGCCGGCTTTCCTGCTGAATTGCCTGGGCGGCGGTAACCAGGTCGGATACGCTGCCAGAGGCCATCTGAGCTTTAGTTAAAATATCTTCAAAGCATTGCACAACATTGTTGGTGTTGTTTTGATCTGAGGCCAGGTTAACCACTTTTTCAACATCACTTTTAATATCTTGTACCAGCCGGGCAATTTTAGTAGTTGCCTCGGCACACTGGCCGGCCAGTTTTCTTACTTCTTCCGCCACTACCGCAAATCCCTTGCCGGAGTCTCCTGCCCGGGCAGCTTCAATTGCCGCATTAAGAGCCAGCAAGTTGGTTTGCTCAGCGATGGAACTGATGGTATCAACAATAGTGTTAATTTGATTTGTCTTGTTGTTTAAAGTGTCTATGGAAGAAGCCATCTCTTGCACCAGCTTGCGGCCGCTTTGGGCAGAGTAATAGGCCTGGTTGGAGGAATGCCGGCTGCCCGCCAACTCATCCTGGATGCGTAATAATTCACTGTTTAACTTTGCGATAAAGCTGCTGATTTCATTAATTTTTTCCTTTTGCGCCTGGGTTGCTTCGGCAATACTCTGGATTTTGCCGGACAAATCACAGGCGGCGGCGGCCGAGTGTTCGGTTATTTCTTTAAACTTTTCAGAAGACGAGGCCAGCTTATCTGTATTTTGACTAAAGGATTGCAGCAATGCCCGCAGGTCTGCTGCTAATTTTTGAAAAGCGGTACCAAGTTCATCCGAACCTTTAATGTTTTGCGAGAAATCCCGTTCATTAACCAGCCTTATATAACCATAAATTGGCTTTAATATTTTACCGGTGACAAAGGAAGCGACAATAAACAACAACAGGGTGATTATGAGCAGTGCTTTCCAGGTATCTTGTTTTAGTTTGCCCGCCAGGGCATAAACTTCCGTAACCGGGCTAACGGCGGCAATAGACCAACCGTTGATGTTGGCCGGTTTATAATTAATAATCACTTCCCGGCCGTCCAGGGTTATTTCCTCCACACCGCTTTCCTGTTTTAACATGCGTTCAATAATTGTTTTACAGTGTTGATCAATATCGGGATTCTCCAGCATGTTAACTTGCAATAATTTGTTTGTATCCGGGTGGCCGATTAGATAGCCGTCTTTGTTTAGCATGAAAGTATAGCCGTTCTGTGAAACTTTTTTGGTGGTAATCCGCTCTGATATATATTCCAGGCGAATAAAACCAACCAAGACGCCGGCCTTTTGATTGCTGTTGAAAATGGGCACACCCAGCCCCACAATTTTTCTGCCGGTACTTTTAGAAAAGGTGGCATCCGAGATAACAGGTTTACCGGTTTCCCAGGGAACTTTGAAATATTCCTTTTCGGCAATGCTTTTACCATGGTGATCCGAACCTTCGGAATGGGCAATTTCAATCCCCTGGGAATTACAAATCAAAAGGTGAGAATACTGGGGATTATCCTTAAGAAACCTTTGAAAAAAAGGCTCAGCCTGTGTGTAATCCATTGATTTTATGATAGGGTTTTGGGCCATCTCAATGATAATTCTTTGTTCAGCCGCTAAAATTTCATTTAAATTAGTGCTTAATAACTGTTGCGTTTGTATCTCGTATTGCTGCTTCAGCACCTGTTCTGATTTTTTAATACTATAAAAAGAATAACAAATTAAAGGGACCAAGGTAATAACCAGGAAAGAAATGAATAGTTTTAGGCTAAGGCTTCCTTGCTTAAA
This sequence comes from Desulforamulus hydrothermalis Lam5 = DSM 18033, assembly GCF_000315365.1. NCBI lineage: Bacteria > Bacillati > Bacillota > Clostridia > Eubacteriales > Peptococcaceae > Desulforamulus > Desulforamulus hydrothermalis. The sequence continues at coordinate 148,321 of NZ_CAOS01000013.1, forward strand.
ACCGGTGCCCACCTTCATGATCAGTAAACCTCCTCGCTGACAACTTGTCGCAAAAACGACATTATATGACATTTTACTAATCTTTGGCAGGCGTCACTGTCACACATACGACAAATATATTACAGAAACTTAACACAAATGAAATATGAAACATAGTAGTCATCTGCATGAAACAAATTATTCAGTTTAATTTAAAAGGGTCTGTCTCAACAGTCATTTCCTGTTTTGCAGCCCTGCTTACATGTCAAAATAACATGAAAAACAAACATTCCGCCTCACTTTTGATCGTGAAGCGGAATGCTTTTATGTTTATTACCCTTTTGAGACTGCTCCTCCGGATTGTGGACAAGCCTTGCCGGCGGTTTATCACCGTTCCGGTTTTCGCACCGCCGGCAGGGAATCATAAAACCACCGTAAACTTGTTTGTACAACTTTGTTGACATTTTCGGTTTAATCCAAACTAGCTTATTTACAACCCCCGCGCAATATAATCGGTGTGCAGTAATTGGTGTGCTTTGTCACTCATGGGAAAACCGAAAAACTCCTGATAAATCTTTTGGACTTCCTGGTTCTCGTAACTTAACCGCTTGCTTGAGGCGGCATCCAGGTTATATAAACCGGTGGCGCGGGCGGTACGGGCATTATCGGTGGTTTTGGGCTGACCGCCGCCACCCACACAACCGCCGGGGCAAGCCATAAATTCGACAAAATGCCAGGAACCCTGGCCGGAACGGATTAGTTCCAAAACTTTTCGGGCATTTCCCAATCCCTGGCAGACGGCAACTTTGAGGTTGCCAAAACCGGGTATGTTAACAACTGCTTCCTTAATGCCGGTTAGTCCTCTGACCTCAGTAAAGTTAAGCAATTGATCCGGCGGCCGGGTATTGGTCAACAGGTAGAAGGCGGTGCGTACGGCTGCCTCCGTCACGCCGCCGCTGGAACCAAAGATTAGGCCGGCGCCGCTCTTTTCGCCGAAAATGGAATCGTACAGTGAGTCGCCCAGCTTGGTAAAATTAATATTTTTTTGCTTAATCATGCGGGCCAGTTCCCTGGTGGTCAGAGCAGCATCCATATCCTTAATGCCCGGCTTGCCTGCCAGCAGACCGGCATCATTCATTTCAGGGCGCTGGCACTCAAACTTTTTGGCTGTGCAGGGCATGACAGAAACGGTGAAAATTTTAGCCGGGTCAATGCCTTTTTTCTGTGCGTAGTATGATTTTATAACAGCACCCAACATTTGTTGGGGAGATTTGCAGGTAGACATGTGGGGCAGCAGGTCGGGGTAAAAATGCTCACAAAATTTAACCCAACCGGGACTGCAGGAGGTAAATTGCGGTAGAGGTTTATTCAACTTGCCCGTAAGACGCTGCACCAATTCGGTGGCTTCTTCCATGACAGTTAAGTCCGCGGCAAAACCGGTGTCGAATACAGCAGCAAAGCCTAATTGTTTAAGGGCAGTTACCTGCTTTCCTTCCACCACCGTGCCGGCTTTAAGACCGAATTCTTCTCCCAGCGAAACCCGGCTGGCCGGAGAGGTTTGTACTACCACATGCAGGTCATGGTTATTTAAGGCCTGCCATACCTTGGCGGTATCATCCCGTTCGGTGAGAGCGCTGTTGGTGCAACGCAAAACACATTGGCCGCAATTGGTACAGATAATTTTGCCGCCGCTGCTGTTGTAATAGCCTAAAACGGTTTGGCCTGTGCAGGCCCCCACACATTTGCCGCACCTTTTGCATTTACTTTCGTGCCAGACAATAGAAGGGTTATCAGCGGCCACCGGTACTACTTTGAATGATCCCCATGCGAAACGGGGTTGGTAATTAATAACGCCCATGGTCAGGCTCGTGAGGCCGATTTTACCCATAATTTCCAGAAACTTACGGCGAGAAATGTCCTTTTGCAGCAAACCGGATATTTTGTCCATAAAAACTGCCACTCCCCAGATATGATAATGATAATTATTATCATATCTGGGGAAATTATATTTGTCAACTAACTTAGAAAAATCTTATTGTCACTCCGGGAACCGACGGCACTATGATTCGCACCGGCCCTTGGGATTGCCTCAAACGCCCCCTTTTGGACCGGTCCGGCCGGCGCCCACATTATGCGGGCGCCCCCCAATGGCTCCTTTCGCTCATCAAGTACTGTTACCGGTGCTTCGACAAGTTGCCGACAGGGGATCATAAAACACTCCCCTTGTTTTACAACCTTTGTCTACAGTCTGCAAAACCCGATGGGATTTTTTTGCTTTTGCCCGGCTTTTAAGCGAGCTAAAATATATACTTCTTGCTGTTCGGCCTGGTTAAAATACATGCTGACAAAGAAATAGCCTTCTGCCAGCAACCGGTTGGCTTCTTCTATGCCAACCACCCTGGTTAATTCAGTAACGGTTTCCTCGCTTCCCACTGAAATGCCGGCCGGCCCGCCGGAACTGCAAGTATGGCAACTCATGGGCTCCCCTCCTGAGAATAAAGTTTTATTGCAAAAATATTATACCAAGTTTTTCCTGGTTAGAGCATAACCAGTAACAAATTTGCCAATACTAACAATGCATTTGTTTTTTATAAAGGAGGGGGAATATGCCTGTTCGAGTGGGGATTCCCAGGGCTTTACTTTATTATTATTATTTCCCTTTATGGAAAAGTTTTTTAGAAGGTTTAGGGGCTGAGGTGGTAGTTTCCGACCGCACCACTAAAGATATCTTAACCCGGGGAGTGCAGCATTGCGTAGATGAAGCCTGCCTGCCGGTTAAGTTGGCCTTTGGCCATGTACAGAATTTGCTGCACAAGGGAGTGGATTATATATTTCTGCCCCGCATGGTCAGTGTGGCCCGGCGGGAATATATCTGTCCCAAGTTTTTAGGGTTTCCGGACATGGTTAAGCAAAATATCAGCGGCCTGCCCCCGGTGATAGATAATGTGATCAATCAGCACCGCAAGCCGGGGGATATTCATAAATTTATCCGGCAGGTGGGGGAGCTCCTGGGTAAAGGGCCCCTGCAGTCCTGGCTGGCTTATCAAAGAGCCAAGCCGGTTCACCAAAAATACTGCCGGCTGCTGGAACAAGGGTTGCTGCCGGAAGAAGCCATGTCAGTCATGGCCGGTAAAAAACCTCAACCGCACCAGGCAAACGGTGACCTGACAGTGGCCGTTATCGGTCACCCCTATAATATTTATGATGCTTTTATCAGTATGAATCTGATCAATCGCTTAAGAAAGTCGGGTGCCCGGGTCTTAACGGCAGATAATCTGACCGAACATACGGTTAATCAGGGGGTGGCCAGGCTGCCCAAAAAACTGTTCTGGACCCTGTCCCGGCGCATGACCGGCGGAGCAATGGCTTACCACGACCAAGGTACGGTGGACGGCATAATTCATGTGGCTGCCTTTGCCTGCGGGCCGGACTCGATGACCGGCGAGCTGATAGAACGCTTTATTCGCAGGGAAGGAAAAATGCCCTTTATGAACATCAACCTGGACGAACATACCGGGGAAGCCGGTATTATCACCCGCTTGGAGGCCTTTTTAGACATGGTTCGCCGGAGGAGGACAGCCCTGTGAAGGTAACCTTTCCGCATATGGGATATATGTATGTATCCTTAAAAGGAATGCTGGAATACCTGGATATCCAGGTGGTGGTGCCGCCGCCTTGCAGCAAGCGGACCTTGGACTTAGGAGTAAAACATGCCCCTGAGTTTGCCTGCCTGCCCTTAAAATTAAATATCGGCAACTTTATTGAGGCCAGGGAACTGGGGGCAGACACCATTATGATGGCCGGCGGTTGCGGTCCCTGCCGCTTTGGGTATTATGCCTATGTGGAGAATGAAATATTAAAAGACTTAGATATTCATTACAATCTGGTGGTTTTAGAACCGCCGGAAAAACATATCGGCGAACTGCTGGGGCGCATCCGTAAAATTACCGGCAACCGGCCCTGGCTTAAAGTAATTAATGCCATCCGCTTTGGTTATTTAAAAGCCAGGGCGGTGGATGAGATAGAACAAATGTCTTTTCGCCTGCGTCCCCGGGAACTTGTTCGTGGGGCGACCGACCGGGCGCTGCAGCAGGCAGTGGCAGAAATTGACCGGGCAAAGCAGCCGGCAGAAATCCCCCCGGCTCTTAACCGGGCTCGGGCCATTATGGAGCAAGTACCGGCAGATATGTGCCGGCCGGCTCTTAAAGTGGCCCTGGTGGGCGAAATATATACCCTGTTGGAACCGTTTTCTAATGTAAATATAGAAAGGCATCTGGGTTACCTGGGGGTTGAAGTGGAACGTTCCATGATGCTCAGCCAGTGGATCAATGATCACTTGTTCATGGGATTAGTAAAAAATGTACCCAGCAGCGAAAGATTCAAGCAAGCAGCCCCGCCCTATTTATGCCATTTTGTCGGGGGACACGGGGAGGAAACCGTAGGTGCGGCTGTCTGGTATGCCCGGCAGGGTTTTGACGGGGTTATTCAAGTCCTGCCCTTTACTTGTATGCCGGAAATTGTGGCCCAGAGCATTCTGCCCAAGGTGAGCGGTGCAACCGGTTTGCCGGTAATGACTCTGATTATGGACGAACATTCCGGCGAAGCAGGCATGATAACCAGGCTGGAGGCGTTTATTGATTTACTTCATAAAAGGAAAGAACAATGGGGGGTATTGGCTTGCCGCTGAAGTGTTATCTGGGTATTGATGTAGGCTCTGTAAGCACTAATATAGTTTTAATGGACGAAAACACCAACGTTTTACAAAGTATGTACCTGCGCACTAACGGTCAACCGGTGGCGGCGGTACAGCGAGGCTTAAAACAAATCAGTGACAAACTGCCACCCCACACCGTCATCCGGGGAGTCGGCACTACCGGCAGTGGTCGGCAGCTAACGGGCATCGTGGTGGGGGCGGATGCCGTAAAAAATGAAATAACTGCCCACGCGGTGGCCGCATCCCACCTGGTGCCGGGTGTTCAGACCGTGTTGGAAATCGGTGGACAGGACAGTAAAATTATTATCCTGCGCAACGGCGTAGTTACGGATTTTGCCATGAATACCGTTTGTGCGGCAGGCACCGGAAGTTTCTTGGATCAACAGGCCAGCCGGCTGAATATTGCCATTGAAGAATTTGGCGATCTTGCTTTGCGGGGCAAAACCCCGGTGCGCATTGCCGGGCGTTGTGCGGTTTTTGCTGAATCTGACATGATTCATAAACAACAAATGGGTTTTAACCTGGAGGATATTTTAGCTGGGTTATGTGAAGCATTGGTGCGCAATTACCTTAATAATGTAGGCAAAGGCAAAGAAATTCTCGGGCCGGTGGTGTTCCAAGGCGGTGTTGCGGCCAATGCCGGCATGCGGCGAGCTTTTGAAAGGGCTATCGGTATGGAGGTGCATGTTCCCAAGTACTTTAATGTTATGGGAGCGGTAGGAGCGGCCCTTTTAGCCAGGGATGCCGTAGCCAGGGGGGGGCCAACCCGGTTTAAAGGTTTTGGGGTGGCTGACCTGGAGTATAGAGCAGGCAGCTTTGAATGCAGCGGCTGTCCTAATTTATGTGAAGTAATTGAAATGGCTGAAGCCGGTCAGGTTATTGCCCGCTGGGGCGATCGCTGCGGCAAATGGTCCAATGCCTTGGCTGCCGGTGCAGCCGCCGGTCACTGCAGCTGATTTTACGGAGGCTTCAATGGCCACTGAAGCCAATTATATTGCAGTTTATGCAAAACCGGAGTTAGATGCCCGATTAACGGGCATCCCAGAGCGTCGACAAACGTTATCGGTGGTTTATGATCCCCTTTGGCTCCGGTCTACGCACCGACAGCACTATGATTCGCTACGGTCGCCCTTGGGGTCGCCTCAAACGGGCCATCCTGGCCCGGTTCGGCTGGCGCCCACGTCCTGTGGGCGCCCCCCCAAGGGCTCCTTTCGCTCATCAAGTGCTGTTACCGGTGCTTCGACAAGTCGCCGACAGGGGATCATAAAACCACCTTCCCTTGTTTTACAACCTTTGTCTCCAGTCTGGATGCCCGTTTAACGGGCATTTTCACATATCTTACGCAAGGGAGGAAAGCTGCTGTTTGACGTCGAAAAAGTCTTGGCATAAGTTGCATAAAACCATAGTTAGGAGAATGGTTACATGTTAGGGGAAACCAACATTTACCGGCAAATAGCCGGTGAACTGGCTGTTAAAGAAAAACAGGTGGAGCAAACTGCCAAGCTGCTGGACGATGGCAACACCGTCCCTTTTATTGCCCGCTACCGGAAGGAAATGACCGGTGAACTGGATGAGGTGCAAATCCGGCAAATTGCCGAAAGGTTAACCTCCCTGCGCAATTTATACAAGCGTAAGGAGGAAGTAATTAACGCCATTGCCGAGCAAGGCAAGCTGACAGATGAACTGAAGGATAAAATTTTAACAGCAGCTACGGTTACGGCGGTAGAAGACCTGTATCAGCCTTACCGGCCCAAAAGAAAAACCCGGGCCGGGGTAGCCCGCGAGCGGGGGTTGGAACCGCTGGCACACTGGCTGCTGCAAGCTCCCGCCGCTGCCGACCCGTTACAACAAGCGGCGGCTTTTGTTAACCCGGAAGCCAAAGTTATTACGCCCCAAGAAGCACTGCAGGGAGCCATGGATATTATTGCTGAAACTGTCACCGATGACCCGGCTGTCCGCGGCTGGGTGCGTGACTTTACGTTTCAGCGGGGGGAACTGGTTTGTCAGGTAAAAAACCAGGAGGCAGACCGGCGGGGGGTTTACCAAATGTACTACCGGCACCGGGAGCCGGTAAAACAGGTACCGCCCCACCGGGTACTGGCCATTAACCGGGGCGAGAAAGAAGATATTCTGAAAGTAAAAATAGAAATTGCAGAAGAACCGGTAATAGATAAAATATGCCGCCAATGGGTGCCTGCTCATGGCGGTGCTGCCCGCCTGTTGCGGGAAGCTGTGCAGGACGGTTACCGGAGGTTGCTGGCGCCGGCTGTTGAGCGGGATATCCGCAACCGGCTGACGGAAGCTGCTGAGGAACAGGCCATTAAAGTATTTGCCAAAAACTTGCGGCAGTTGCTGCTGCAGCCGCCGGTAAAAGATAAAACGGTTTTGGGTATAGACCCTGCCTACCGAACCGGTTGCAAGTGGGCAGTGGTAGATGCCACCGGTAAACTTTTGGATGTAGGTGTTATTTATCCCACGCCGCCCCAAAGCAAGGTGGCGGAGGCCGGCGAGACCGTCAGCCGTCTGGTGCAGCAATACGGCATTAATGTTATTGCCATCGGCAACGGTACTGCTTCCCGGGAAACAGAACAATTTGTAGCAGAACTTATCAGGCGGCAGGGCTGGTCACAGGTGCGCTATATTGTTGTCAATGAGGCAGGCGCCAGCGTCTACTCAGCTTCCGAACTGGCGGCCCGGGAATTCCCCGGGTTGGATGTGGCCCAGCGCAGTGCGGTTTCTATTGCCCGGCGGCTGCAGGATCCCCTGGCGGAACTGGTTAAAATTGAACCCAGGTCGGTTGGTGTAGGTCAATACCAGCATGACGTAGCTGCCCGCAGGTTGGAAGAAAGCCTCGAAGGGGTAGTTGAATCGGTGGTCAACCTGGTGGGGGTTGATTTGAATACAGCCTCGGCTTCTCTCTTATCGTATGTTTCTGGGATTAACAGTGCCGTGGCGCAGCACATTGTCAAATTTAGAGAAGAAAACGGTAAATTTACAGAGCGAACCCAATTAAAAAAAGTGCCTCGCTTGGGACCCAAAGCCTTTGAGCAAAGCGTTGGCTTTTTGCGTATATTGGACGGGTCCAACCCCCTTGACAGAACCGGTATCCATCCGGAGTCTTACCCTGTTGTCAAGAAGCTGCTGCAAGAAATAGGTTGTGATTTATCTGATCTGGGCAGCCCCCTGATGAAAAACCGCCTGCAGCAGGTGGAGCCGGCAGACCTGGCAAGCCGGTTAGCTACCGGCATACCCACCCTGCGGGATATTATCGATGGTTTGCTGCGGCCGGGCAGAGATCCCCGGGAAGATTTGCCGGCCCCCCTGTTTCGCAGTGATATTTTAAAGATTGAAGACCTGTCACCCGGCATGGAACTACAGGGTACGGTGCGTAATGTGGTCGACTTCGGTGTTTTTGTGGATATTGGTTTAAAGGAAGATGGCTTGGTACACCGTTCTGAACTTACCGACCGCCGGTTTCGCCATCCGCTGGATGTTGTGGCAGTGGGTGATGTGGTAAAGGTAAGGGTACTTGCTGTGGATGCTGCCAGGGGAAGGGTTTCTCTGTCCATGAAAGGAATAAAGTAACCTTTTAAAATGCAATTTATTTTACATAACAAATGTATTTAAATATAAGCGAAAATAATATATAATATAATCATTGATATAGTTCTGTTTGCCTTCAACAGAGAAGGGTAGGTCATGGCAATGGTAGCGGACCGCAGGGAACTGTTATGGCGCATCGAGCGGGCAATGCTGTCTATGCAGGCATTAGGTTACAGCCCGGAGCAAATCGAAAAAATACTGCGGGATGTTTTTCGGTATCAACCACAGGGAGTTTATACCAATCAGCAATTGCTGCCCATGGTGCAGGACCTGGAAAAAAGGGTTCACCAGGCTAAACGGTGGATACTTTATTTAAACAGCGGCAGCTGCGGTTTAAGCCCCCTCCATAAGACAAACAGACAATCTACGGCACCGCAAATAGGTCAAGGCATCCAATAATTACCGCTTGAAGCAGGACTGTTTGTTGTATATAATGAGTTGTCTGATTGGTTAGTAGATTTATGTGGGAGGGGTTTGCATCATGGCCGAAAACAGGGTTTACGATTATGTGTTGACTCCCGAAGAGCTGGAAGAAATTTGGGCTAAGTACGGTAAGCCCGGTGAAATTGCCCCGGGAACCAAGGCGACTAAAAAGCGTAATCATAGAAAAAATCAGCAAAACATTGCAGAATCCGATAAGACACGGTAAATTAACCTGCCTGTTAGGGCAGGTTTCAGACTGTAGACAAAGGTGTAAAACAAAGTGAAGTGGTTTTATGATCCCCTGTCGGCGACTTGTCGAAGCACCGGTAACAGCACTTGATGAGCGAAAGGAGCCATTGGGGTGGCGCCCACAGGACGTGGGCGCCAGCCGAACCGGGCCAGGATGGCCCGTTTGAGGCGACCCCAAGGGCGACCGTAGCGAATCATAGTGCTGTCGGTGTGTAGACCGGAGCCAAAGGGGATCATAAGACACCGATATGTTTGTCGACATTCTGTAACCTGCCTGTTAGGGCAGGTTTTTTGTATCCGCCTGAAATTAACTATGTTCATCCCTGTGGGATAAATTAATAATGAGCAATCTTTGCCGGGGAGATTAAATTCCACTGCAAGTATACAGCATTATAAAGCCGGGCAGCTTGACCCTGTTTTTTGGCCTGTGCTATAATTTACGCAATACTGAAAGTCCTTAACTCACACGCTTTTTATCTTTGGCGGCCCAAGTAACCCTTGAGGCCGTTCAATATTATCAGGTTATTTCCACTAAGTGGTATTGCCGGGCAGTGACAATTTTAACTATGGGCGGCGTAATATAGTTTGGGAGGAGAAATGCATGAAACTACAGGGAACAATGCAAGTTAACCAGAAGAACCATTTAGAAATCGGCGGTTGCGACACGGTAGAACTGGCCAGGGAATTTGGCACTCCCCTATATGTAATTGATGAAACCCTGTTCAGGCAAAACTGTCGTGCTTATTACCAGGCTTTTACCGAGTCCTACGGGGCCACAGTGATTTATGCCAGCAAAACCTTGTCTAATTTAGCTGTTTGCTCTATGGTTGAACAGGAAGGACTGGGGCTGGATGTGGTATCCGGCGGCGAATTATATACGGCAGCCAAAGCCCGCTTTCCCATGGAGCGCGTATATTTTCACGGCAACAACAAGTCGCCGGAAGAATTGCGGATGGCTTTGGAATATAAAGTGGGTCGCATCGTGGTAGATAACCGGTATGAGCTGGAAACCTTAAATAATCTTGCCGGTGAGATGGGGGTAAAAGTAAACATTTTGCTGCGTCTCAGTCCCGGCGTTGAAGCTCACACTCACGAGTACATCAAAACCGGACAGATTGATTCTAAGTTTGGCTTGGTCATTGAAAACGGTATGGCTATGGCAGGCGTCAAAAGAGCGCTGCAGTTGCCTCATGTACAGTTGACAGGTTTTCACTGCCATATCGGCTCCCAAATCTTTGAACTGCAATCCTATGCCCATGCTGCAGAGGTTATGATGGGCTTTGTGCATAACGTTTACCGGGAGACCGGTTTTGTTGCAGAAGAATTAAATATGGGCGGCGGCCTGGGTATTTACTATTACCAGGGCGACCGGCCCCGCCCGGTGAAAGAATATGCAGATGTACTGATGACAGCTGTGAAAAATACAGCGGCCGCTTTGGATTTGCCTGTACCTAAGGTTATTGTTGAGCCAGGCAGGTCGATTGCCGGTCCGGCCGGTATTACCCTTTATACTGTAGGTGCCATTAAAGATATTCCCGGCATCAGAAAATATGTGGCAGTGGACGGCGGTATGGGGGATAACCCCCGACCGGCCCTTTACCAGTCCAAGTATGAAGCTTGTGTGGCCAACCGGATGCATGAACAGCCGGTGGAAAAGGTATCTATTGCCGGCAAATGTTGTGAATCGGGCGACATGTTAATCCGGGACATTGCCTTACCGTCCCTGCAACCGGGTGATATACTGGCGGTACTTGGCACCGGGGCTTATAATTACTCTATGTCTATGAATTATAACAGGCTGCCCCGTCCGGCCATGATCCTGGTAAATAACGGCAGGGCAGATTTAATTGTACGGCGGGAGGACTACTGTGATTTGATTCGCAATGACGTGATGCCTGACCGCCTGCGCAGCAACCTGGTTAAACTGGCATCTTCTCGCTGATTATAGCGCACCTGTAAATATTTAACCAATTACCCTGGTCAAAGTATATAGCATGGCCAGGGTGTTTTACTTATACCCTGGATTTCACGGAAACGTTTCAAGTTGCCGCCAAGCCTGCTTGTGCCCCCCGGAAACCGACCGGGTTTGTGCCTTTTTGAGCAAGGCTTCTTTTCCGGGGCAATTATTATATGTTATAATTGTATGTATTTACATAAAGTAACATTTTTCTCAGGGGGTGTACTGGTTGGAGATTATCACCACGCACGTCAACACAGATCTGGACGGTCTGGCCTCCATGGTGGCAGCCCAGAAACTTTATCCCGGCGCGGAACTGATTTTTCCCGGCAAATTATCCCGTAATGTTGAAGAATTTCTTGCTCTGCACAAAGACACCCTCAAAAATGTGCGCAACATTAAAGATATTAACATTGAACATGTTAAGCGTCTGATTATGGTGGATACCAAAAGTCCGGGGCGGGTATCCAAGTTAAAAGAACTGTTTAACCGGCCCCAGGTGGAGGTGCACATTTACGACCATCATCCCCGGGCGGCGGGAGATGTTGAAGGCAAAGTTGAAGTGGTAGAGCCGGTAGGAGCGGCTACTACCCTTCTGATTGAACGGATTAGAGCCAAGGGGCTGGAAATTACTCCCCTGGAAGCTACCATCATGATGCTGGGGATTTATGAAGATACCGGTTGTTTGGTTTTTACCAATACAACTCCCAGGGATATCCGGGCGGCGGCTTTTTTGTTGGAACAGGGAGCTAACCTGGCGGTAGTGGCAGACTTTTTAGGCCGCCCGCTGACCCAGGATCAAAAGGCACTGCTGAAAAAACTGCTGGTCAGTGCGGAACACCATCAAATTAACGGCACCAAAGTATTAATTGCCCGCGGCAATGTGGATGAATTTGTGGGGGGGCTGGCCTTGCTGACCCATAAATTGTCCGAAATTGAGCGGACTGACGCCGTTTTTGCAGTGGTTGAGATGGAGGACCGGGTTCACTTGGTGGGGCGTTGTGCTTTAAAAGAGGTAAACTGCAAGGAGGTTATGGAACAGTTTGGCGGCGGAGGGCACCCGGCAGCTGCTTCGGCCACCATCAAAGGGCAGTCGGTGGATGAAGTGGCGGAGCGGCTGTTGGAACTGATTCGCAACATGATCCAGCCGCCCCTGACAGTTAAAGATATTATGTCAAGCCCTGTTAAAATGGTTTTCCCTGAGACAACCATAGAGGAAGCCGGCAAAATAATGCTGCGTTATGGCCATACCGGTTTACCGGTGATTAAGGACGGTAAGTTGGTAGGGGTTATCTCGCGGCGGGATGTGGAAAAAGCAACTCATCACGGGCTGGGCCACGCGCCGGTTAAAGGTTATATGACCGCCCATGTCATAACAGTGCATAAAGATATGAATATCCATGATGTACAGGATTTAATGATTGAAAAGGATATAGGCAGGTTGCCGGTGGTGGAGGGGGATCGGGTGATCGGCATCGTTTCCCGCACCGATGTGCTGCGCACCCTGCATGAAGGATATAAGGGGCGTTATAGTACCACCTACACTCAGAAGGCGGCCACCAAAACTGCCAATATTAAGCCGGATTTACAGCGTGTCTTGCCCGGCCGGATAATGAGCATCCTGATTAAAGCCGGGGAAGTGGCCGAAAGGATGGGTTACCAAGTATATGCCGTGGGCGGCCTGGTTAGAGATGTGTTGCTTAAGGTAGAAAACCTGGATGTGGATTTGGTGGTCGAAGGCAACGGCATTGAGCTGGCCGATCAACTGGCCCGGGAAATCGGTGGGCGGGTACGGTGCCATGAGAAATTTGGTACAGCGGAAATAATTTTTCCTGACGGTTACTGGGTAGACGTGGTAACTGCCCGGGTGGAGTATTACGAATACCCGGCTGCCCTGCCCCAGGTAGAACAGTCATCCCTTAAACACGACTTATACCGCCGGGATTTTACCATTAATGCCATGGCGGTGGCTTTAAATCCTGACCGGTTCGGTGAATTGGTCGATTACTTTAACGGCAGAGAAGATTTGCAAATCGGTGCTGTCCGGGTGCTGCACAACTTGAGTTTTATCGAGGACCCCACCCGCATACTGAGGGCAATCCGGTTTGAACAAAGATATGACATGGCCATTGAACCCCAGACCCTCCGGTTAATTAAAGAGGCTGTGCGGGAAAAAATCCTGGCCCGTCTCAGTACAGAGCGCATGTGGGGGGAACTTAAGAGCATCCTGGAAGAAGCGGACCCGGAGCATATGTTGGACCGCATGTGGGAGCTGGGGGTATGGGATTACCTGTTTCCGGAAATTACTTTCTGGGAAGTGCAGTATGTTATCAGTGAGATTCCGCAGGCCCTGATGATTCTGCGCAACTGGGGCTGGACCGAACCGGCGGAAAAATGGCTGCCGTATTTCCTGGGCATCTTACACCTAACCACCCAGGAAACGGCTTACCAAATTTGCCAGCGCTATAACCTGGGACGCCGGCAGACCGATAAGGTATTGGATACCATTGCCTATGGCCGGGTTGCCTTAAAAAGGTTAGCAGTGGCGGAAGAAGTCCCCCTGTCGGAATTGACCAAAATTGTCCAGACCCTGCCCCGGGAGGCTTATCCTTTATTTTTGACTTTGTTGGAGGATAAAACTGCCATTCGCCGTTTCCGCATGGTAATGGAATCCGTGCATAAAAATAAACCCACTGTAAACGGGAAAGATATTAAGGAGATGGGTTATCAACCGGGTCCCATGTACCGCAAAGCCCTGGATGCCGTATGGCGGGCCAGATTGGACGGCTTAGTGCACACCCGGGAAGAAGAGCTGGCCTATGTCCAATCTTTCTTAGAACATCATCAGGCACCCAAAATGCAGCCCAAGCAAGCCAAGGCCAGGCACAACCGCCCGCAGCAAAGCAAACAGGCCCAAAGGTAAAGGGGGCTTAACAAATGTTTGGTGTACCATCCATAGAAGAAGTAATCTATAAATTATTATTAATCTTTTTTGCTTTACCCCTGCATGAATATGCCCACGGGCTGGTTGCTTATAAACTGGGGGATCCCACCGCCAAGTATGAAGGCAGGCTTACCTTAAATCCCTTTAAACACCTGGACCCGCTGGGAACCATCTTAATTTTCTTCGGCCCCATCGGCTGGGCCAAACCGGTTCCGGTCAACCCGTTTCATTTTGCCAACCGCAAAAAGGGCATGATGCTGGTTTCTCTGGCGGGGCCGGGTGCTAATTTTCTGCTGGCAGTTATAGGAGCGATGCTGCTGGGGATCTTTTATCAATCACCTGTGCCGGCTTATATTTTTGAAAATTTTATGGTATTAAATGTCTGGCTGGCAGTTTTCAACTTGTTGCCCCTGCCACCCTTGGACGGTTCTAAAATTTTAGCCGGGCTTTTGCCGGGACGCCAGGCCTGGTTGTACGAATTAGAAAGATATGGTTTTGCCATTTTGTTTCTTTTAATATTTTTTGGTTTTTTAACACCTATATTAATATTTTTTGCCAAACCGGTAATTAAATTTTTGGTTGTGCTGGCAAATCTTGTGGCGGGGTTGCCACTTTAAGATTAAGATAAAGGAGAATCTTGCTATGACCAACAAAGGAACAATTTTAAGCGGCATGAGACCTACCGGTCGATTACATCTGGGTCACCAGAGTGTGCTTGACAACTGGGTTGATTTACAGGATCAATATAACTGCTTTTTTATGGTGGCTGACCTGCATGCCCTGACTACCGGCTGGGAAGAAGCCCGAGATATTAACCGGAACACATTGGAGATGGTGGCTGACTGGCTGGCTTCCGGCCTGGATCCCGAAAAGAGTGCTATTTTTCGCCAGTCCAATGTTTTACAGCATGCCGAGTTGCATTTAATGCTTTCTATGGTAACTCCCTTATCTTGGTTGGAACGGGTGCCCACTTATAAGGACCAAATACAAAAGCTGGGAGAAATGGGCAAAGATATAAACACCTATGGCTTTCTCGGTTATCCCTTGCTGATGGCGGCTGACATTCTCCTTTACAAGGCCAATGCCGTACCGGTGGGCGAAGACCAGCTGCCTCACATTGAATTAACCCGGGAAGTGGCCCGGCGGTTTAATCACTTGTTTAAGCCGGTCTTCCCGGAACCCCAGGGTATTGTAAAGAAAGAAGTTGCTGTTTTGCCCGGCATCGACGGGGCTAAAATGAGCAAAAGCTACCACAACTACATTTCCATCGGGGCAGATCCGGAGGAAATTCAAAAGAATGTCAACCTGATGGTTACCGACCCGGCTCGCATTCGCAAAACCGACCCGGGCAATCCTGAGGTATGTGTGGTTCATAAATTCCATCGTATTTATAACCGTGAACTTTTAGAAAGTATTGAAGAAGCCTGCCGGGGCGGTCGTACCGGTTGCGTGGCTTGCAAGAAACAGCTGGCCGGTTCTTTGGAAAAACAAGCTGTGGCGGTGCGCGCACGCCGGCAGGAGATTTTGAGTAAGCCCAGCTATATTGAAGAAGTATTAAGGGCAGGGGAGGCCAAGGCCCGGCAGGTAGCCGGCCGGACCATGCAAGAAGTCAGAGAGGCCGTCTTCGGTAGCTAGATATAGGCTCCGCCGTTAACCGCAGTGCAAACAAGACCACAGAGTTAAATTAAGGCGGGGGATGGTTAATTGTCTTACCAGGTGAAACTGGCCACCTTTGAAGGACCCTTGGACTTACTGCTGCACTTGATAGATAAAGAGCAAATAAACATTTATGATATTCCGATTGCCCAAATCACTTCCCAATACCTTTCATATTTACAGCAGATGCAGGCCTTGGATATAGATGTAGCCAGCGAATTTTTGGTTATGGCTGCCACCCTGGTGTCCATTAAGGCGAGGATGCTGTTGCCCCGCTCGCCCGGAGATCAGGAACTGCAGCCGGCAGAACCTGATCCACGGGAAGAATTAGTGCAGCGCCTTTTAGAGTACCGCAAGTTTAAGGAAGTGGCTGCTTACCTAAAGGAAAGAGAAAGCAAAACCGGCAAAACATATACCAGAAATAATTCCGCCGAGTTGTATCAGCACTTAATAAAACCCCGCGACCCGCTGGGGGGTGTCACCCTGGAGATGCTGCTGCACTCCCTGCAGCAGGTGCTCCGGCGGGCGGCTGCCGGTTTTACATTGCCCGAAGCAATAACCCGAGAGGAAATCCAGGTACCCGAAAAGATGCGCCAGTTAATGGCCAGGCTTCTTTTATATCCCCAGGGGTTGTTGTTTTCCCACCTGTTTGCCGAAAAAACAACTCTGTCAGATATTGTGGTAACCTTTTTAGCCGTCTTGGAGCTGTTAAAAACAGGCCAGATTGAGGCCCGCCAGTGTGACACCTTTGGGGAAATAACCATCCTGCGACGAACTCAGGCGATAACTGGGGAGGGATAGTTTTGGCTGTATTGTTTAAAGAGCAGACCAAAGCAGCTCTGGAGGCCTTACTGTTTGTAGCCGGTGAGCCCCTTTCGGTGCAAACCTTGGCTCGCATAGCGGAATTAGATGCGACGGATGCCCTGGAACTGTTGCGGGAACTGGCCCGGGATTATGACACCAGGCCCGGCGGGCTGAAGATAATTGAGGCGGCAGATACCTGGCAAATGTGTACCCGACCGGAATATGCCTCTTATATTGAAAGGCTTTACAGAAAAAGCGGCACCGGTTTGTCCCGAGCGGCAGTGGAAACGCTGGCGATTATTGCCTATCGGCAGCCGATCACCAAAACAGAGATCGAATTGATTCGGGGTGTCAAGGTGGATTCACCCATCAGCACCCTGCTGGAACGCAACTTAATCGAGGAAAAAGGCCGGCGCGAAGGACCCGGCCGGCCGGTTCTTTACGGTACCACGGTGGATTTTTTAAAGTACTTTGGTTTAAAATCGTTAGCCGACCTTCCTCCTTTAGAGGATTTTTTGGTAGAAAACGCAGAGCAATGTGAAATCTAAGGTGTAGCAAGAATAATCTTGCTACACCTTTGTTTTTATAAGCAATGCGCATATTTCTCCAGAAATTGCTAAAAATAATGTTAAATTTGTACTTGTTCTTAAAACAAGGAGGAATTGCCATGCGTAAATTTTTATGGTTGTTTTGCCTGAGCTTGCTGATTGCACTGCCCCTGGGCTGTGCCCCGGCCAAAAAACCCGCGCCGGCCCCACAACCCAAAACCATTGTGGTACCTGATGTTTCCCGGATTACTTTTGAAACTATGGATTACGACAAGGCTCCCGAAATTGTAAAGGCTCTGGCAAATACCTTGCGGGATAAGCATTTTGCCGTCTGGACATCGGTTAACGGCAGGAATTATGTGCTTGTCAGCCAACAAAACCTGCCGGCAGGCAGAGCGATAAAAATTGCAGAGATTGAACGGCGCTTGCCGGCCAATGATTTTGACTGGATAAATGTCAAATTAAAATATCTGTCAACTGCACCAAGCGGGCCAAAAGCAGATACCGAAAAGCCTCTGGTGGCATCATTTACCATGGACAGGCCGGTTAAAGCTTTGGGGTTTGAGATAGAACGGGAAGCTGCGCCTCCCGGTTTACCGGTCCCTGCCGTACCTGTTGCGCCTAAAGAAAAGAACACCGCAGACAAAGGTTTAAGATTAGACAGCCCGGCGCCGGGGGAACAGGTTAAAAGTCCCCTGCAGGTCTCCGGCACGGCTGCCGGGGTGGCAGGACAAGTGAGAATTAGAATAAAAAATGCTGCCGGCGTAACCCTGGCAGAAAAACCGGTAGCAATTCAAGGCGGTAAATTTACTGCTACCATGGGTTTTAGCTCCCCTGCCGAACGGGAACGCGGCAGTGTGGAAGCCTTTGTGACCGGCGATGAGGGAGTAGAAAAAGATACTGTGTCGGTGCCGGTGGTACTGCTGCCTGCTGCGGCCGGCGAAACTGAATCGATCGGTGCCCCGTGAGCAAACACTTAAGCAAAAAATGAGCAAAGCCCGATAGTAAAGAGAGGTGACCAAAGTCTGTTAATAATTTTTTGCTTAGTAACTGCTGTAACCTTACCGGCTTTGGTCTTCCTTTCTTATATTAAAGTTCGCTTTCAGTATTTTCGCTTGCATGAAGATGATACCGTCAGTATAGAATTTTTTCTTTGGGGCGTTTTTCATCACAGGATAGAAATTCCGGTGTTGATGCTGCGGCAAAAAATGGCCGGTTTTTCTTTGATTAGCCGAACCGAACTGGAAACCGGTCAAGGGGACCCGGGAGAAATTATGAGCCGGGAAAACCAAATCACCATAACCGGTGTGCAGCAGTTGTTGGACAAACTGCGTAAGTGGCTGCTCTGGTTGCAGGTTGTTCAAGAGGATGTCGATTTTTTTTTAAGACATCTGGTGCTGGAGAAATTTTACTGGCGAATCAGCTTTGGTACGACGGATGCGGCGGCTACCGGCATGCTGGCCGGTCTGGCCTGGAGTTTTGCAGGCCTTGTCACAGCTTTGTTTTATCACAAAATTGCACCCGGCAGGGTACAGCCGGTTATTAAGGTTGAGCCTGATTTTAAAAAAGCCGGCTTTGCCACATCGGCTGACTGCATATTTAAAATTAGGATTGGCTATATTATGGTTACGGGTCTGAAAATTTTGAAGAAAAAGGCAAACAAACAGGGGGTGAATTTTCTTGGCAGAACATCCCATAGAAGGTCTCATGAAAACTGCCATGGAAAGTATTAAAGAAATGGTGGATGTCAATACGGTGGTGGGAGATCCTGTAGAAACACCGGACGGCAGTGTTATTATACCTGTTTCCAGGGTTGCCTGCGGCTTTGCCGCCGGGGGGGGCGAATATGCCGTGGGAACCGGCAGCAAAAATCAGGGGGAATCCTCCGGGGCACCCTTTGGCGGCGGCAGTGGCGCGGGAGTATCAGTACAGCCCATGGGTTTTTTGGTGGTTGGCAACGGGCAAATTCGCCTGCTGCCGGTGGATGACAGCCACGCCTTGTTTGACCGGCTGATTGATACGGCACCGCAGATGTTGAATCAAATACAAAGCATGTTTAACAAAAGTAAAAATACCGCAGAAACCGGAGCAAAACAGCCGATTGTCTAGGGCATTGGAAAAAAGTGGGGTAACCCACTTTTTATTTTGTCTTTTTTAAAGGGATATAGTAGTTGATGTCGAAACAACAATTGTCTTTTCATTAGAACGGAGGTAATTATTTTGATTGATCGGTTAATATCCGTTCCCCACCTCAACCAATCCCAATTATTGGCAAGGTGGCAAAAATTTATTAAAGGAGAGCCTATAGAATCACAAGACATCTTTGAGGAGACATATAAGGGTTGGCAGCGCTGCCTGGCCAGGGGCATTAACCCGTTTAAAATTAACATAAAGTGTTTATCCGAGGCCGAACTTCAGTACAGAAAAGTAAACTTGCATGAAATAAGCTGTCTCCTGGAGCCGCATCTGCAAACCATAATCCGGGCGGTAAGCACACACAGTGATCACTACTATATTGCAGTGGCGGATCACGAAGGCTATGTTATGGAGGTGTTCAGCGACAAGGCATCGGCGGCCGGCTTGTGCAATATGCCAATGTACCCGGGAGTGTGTTTTGCGGAGGAATATGCAGGCAACAACGGGATAGGTTCTGTATTGGCTGTGGGCAAACCTTTAGCTGTTATCGGTGCGGAACATTATTTAGCCATTTTTCACAAGTGGTCCTGCGTCGGGGCTCCGGTTTTGGACGATGACGGCAGGGTGCGGGCTGTCATCGAGGTAAGCACGCCCTGTGGTTCGGAAAGTCCTTATACATTTAGTTTAACAGTGGCGGCAGCCAAGGCAGTAGAAGCTGCCCTTAAACAAATTCAAATGGCCAGGCAGTTGCAGGAGTCAAAAAAAATCCTCAGGCAATTGATGCAACAACGGGATATTATTTTTAATGCCATGTCCCAGGGAGTGGTGATATTAAACAAAGACGGCATTGTTACCTTTTTTAACAAAGCGGCAGAGAAAATTTGGAACCTGCCGGCCAGTGAAATCGGGGGCAGAAGTTTTGAATGTCTGAGGCAGGGCCGCTGCCGCCGACCGGAACCTTTGCTGCTGCAAACCATCCGTGAAGCCAGGCCCTTTACCAACATTGAGTGCAAATGCCGCAATGACCAGCACGATAAATTTTTGCTGGTAAATACCAGCCTGTTAAGAGATGAAAACGATGCGGTAGCCGGTGCCATCGGCATTTATACCGATGTTACCGATCTGCGCCGTCAGGAAGCCCGCATTAAGGAACAGGAAAAACTGGCCGTAGTGGGTCAGATGGCTGCCGGCATGGCCCATGAAATACGCAACCCCCTTGCTTCTGTGCGTGGTTTTGCTCAACTGATGAGTGAAAAAATTGGAAAAGTAAACAGCACCTTTAAAGAATATATGGAAATAATGATTCAAGAGATTGATCAGGCAGATAACTTTATTAACAACTTTCTCCAGCTGGCCAGACCCAAGGCACCTTCCATGCAGCGGTGTTCGTTGAATGAACTTATTACCAGTTTTGTCCATATTTTTGAATCCCAGGCATTTATCCAGGGAGTTAAAGTAGAAACTGATTTGCAGAAAGACCTGCCTTTGATTACCATTGATAAGGATCAAATTAAACAAGTGCTGCTTAATTTATGTCAAAATGCCCTGCAAGCCCTGGAGCGGCAGGGGAGGATTTTGCTGGTAACCAGATACCATCAGGCAGAAAAAGAAGTATGCCTGTCAGTAATTGACAACGGACCGGGTATACCGCCGGAAAACCTGGATAAACTGGGGACGCCCTTTTTTACGACCAAGGATAAGGGCACCGGCTTGGGGTTGTCGATTTCTTACACCATTGTTGACAGCCACCGGGGACGCATTGAAGTGGACAGTCAACCGGGCCGGGGAACTTGTTTCTCTGTCTACCTGCCGGTGGACGAACAGTTCTAATTAATTTCTGCCCCTCATAAGATCTGGTAGGAGGACAAGGGGGGGAGAACATGGTCAACTATGTATGGCTGGGGATGATGGTTTTTGGTGTTCTGGTGGCCGCTGCCCAGGGCCGCATTGAAGTAGTTACCAGGGCTGCTCTGGAGGGAGCCCAGGTGGCCGTCAAAACATCTCTCAGCTTGATTGCTATTATAACCTTTTGGCTGGGCATGATGAAACTGGCGGAGGCAGCCGGCTTGGTAAGGGGGCTGGCCCGGCTGGTAAGGCCCCTGACGGGTTTTTTATTTCCCAGCGTACCTAAAGACCACCCGGCCATGGGTGCCATCGTCATGAATCTCAGTGCTAACATTTTGGGGCTGGGGAATGCTGCCACACCCATGGGGCTGATTGCCATGCAAGAGCTGCAAAAATTAAACCGGGGCCGGTCCACCGCTTCCGAAGCCATGTGCACTTTCTTAGCCCTCAATACCGGGTGCGTTACCCTTATACCCACAACCATTATTGGCATCAGGGTTTTTTACGGCAGCAGCAACCCTACTGAAATAGTGGGCACCACCATTTTTGCCACCCTGTGCGGCATGACGGTAGCTGTTTTAGCGGACAGGATTCTGCGCAAGCTGTACCGGAACAGGTGGTGAGAGATCGTTGTATGAAGTCATCAACCAAATTTCTCGCTGGGCCGTTCCGGTTATTCTGCTGCTGGTGCCCTTGGCAGCCTTTATAAGAAAAGTACCGGTATTTGAAACATTTGTTGAGGGGGCGGAGGACGGGTTTGCCACTGCCGTTAAGACCATTCCTTATTTAACTGCTATGCTGGTGGCAGTGAGTGTGTTCCGAGCTTCCGGGGCCATGGAACTGTTGGCTGCCTGGCTGGCGCCTGTTTTAACGGTCAGCGGCCTGCCGGCGGACATCCTGCCCCATGCTTTGATGCGGCCGCTGTCAGGAGGTGCCGCCCTGGGCATTGCCACTGAAGTCATAAAAACCCACGGTCCTGACAGCTTTGTGGGGCGGCTGGTTTCTACCATGCAGGGCAGCAGCGATACTACCTTTTATATTCTTACCCTGTATTTCGGTTCGGTAGGTGTTCGCAAATACCGCTACGCAGTGGCATCCGGCCTGGCAGCGGACTTTACCACGTTGTTGGCATCTGTTTTCATTTGCAAGCTGATGTTTTAGTTCTGACCGGCTCGGGAAAGCTATCCCTGACTAAATTTAACTATAGATAAGAAGGGACATGACACATATGGAAGAAAGACTGCAAAAGGTATTGGCCAGAGCGGGAGTGGCTTCCCGGCGTCAGGCCGAGGAGCTGATTACCGGCGGTAAGGTGACAGTAAACGGCAAGGTGGTCACCCAACTGGGTACCAAGGTTAATGCCGAAAAAGATAAAATTTTAGTTAATGGCAAACTGCTGCCGCCACCGGAAAAAAAGGTATATTTTCTGTTGCACAAACCCCGGGGCTATGTTACCACCCTCAGCGATGAGCGGGGGCGTAAAACCGTTTTGGATTTGTTGCCGGATGTAGAAGAACGGGTCTATCCTGTGGGACGCTTGGATTATGATTCAGAGGGTTTGCTGCTGTTGACCAATGACGGAGAACTGGCCTACGCCCTGACTCACCCCCGGCACCAAGTGAAAAAAACTTACCTGGTACGGGTTGCCGGGGTGCCGGAACCGGAAAAGCTGCAGGCCATGGCCCGGGGACTGCAGCTGGCGGACGGGCTGACAGCACCTGCTGATGTAAAGCTGGTAGATATCCTAAACGGCCGGGCGCTGCTAAAAATCAGCATTCACGAGGGGCGCAACCGTCAGGTCAGGCGCATGTGCGAGCATATCGGATACCCGGTACTCCGGCTGCGCCGGGTTTGCATCGGCCCGTTGCAGCTGAAAGATTTAAAGCCGGGTCAGTACCGGCCTTTAACCCGGCAGGAGGTTAAAGAATTAAGGCAACTGGCAGGCTTAACCGTGCCTGAAGCAAAAGTAAAAGCTAAACAGGTTGCCGGACGGCCGGCGGCCCCGCGGAGGCCGCAGGCAAAAAATAAAAGGTAAGCTGCAACAGCATAAATTATCCCCCCTCAGGGCAATAATGTAATGACATCTTGCCAGAGGGGGGTTATTTAATGCCTTACTGTAATGTTTGCGGCAATTGGGAAAGTTTGGCCAGCTCGCGGTTTCCTCCTGCCGCAGATACGGCTAACGGGCCGTCGTACGGTTTGCTGGGCAATTTTAATGAAGAAGGCTGCTTGCTCACTATGGAGTGTCAGGGGGCAAGTTTGGACGATGCCCAGGAAGCCTATGAACAACCGCAAATATACTTTGATACCTGTCCTTTTTGCGGCTCCCGGGACATCAGTTGGTAATCCTTAGCAGGATTTTGCCTCGCCTGAATCGAATGATTGAGAGGAAGTTTGGCGAGGAGGGTTTCCTTTGAACATACAAAACGAAGATTTGCTGCATCGGCCCCTCAGGGTGAAGGTTCGCATGGATTTTAAAGGCGTCGGGAAACCGGGACGTTTTTTATTCGGGGGAAAACCCAGCGACAAAGCTGCTGAGGATTTGCGGGAACAGCAGGTGGCTGTTTTTCGCAATGTGCCAATTCAGGGTATCCAGGTGGAAGATATAGATATGAGTGCGGAAGTTTATACTGTGGTGGATGAAGTCTCAAACCACGAAGTGGCTTATGCCCCGGTGACTTTGCAACTGCGGGCGGAAACACTGGAAGACGTGGTGAGGTTTATTGCCCGGGATGATTTTCGCAAGATAGAAATCATTGACCCGCCTAACCTGGCCCTTACCAAATATGATGTGGAAAGACTGTTGTTCAGGGTAGCCGAAGAAATGAGAATATATCGTGCTTTGTTAGAAAGAAAATATAACAGCCGATAACCCCACATAAAATAAATTGCCGCCGCATATACAATAATTGGTAGGAGGCGGTGGTATGCAAGTAAAAAATAAACTGCGGTACAGCGCTAAAGCAGTTTCCCGTTACCTGTTAATGCCGGTTGCTATACCCGTTGTTATTTTACTGTATTATCATATATGTTTAGCACCGTTCCCTGCTGACCGGCTGATCAACCAGGTGGGGTCGGATGCCCAGACAGTAATGCAGCCGGCTGCAGTGGCGGAGCATGTGTTAATCTTGCAACTAATAAATTTTTCCACTCTGCCCAAGGCGAAGGTGCTGGTTAACGGCCAGGTGAAGGGAGATTTCAGCCACCCCTATGTAACCGTTGCCGTCTGCCAGGGAGATTGTGTGGAGGTTGATACTACCTTTTATGATCATTTAGTCACCATAAAGGTGCTGGACAGCACCAGGCAGGTTATGTCACCTGCCAAAGGAGCGGAATTTACCGGGCGAAAAACGGTAATTGCACTGGGGCATGTGAAGCTGGCCGGCAGGTAGCGGGACGTTGCATTTGCCCACAAGCTGTAATATAATCTAGGCAACCCACAGGGGAATAAGGCTGTTTATACACCTGAGGGTGTTATTTTTTTGGGGGTGTTTGTTTGGTTTATCAAGGAAGCAGGAAGATAGCCAGGGTTGCTATTGAAATGGCCATGACAGAAAGCCGTGAGCAGGAGAAAGAATATAAAATGAAATTTCTCAATGAAGGCATTCGCACTGCTGCGGTGGATTATGGCGGTGATTTTATCTCTTCTGTTAACCGTATCATTGAACGGGCGGTGGTGGCGGCCAAAAGAGAAGGGGTTATTAAAGAAATCCATGCGGACGAAGGTGCCGTGGCGGGTGCCACCAGAGAAGCTCTTTCGATGATTATGCCCAAGGCGGTAGGTTTAAATGTCGGGGGCAAAATCGGCATTGCCCGGCAGGCTGACCATATCAGTGTGGCTGTATTTTTTGGTGTCGGCCTGCTGCATCTTGATGAAGTGGCCATTGGCTTAGGTCACCGGGCTGTTTCAAGCGATTAACAAGGAGGTTGGCAGGATGGCTGGTTTTGTCAGGGGCATCAGAGGAGCCGTTACGGTAGAACGGAACGTGAGCCAGGAAATTATTGAAGCAACCCAGGAACTCATAAAGGCCATTGTTGAGCGCAATCAAATAACCGTTGAGGATATTGGCAGTATATTTTTCACAGTAACGCCTGATTTAAACAGCGAATTTCCCGCCAAAGCAGTAAGGGCCATGGGCTGGCATTATGTACCTTTACTGTGTGCCCAGGAAATAAACGTAGCCGGCTCTTTACCCCGCTGCATCAGGGTGCTGGTGCATGTAAATACCGGTAAGTCACAGCAAGAAATGGTCCATGTGTACCTGCGGGAAGCAGCTCATCTTAGACCGGATCTTATTAAATAAAAAGCAGCAGGCCGGGGGCGGTCTTACCCCCGGCCTGTTGGCATGCTATTTCTCTACGTTATGTCCATAGAAACCCGGGCTGAAGAACAACAAAATAAGAATTAAGAACAGAATAAAGGAGAAATTGCTGCCATAACCGCCGTAGCCGTATCCCATAATATGACCTCCTTGCGTCTTTTGTTTTCCCCACTCCATATTATGGCAATAAATTTGCGAATGTTACTATGTTGAGACCGTTGTTAAGCATTATTTTTCAACATTGTAGCCGTAGAACCCCTGGCCGAAGAGTAACAGGATGAGAATCAGGAATACGATAAAACTCCAGTTACCATAACCATAGCCGCTCATCGTAACGCCTCCCTTAATAGTTTTTGGGTTGCTACCCTGCTAACATAATAAGAAAATGCCTGCAAAAATGTTACACTCCGGGGCATAATTCTTAACAAATGATAAGATTTATCTTTTGACAGCCAGCTGAGCAGGAAAGACACCAAAAACAGCGAAAATATATGGCAAGACCAGACACGGAGGGTTAAACCTTGTCTTCAGATAGATTAGTGAGCAGAAAGAACCGGCAAGCGGATACGGTCGTTAAGGTAGGCCCGGCTGCCTTTGGCGGCGGCAATTTTTCTGTGGTGGCGGGTCCCTGTGCGGTAGAAAACCGGGATGAACTGATCCAGTTGGCCTTGCAATTAAAGGCAAGCGGGGTGCAGATGCTGCGGGGAGGGGTATTTAAGCCGCGCACATCCCCCTATTCCTTCCAGGGCCTGGGCCGGGAGGGCCTGCAATTCCTGGCCGAGGCCAGGGCAGCAGCCCGGCTGCCGGTGGTTACAGAGGTGCTGGATGTGCGGGATTTAGACCTGGTGCTGCAGTATGCAGATATGATTCAAATTGGCAGCCGTAACATGCAAAACTTCGGACTGCTGCGAGAAGTGGGCCGGGTAAAGCATCCGGTCTTGCTGAAAAGAGGTTTGTCCGCCACAATTGAAGAATGGTTGCTGGCGGCGGAGTATATCCTGGCAGAAGGAAACCATCAGGTGGTATTATGTGAAAGGGGTATCCGCACCTTTGAAACCGCCACCCGCAACACCCTTGACATCAGTGCCATCCCCCTGGTGAAACAGCTGAGCCACCTGCCGGTGATGGCAGACCCCAGCCATGCTACCGGCAGAAGGGATTTGGTTGTGCCGGTGGCCAGGGCGGCAGTGCTGGCGGGGGCGGACGGTTTGCTGCTGGAAGTTCACCCGGCGCCGGAAAGGGCCCTTTCAGACGGGGCACAGTCTTTACAGCCGCAGCAGTTGGCCTCATTTATGAATGGTTTGCCCTACTTGCTGCAGGCCAGAGAAAAATGTCAGGCTGCAATATAACCTCTTGGTCAACCGTTGATCAACACCGCTTTGTACATTGTTGAGCCAATAAAGAGCCGGCACCCACGGTGCCGGCTGTTTAACTGTTATGACGGCATACCCAGCTCCCGGGCCAGGGCTGTCCAGGCGGGCAGGGACCGTTTAATTATTTCCATGTCAATGCAGTAGGCCAGCCGGAAGTAGCCCGGTGCACCAAAGCCGCCGCCGGGAACGACCAGTATATTATGCTTGAGTGCTTGGCGGCAAAACTCAATGTCATCCGGCAGGGGGGATTTGGGGAACAGATAAAAGGCCCCTTGGGGTTGCACCATCTGAAAGCCGAGAGAAGTCAGGTGATGATAAAGCAGGTCTCGCTTGGCCTGGTACTCGGCAACATCCACTGATACTCGCTGCAAGCCGGTTACCAAACGCTGCATCAGAGCGGGTGCGTTGACAAACCCCAGGGTGCGGTTGCAAAACACCAGACCTTCCACCAGTGTATCCGCACCCTCAATGCGCGGGCTGACAGCAATATAACCGATGCGTTCCCCGGGTAAAGCCAAGTCCTTACTGTGAGAAGTAACCATTACGGCGTTGGTAATGTATTTAAAAACCGAAGGCACCTGAACCCCGTCGTAAACGATTTTGGCATAGGGCTCGTCCGAAATCACAAAAATCTCCCGTCCGGTTTCCCGGGACTTTTCTTCAACCAGCTGTCCCAGTTGAGCCAGCACTGCCGCCGGGTAGACAACGCCGGTGGGATTATTGGGCGAGTTAATAATAACGGCCCTGGTTTTGTCAGTGATGGCGGCCCGCAGGGCGGGTAAGTCAGGCAGGAAATCCGCACCGGCGGGTACTACCTTGAGGACGCCGCCGTGATTATCCACATAAAATCCGTATTCTACGAAATAGGGCGAAATGGCAATTACTTCTTCGCCCGGGTTTAAGATGGCTTTAAACACCACGTTCAAACCGCCGCCCGCTCCCACGGTCATAACGATATGCCGGGCCGCAAAGGGCAATCCGGATTGTTCGGCCAATACTTCAGCTACCGCAGAACGGGTTTCCGGGTAGCCGGCATTGCTCATATAACGGTGCATACCCGGTTCCGGGTGAAGGGCCAATTTTTTCAATTCCTCACGAAACTGCGGCGGCGGTTCCACCGATGGGTTGCCCAGGGTAAAGTCAAACACCTGATCAGCCCCGTGAATTTTTCTCAAACGATCCCCTTCCTCAAACATTTTGCGAATCCAGGAGGCCCGGTTTAAAAAAGAAGCCACTTTATCTGACAGTACCATTTTGTATACCACTCCTTTCGGCCGCTTGGCCGTTTGTCAACACCATTAAAAAGTAAAGTTATCAAAAGCATACCATTAAGTGACATTTTTTTTCAAGAGAATTGCCAGGTTTCCTCATAAATGATAAGATAAAGTTTGTAGAACGGTATTTTCCATGAAGGACGGTAGAACGGTTAGGAGGGATGGTTATGTCAAATTGATGTCGCCGGCACTCTTAATTAAGGAGTGTTTTTTTATTATTTGCCAGGTCAGGTTATATTAAGGACGGCAGTGCCCTGTACAAATAAGGGGCGGAAGGAGGAGTTGCCATGATTGTAGTAATGAGCCGGCAGGTGCCGGAAGATAATATTGAGGCGGTGTTGGACCGATTAAAAAAGGCCGGGTTTCAGATACATCTTTCCCGGGGGGTAGAGCGCACCATTATCGGGGCCATTGGCGATAAAACCCGCATGGGCGATTTAGCCCTGGAAGCTATGCCCGGGGTGGAAAGTGTGGTACCGATACTGCAACCCTATAAACTGGCCAGCCGGGCTTTTAAGGAACAAGATACAGTGGTTAAAGTGGGCGATCTGGCCATAGGGGGCCAGCATATACATGTAATGGCCGGTCCCTGTGCAGTTGAAAGCAGGGAACAGCTTTTAGAGGCCGCTGCCCTGGTTAAAGCTGCCGGGGCTACCCTGCTGCGAGGCGGGGCCTTTAAGCCGCGCACATCGCCTTATTCTTTTCAGGGTTTAGAAGAAAAGGGGTTACAATATTTAGCTGAAGCCAGGGAAAAAACCGGGCTGAAGATTGTCACCGAAGTCATGGATGCCGGCACGCTGCCCATGGTGGCCGAATATGCCGATATTTTGCAAATTGGCACCAGAAACATGCAAAATTTCTTTCTGTTGCGTGAAGTAGCCCGGGTGGATAAACCGGTTCTGCTGAAGCGGGGCGCCTCGGCCACCGTTGAGGAATGGTTGATGGCGGCGGAATACATTATGGCAGGCGGCAACTACAACGTGATATTATGCGAGCGGGGAATTCGAACCTTTGAAAATTTTACCCGCAATACCTTGGATTTGTCGGCGGTGCCGGTGGTGAAGCATTTATCCCACCTGCCTGTAATTGTTGATCCCAGCCATGCCATCGGCAAATGGCGCTTTGTTCCGCCCATGGCAGTAGCAGCGGTGGCAGCCGGGGCTGACGGCTTACTGATTGAGGTTCACCCTAACCCTTCCGAAGCTCTGTGTGACGGACCGCAATCCCTGACACCGGAAAACTTTCAAACTTTAATGAAGGATGTGCGGCGGGTGGCAGAGGCGATGGGAAGAAGTCTGTAGCAGCGTTTTCCTTATCCATTATGTGCAGGAGGTAATTGTTTGTTTAAAAAGGTTGTCATAGCCGGCGTTGGCTTGATCGGCGGTTCCCTGGGCCTGGCCTTAACCAGAAAAAAATTGGCCCGGGAAGTGGTAGGAGTTGATCCGGACCTGGAAAACCTTAAGCTGGCTGTTTGCATGGGGGCGGTGGGGCGAGCCGGTACCCTGTCTGAGGAGTTGCCCACCGCAGACCTGTTGATCCTGGCCACTCCCATCGGGGTTACCTTGGGCGTGCTGGAAATGGCAAGGCCATATTTAGCGCCGGGTACCATAGTTACCGATGTAGGCAGTGTTAAGGGCAGGCTGGTGGAACGGGCCGAGGCCATGCTGCCCTCCCGGGTATATTTTGTCGGGGGTCACCCGATGGCCGGACGGGAACTGGCAGGGGTGGCGGGAGCCCGGGAGGATCTTTTTACAGGAGCTGCCTATGTTTTAACCCCTACGGCATCAACCAACCCGGCAGCCCTGCACGTGCTGCGCCAATTAGTGCAGGCGCTGGGAGCCATACCCCTTGAGTTGTCCTGCCGGCAGCACGACCGGGCGGTTGCTCTCATCAGCCACTTGCCTCATTTACTGGCAGCCACCCTGGTGAACACGGCGGCCGGGGAAGCTGACTGTGAACTGCTGTTAAAATTAGCGGCCGGCGGGTTCCGGGATACCACCCGCATTGCTGCCGGCAACCCTGCCATGTGGCGGGATATTCTGCTGACCAACCGGGACATGGTTTTACAAGCGGTAAAAAATTTTCGGCAGCAATTAACAACTGTTGAACAAGCCATTCGTGCTTTTGAACGGGAGGAACTGGTACAAAAGCTGGCAGCAGCCAGAGAGATCAGACAAAACCTGCCCGAAAACAGAAAGCATGTGCTGGCTGAACTACATGAAAACGAGGGTTAGTATGGAACTAGTCATCAATCCGGTTCACAAACTCCAGGGAACACTGGCTGTTCCCGGCGACAAATCCATATCGCACCGGGCGGTTATGCTGGGCGCCTTGGCCCAGGGTATTACTGAAATAGATAATTTTCTGATGGGTGAAGACTGCCTGGCAACTGTTCAATGCTTTAAGGCCCTGGGTGTCAACATAGAGGGTCCTGTGGCCGGCAAACTCAGGATTTACGGGGTGGGTCTGCATGGCTTGCGGGAACCGGCAGAGGTACTGGACGCAGGAAATTCCGGCACCACCACCCGCTTACTGATGGGCATTTTGGCCGGGCAGCCTTTCTGCAGCGTGCTTACCGGCGACCAATCCCTGCGGGGACGCCCGATGGCCCGAGTAACCGCTCCCCTGACAGAGATGGGGGCAGTTTTTCTGGGACGGCAGCGTAATAACCTGTTGCCGATGGCGGTCAGGGGCGGGCGGCTACAACCACTGCACTATCAATCGCCGGTGGCCAGCGCTCAAGTGAAATCCGCCATACTTCTGGCAGGTTTGTATGCCGCCGGGGAAACTTCGGTTACCGAACCCAGCCGCTCCCGTGACCATACTGAACGTATGCTGCAGGCTTTTGGTGCGGCTGTAAAGGTAACCGGCAATACCGTAACCCTGCAGGGCTTACCCCGGTTAACAGGACAACAGATAACCGTACCCGGTGATATTTCTTCCGCCGCTTTTTTACTGGTGGCGGCAGCTATTCGGCCGGGGTCCCGGGTTCGCTTGACGGGAGTGGGGATTAACCCCACCAGAGACGGCCTGCTGCAAGTCCTTAAACAAATGGGGGCAAATGCAGAGATTATTAACGAGCGACAGCAGGGCGGCGAACCGGTGGCGGATATCATTATCACCGGCAGTAAGCTGCAAGGCACCCGAATTGCGGGTTCACTGATTCCCCGGCTGATTGATGAGATACCCGTCCTGGCGGTGGCGGCCGCTTACGCCGAAGGACTTACAGAAATACGGGATGCCGCTGAGCTTAAAGTAAAAGAAAGTAACCGCATTGCCACAGTGGCGGGCGAACTTAGAAAATTCGGGGCAGATATTGAGGAGCTGCCGGACGGCCTGCTGATCCGGGGGGGCCGGCCCCTTACCGGTACCACCTGTGAAAGTTACGGAGATCACCGGATTGCCATGGCGATGGCGGTGGCAGGTTTGGGCGCCAGAGGTCAGACTGTTATTCGGGGGGCCCAATGTATTCCGGTGAGTTTTCCTGGTTTCAGTGATGCCTTAAAATTGCTTTCTGTCCAATAATTCAGTCGCTCAGCAAGTGCTGTGACAGGTGTTGTGACAAGTTGCCGGCCGGGTGATCATAAACCACCGGCAAGGTTGGTTAACTTTTTGGCTGATAGAACCTTCTCTGTCAGCTTTTTTATTTTCTCTCGTATCGTCAAAGGCCTTTAGTGGTTAAGCTAATTTCTAGGAATAGCTGCCTAAGTTTTATGGAAAAAAAGGAATTTTCAGCTGAATGTCGAAAAAATTAAATGCTGTTGCAGCTTAGCCCATTATTTTGGAGGTAGCACCGATTGTCACAAAGAGTCTGTATAGCCATTGACGGGCCGGCCGGTGCAGGCAAAAGCACGGTTGCCAAACTGGTAGCCCACAGGTTGGGATTATTATATATTGATACCGGTGCCATGTACCGGGCAGTTACCCTGAAGGCTTTGCGACGGGGAGTAGACCTGAACGATGCCGCTGCCTTAACTGAGTTGGCCAGGGCAACCAATATTCAGCTAATTCCCGGCGTGCGGCAAACAGTATTGCTGGACGGTGAGGATGTTACGGAAGCCATCCGCTCCCCTGAGGTTACCCGTTGTGTTTCTGTGGTGGCGGGAGTGGCAGGCGTAAGGGAGATTTTGGTTGACCGGCAGCGCCAAATGGCCGGTGAGACGGATGTAATTATGGATGGCAGGGATATTGGAACAGTGGTATTGCCTCATGCTACAGCCAAATTTTTTCTCACCGCTTCGGCAGAAGAAAGGGCCCGTCGGCGTGCCAAAGAAATGGCCGAGAAAGGTTATACCGTGGATATAACCGGTTTGATCAAGGAGATCCAGGAAAGAGATTACCGGGACAGTCACCGCAAGGTATCGCCGCTGGTACCTGCTGCTGACGCCGTTATCCTGGACAGTTCCGGCATGACCGTTGATGAAGTGGTTAACCGCATTATTTCCTGGCTTGAGAAGAATCAATAGGAGGATACCATGCTTTATACAGTTCTCCGGGTGATTATCCGCTGGTTGTTGCTGGTGTGGCGCCGCTGGCAGGTAAAGGGAACAGAACATATACCTGCCGGCGGCGGCGTTGTGGTAGTGGCCAATCATGTCAGCAATCTGGACCCGGTGGTTTTAGGATGTGCTCTGACCCGGCGTATTCACTTTATGGCCAAGGTACAGTTATTTAAAGTACCTGTTTTGTCTACCGTTATTACCATGCTGGGTGCATTTCCGGTTAACCGTGATAAAACAGACCGCCATGCTGTTCGCAGGGCCCTGGAGCTTTTGCAGGGCGGCCATATGGTAGGAATCTTTCCGGAAGGAACCAGAAGTAAAACCGGTGACTTACAAAAGCCACACATTGGAGCAGCCATGCTGGCGGTTAAAGCGGATGTGCCGATTCTGCCGGTTTCTTTACAGGGCACCCGCGGTATATTTAATAAAATTACGGTAAACATTGGCGAACCCATCTACCTGCCGGAACTGTGGCGCGGTAAGCCCGGCAAAGCGGAACTGGAGGAGCTTAGCCAACAATTAATGGACAGAATTAAAAATTTAATGAAATAACGGGTAATTTAATAAAAGGACAGAGGGTGGTCTTTATTGAGGTGTTATTGGCCAACAAGGCCGGATTTTGCTATGGTGTAAAGCGCGCCATTGAAATGGCTTTGCAGGCTGCCAGGGTAAAAAAAGCAAACATTTATACCTTGGGGCCGTTAATTCATAACCCACAAGTGGTGCAAGATTTGGCCAGGCAGGGGGTAAAAGAAATAAATGACCTGGCTGAAGTGACAGAAGGCAGCATCATTATCCGATCCCATGGGGTGGGCCCGCAAATTTTTCAGCAAGCCGGAGAAAAAGGCCTGGAAATAATTGATGCAACTTGTCCCTTTGTGGCAAGAGCCCAAAGGGCGGCTCATGCTATGGCCGAGCAGGGCTTGCCTGTTTTCATCCTGGGAGACCCGGGTCATCCCGAGGTGCAAGGTATTCTGGGCTGGGCCATGGGTATGGGTGTGGTAATAGAAAATGCTGATCAATTAAGTCGGGTGGATCACCCTAAGGTAGGGGTCGTGGCACAGACGACGCAGCCTTTGGCTAATTACCTGAAATTGGTTGAAGCGCTTGAAAAACAAGGAGTAGAAGTGGATGCACGCAACACCATTTGCCATGCGACCGGAGAACGCCAGCGCGCTGCCCTGGAACTGGCTCAAAAAGTGGATGTTATGGTTGTGGTGGGCGGCAAAAACAGTGCCAATACCAAAAAACTAGCCAGGATTTGTCAGGAAACCGGGACTCCCACCTATCATGTTGAATCTGCGCAGGAGCTGCGGGAAGAGTGGTTTTACGGCCATCGAATTCTCGGCCTGACAGCGGGTGCTTCAACACCTGACGCAATTATAGAGGAGGTTAAAAGAAGGATGAAGGATCTGGACCAGATGACCAACGGCGAAGAAGGAATGAACGAAGCAATGGAAGTTAAATCTCCCCAACCCGGGGAATTAGTCAAAGGCGTAGTTGTTCAAGTTGGCATGGATGAAGTAATGGTAGACATTGGCGCCAAGTCCGAGGGTGTAATTCCTCGGAAGGAGCTGGCTTTTTATGGTATAGATCCCCAGGAGGTTGTAAAAGTCGGGGATGAAATAGAGTGCGTTGTCATTAAAGCCGAGGACAATGAAGGGAAAATTATCCTTTCCAAAGAACGGGCTGACGCCGAAAAGGCCTGGGGCGGCCTGGAAGAGGCTTTGGAAAAAGGCACCGTGATTAAAGGTGTAGTCCGGGAGGTTGTTAAAGGCGGCTTGCTGGTAGATGTTGGCATAAGAGCTTTCTTACCGGCTTCCCTGGTGGAACGTGGTTATGTAGAAGACTTATCCAAATACCTCAATCAGGAAATTGAAGTACGTGTCATTGAGCTGAACAAACACCGTAAAAAAGTGGTTGTTTCCCGTAAATCTGTTTTAGAAGAACAGCATGCCCGCCGGCGGGAAGAACTGCTGGCCTCCCTCCAGGAAGGCCAGGTTGTCAAAGGGACAGTACGACGTCTTACCAACTTTGGTGCTTTTGTAGATTTGGGCGGCTTAGACGGTTTGCTGCATATTTCAGAAATGAGCTGGCACCGGGTTAACCATCCCCAGGAAGTGGTAAAAGCCGGTGATGAGCTGGAAGTAATGGTATTGAAGGTAGATCGGGAGAACGAAAAAATTTCTCTCGGTCTCAAACAAGTTTTACCCAACCCCTGGGATAACATTGAAGAAAAATATCCTGTCGGCAGCGTGGTGCCTGCCAAAGTGGTTCGCCTGGCTCCCTTTGGCGCTTTTGTACAATTAGAACCCGGGGTTGAGGGGCTGGTACACATTTCTCACTTAGCTGCCCAGCATGTGGAAAAGCCGGAGGATGTGGTAAACGAGGGCGATGAGGTTAACGTTAAGGTGCTTAATGTTGACCCGGCTGAAAAACGCATCCGCCTTTCCATTCGTGAAGTAAGCGGTGAAGGACGGTCTGCCCGGGAATCCCGCCAGCGCAAACAGGAAGAGCCGGCTCCCCAGCCCCAGGCAATTGAAAGCCCTGAGGAAAGGGTTACTCTGGGCGATGTATTTGGCGACATGTTTAAAGAAGATAAGTAAATACCCTATTATGCGGCTGCCTTATAGGCAGCCGCTTTAGAGTGTCGACAAAGGTTGTAAAACAAAGTGAGGTGGTTTTATGATCCCCTGCCGGCGACTTGTCGAAGCACCGGTAACAGCACTTGATGAGCGAAGGAGCCATTGGGCTGGCGCCCACAGGACGTGGGCGCCAGCCGAACCGGGCCAGGAGGGCCCGTTTGAGGCGACCCCAAGGGCGAACGGAGCGAATCATAGTGCTGTCGGTGCGTAGACCGGAGCCAAAGGGGATCATAAACCACCGATAATGTTTGTCTACAATCTATGCGGCTGTCTTATAGGCAGCCGCTTTTAATTTTCTGCCGCAGTGCAAACACAACCGGATTACCTGCTGTGTTTGGCAAATCGCGGTATTTTTTTCGATTGTTCGGCAGTCTGCCGGCAGCTGCCGGTATATTTTAACCGTCGGCGGGAACCCTATTTTTAGATATGAATTTTATCAAAGGAGGCAGGTTTAATGGAGCGGTTTCCCTTGGGACTTATTGTTTTAATTGTTGTATCCTTGCTCATCTTTTTTGGGGTTGCCCAGCGGGCCCTGGACCGCATGAGACTGTCAGACAAAGGAGCACTGGTGGTAATATTGGCTCTTATTGTAGGCAGTTTTGTTGATATTCCCATACCGGGCATGCCGGTACCCCTGGAAATTAATTTGGGCGGTGCTTTGGTGCCGGTGGGCCTGGCCGTCTATCTGCTGGCCAAAGCAGGTACCGGCAAAGAAGTGGCGCGGGCTTTAATTGCTGCCGCCCTGACAGCACTGGTTATCTGGTTTGTTGGTACCCGGTTGATGAGCGGTTTACCGGAACCGGCCGGCCGGTTTGGATTTTTAGATACACTTTATTTGTACCCCATTGTTGCCGCATTAATTGCCTATATTGCCGGACGCTCCCGGCGAAGTGCCTTTATCGGTGCCACCCTGGGGGTTTTACTGGCTGATATGGCCAATTATTTTTATCTGGTTCGCAATAATGCCACCAATGCCTTAAAAAGCATCGGCGGTGCCGGAGCTTTTGACTCTATTGTTATTTCCGGTATTTTGGCCATCCTGTTGGCAGATCTGATTGGAGAAACCAGGGAAAGATTACAGGGCGGCCCTGCTTCGGCAGGAAAACCGGATGCCCTGCTGGCAGGTCTCAGGAAACCGGAGTTTGGCCGCCCGGCAAGAGATGACAAACATCGGGATAAAACAAATGATACAGCTCGCAGGGAATCTGCCAGGAAGGAGGTTGACCGTCTTGAAGACTAAAAAATTTATTTTAGTACTAAGCCTTTTACTAATGTTTTCAGGTATTGGCATAATTGGTTGGCTGGGTTTGTCACAAACAGTTCTGCCGGCCTGGCAGCCTGCTTCATTAATGTTTAATGACGGTGTGGATCACTTGGTTGGCCAGGCAGTGGATATCGTGGATGATCAGGGAAAAGTGATCAGCCGGGCCTGCCGGGTAAATGTGGGGGACGAGATTATCAATGCCAAGGGGAATCACTACCGGGTGATTAAGGTAGACCGACATAAAGCGGTGGTTAAGTCCCTTGGGCAGGACAAACAATTTCTGGCCTGGCAGGAATTCTATACGGATGAGCGGCTGGCTATGGCTGCTGCTAACCCTAAGGGCGGCACGGTAGGAATTTATCATACCCACAGTGATGAAGCCTATGTGCCCAGTGACGGCAAAGAGAGCATTCCATTTAAAGGCGGTATTTATGATGTGGGGAAAAGTTTGGTAAGCCGGCTAAAGCAAAAAAGTGCAACCAGGGTGGTGTATGACCAAACCCCCCACGACCCCCATGATAATGCAGCTTACCAGCGATCCCGCCGTACCGCCATGAAGTTAATGAAACAAAACCCGATAGCCATTATTGATGTGCACCGGGACGGTATTCCGGACGCCGGTTATTATAAAGCCAATGTATCGGGCAATCAGGTCAGCCAGCTGCGTCTGGTGGTGGGGCGGCAGAATCCCAACATGGAAGCAAATAAAGATTTTGCCCGGCGGATGATGGCTTACGCCAATAAAGTGCATCCCAACATTGTCAAAGAAATTTTTATGGCCAAGGGCAATTACAACCAAGATTTAATGCCAACAGCTATTCTTATTGAAGCCGGTACCCACACCAACACCAAAGGAGAAGCTGAGCGAGGGGTAGCTTTGTTTGCTGACGCCATCCCTACGGTATTAGGCATTGAAGGCGGCCCGCAAACCCGCAATGTTCCCGGCGGCGGCCTTACTCAGCCCGGTGCCGGCGGGGCAGGCGGCTGGCGGGCGGTGGGTTGGATATTAGGGATAACCCTGCTGCTGGGCGGCGGGTTCCTGCTGATCAGTGCCGGCAGCCTGAAGGGAGTAGGCAACCGTTTGGCAGGTTTAGGAAAGGAATTTACCAATTACCTGGGGCCCCTGGTCGTTAAGAAACCTCAGCCCCAAAAACATAAAACCAAAGCAAAAGCAGGCCGCACGGTTTATGACGAGCTGGCCGACCGGGCCTCTGTTGATCGGCGGGATGACGTGACAGAAGACTAATGAGCTGCCTTAAGATCTTGACTGCCGCCTTCAACCGGGAGGCGGCAGTTTTATAATCACGATGCAACCGATAAAGCAGCCAGATTAAGCGCATGGAGGTAATCGGATGGAAAAGTACCTGGCGGTGGTAATAAGCGGGATTTCAGCCGGCTTTTTAACCCGGGTGGTATTATTGCGGGTAGATTACCGGCAGTATCCCGGTTACCCCCATGGTTTTGTGACCCACCTTTCTCTAGGCTTCATTGCAGCGGCTCTGGGGGCCATCGCTGTGCCGGCGCTGTTAAAACCGGATTACGCGGCGTTTACCTTTCTGGCCCTGGCAGCCCAGCAATTCCGAGAAATTCGCAGCATGGAAAGGCAAACCTTGGAAAGCCTTGAAGAAAGCGAATTGGTGCAACGGGGGAAAGATTACATTGAAGGAATTGCCCGTACCTTTGAAGCGCGCAACTATCTGGTGATGGCCACTGCCTTTCTTACCTCCCTGATAACTCAGTTTTTAGGCTGGCTGCCCGGTGCGGCCGGCGGTTTGGTGCTGGTTTTACTTAGTTTGCTTTTTAAATCAGGCCAAACCATCGGTGATATTTGCGACGTGGTGCCGGCTAAATTGCACTTTAAGGATACCATTTTGCATGTGGACCATATTAATATTATGTCGGTAGGATTAAAAGACAGCCGTCGCAAGATTTTACAGGAGGGCCTGGGGGTGATTATTAAGCCCAAAAATGATGATGCCCGGGCCACCATCCATGATATAGGGCAGCGGTTAGCCATTGCTCACACAGCCGCCACCATTATGGGTACAAAAAAAGATGTGGATTTGCCCGAGTTTACTCCTATGCTCCGCAAAGATCCGGATACCGGACAGGTCGGTTTTTATATTGTTCCCAACGAACCTGACATGAAGGCGCTTATTGAAGCGGTAAAAAAAGCCCCGGTACTGGAAAGTGCATCCACCCGGCCGTTGAAAGCCAAAGCAGGACGGTACGCTGCCGATTAATTGCCGGGAGGGAGGTGATGGTATGTCCAAGGGAACCATTATGGCAGCTGTTACTGTCAACCCGGATAACATCACGGGGGATTTGCCGATTGTGATTGCCAGGGATGAAGAAGAACGGGAAAAGCTGGCCCGTCATTTGGCCAATGTGTTGCAAAGCACCGTACATGACCTGGGAAACGGGACATACCTGATTGTCCAGCACTAAAAACTTGACTATGACTGGCAGATGGTGGATAATTGATGCAGTACGTCCACAGGGAGATTTTATATGAACAACAAAGGATTATTAATTACAGGTGTCGATAAAGACAGCATTGCCGATCAACTAGGTATTCAGCCGGGGGACAGGTTGCTGTCTGTCAACGGTCGGCCGGTGCGGGACATATTGGATTATCGTTTCCTTTGTGCCGCGGAAGAACTGGTGGCCAGGGTGGTAACCGGGGCAGGCGAAGAATGGGAAATTGATATTGAAAAGGATTATGAAGAAGATTTGGGGTTGGATTTTGGTGAGCATTCCTTTGGGCCCATCAGGCGCTGCCGAAATCGCTGCCTCTTTTGCTTTGTAGACCAGATGGCGCCGGGGATGCGTGAAACCCTTTATATTAAAGACGATGATTATCGTCTTTCTTTTTGGCAGGGCAATTTTGTCACCCTGACCAATGTGGCTGAAACAGAACTGCAAAGAATCATTGAGCAAAGGCTGGGGCCGTTATATATCTCGGTTCATACCACCAACCCGGACTTGCGCCGGCGTATGTTAAACAACCGTCACGCCGGCAAAATTATGGATCAACTGCGCAGGTTGGCGGCTGCCGGTATAGAAATGCAGACCCAGGTGGTGCTTTGTCCGGGCATCAATGATGGCCCTGAACTGGAGAGAACCATTCAAGATTTGGCCGGGCTGTGGCCGGAAGTACACTCGCTGGCGGTAGTGCCGGTGGGGATTACCCGGTACCGGGAGGGGCTTTATGAATTAAGGCCCTTTAGCCAGGAGGAAGCTGCAGCTGTGGTGGCACTGATAGAAAACTACCAGCGCAGCTTTTTAGCCCGTTGGGATTATCCCTTTGTTTTTGCCTCGGACGAATTTTATGTAATAGCAGGAAAACCAATCCCTCCCACCGAAAATTATGGTGATTTTCCCCAAACCGAAAACGGCGTCGGACTGGCTCGGCTGTTTTTAGACCAGTGGGAACAGGTGCGGCAGGAGCTGCCGGAGCGCCTTGCGCATCAGCGCACCGTTACTTTGGTGACCGGCGTGTCAGGCGAGACCTTTTTGCGTCAGGTGGCGGAACGGTTGAACCAAGTGGTTAACCTGCAGGTAAATCTTGCGGTTATTAAAAATAAATTTTTTGGCGAAACGGTTACCGTAACCGGGCTGCTAACCGCCCGCGATATTATAAACAGCTTGCGCGGCAAACAACTGGGCGATCTTCTGATTTTGCCCTCGGTTATGCTGCGCAGGGGTGAAGATGTTTTTTTGGACAACCTGCGGGTTGCTGATGTTGGCCAACAACTGCAGACAGCGGTGGCAGTGGTGGAAGATCCCCGGGAACTGGCGGAGGCGGCCCTGGGGATTAAACAAGATGCCATCTGGTGAGACTTATTTATATAAGAAAATCTAACAAAGAAAAGGGGGAAAACCCTTTGGCAAAGCCTGTTGTAGCCATTGTCGGACGCCCTAATGTGGGAAAGTCCACTTTATTTAACAGGATTGTGGGTGCCCGGATAGCCATAGTGGAAGATATGCCCGGAGTCACAAGAGACCGGCTTTACCAGGATGCTGAATGGCGGGGGCAGGAGTTTACTTTGGTTGATACCGGTGGTTTGGATTTTGCTGAGGATGTTATTACTTCACAAATCAGAAAACAAGCTGAACTGGCCATTAAAGAAGCCGATGCAGTGCTGTTTGTGGTGGATGCCAGGGAAGGGGTAACCGCCCTGGATGAGGAGGTGGCCAGAAGCCTGCGCAAGACCGACAAACCGGTTTTGCTGGTGGCTAATAAAGTGGAACAGTTTGACAAAATCCCTTATTATGAGTTCTATCAGTTGGGGCTGGGGGAACCTATTCCGGTGTCTGCAGCCGAAGGTTTGAATACAGGTGATTTGTTGGATGAGCTGGTTGCTTTGCTGCCGCCCCAGGAGGAGGATCCTTACCCGCCGGACACAGTTCGCATTGCTGTTATCGGCAGGCCCAACGTTGGCAAATCCTCCCTGGTTAATGCCATTTTAGGGGAAGAACGGGTTATTGTAAGTAATATACCGGGTACCACCCGGGATGCCATTGATACGCCCTTTGAGCGGAACGGTAAAAATTACGTGATCATTGATACCGCCGGCATGAGAAGACGCAACCGCATTGATTTGCCTGCCGAACGTTACAGTGTGGTACGGGCTTTACGGGCCATAGACCGCTGTGATGTGGTTTTAATGGTTATTGATGCCACAGAAGGAGTGGCTGAACAGGACAAAAAAATTGTCGGTTATGCGCATGAAAAAGGCAAAGCCATTGTCCTGACAGTTAACAAGTGGGATCTCATTGAAAAAGATGATAAAACCATGAATAAATTTGACAAAAAAATAAGAGAAGAACTGAGTTTTTTAGATTACGCACCGACATTGTATATTTCTGCTTTAACCAAACAGCGCTTACCCAAGGTGCTGGAAACGGTGGATTATGCAGTGGATGAAGCCAGCAAGCGTGTGGCCACAGCCGACCTTAACAACTTGATCCGAGAAGCCACACAGACTACCCCGCCGCCGGGCGACAAACATAAAAAGTTAAAAATTTTTTATGCCACCCAGGGTGGCGTTAAGCCGCCAACCTTTATTTTATTTGTTAACGAACCGGAATTAATGCATTTTTCTTACCGGCGCTACCTGGAAAATAAAATCAGAGAGGCTTACGGTTTTACCGGCACCCCTATTCGCTTCTTCCTGCGTAAAAGGGAAGCCCAAAATTAATATTCAACAGTGACACTAGTTTTCCTAAGATTCGGGGGAATGTATTTTGGTTACGGTAACCGCTATTTTAGTTACAGTAGGGGCCTATTTGGTGGGGTCAATTCCTTTTGGCTTTTTGCTGGCGCGTTTTTGGAAAGGCATTGATATACGCCAATACGGCAGCGGCAATATCGGGGCCACCAACGTATGGCGTACCTTGGGTAAAGGGCCTGGTTTAATCGTGTTGGTTCTGGATATGCTGAAAGGAATGGCGGCAGTTTTGCTGGCTAAACAGCTGGCCAACAGCGACCCGGCCGTTTTGGCGGCTGCCTTGGCAGTTATGGCCGGACACAGTTGGCCCCTTTGGCTTGGCTTTAAAGGCGGCAAAATTATTGCCACCGGTGCCGGGGCGGTGCTGGCTATAGCGCCGCTGCCCTTGCTGCTGGCTTTTTTGGTCTGGCTGGGCACAGTGGCGTTATCCCGTTATGTTTCGCTTGGTTCTATTCTGGCAGCTGTATCTTTGCCCCTCTGGATGATGCTGTTTAAATATAATCAACCAACTTTAATTTTTTCTGTGCTGGTGGCTGCCTTT
Source organism: Desulforamulus hydrothermalis Lam5 = DSM 18033 (assembly GCF_000315365.1). Taxonomy (NCBI): domain Bacteria; kingdom Bacillati; phylum Bacillota; class Clostridia; order Eubacteriales; family Peptococcaceae; genus Desulforamulus; species Desulforamulus hydrothermalis. Next base: position 190,334 of record NZ_CAOS01000013.1, read on the forward strand.
GCAGTTTGGAAACATTCGTCCAACATCAAGCGGCTTCTCAACGGCACTGAATTTAAGATTGGCCGGAAGTAGTCATAAGAAGGGAGGCCTGGCATGACCAATATTGCCATAATTGGTGCCGGCAGTTGGGCCACCGCCCTGGCCCAGGTGCTGGCCCGGAATAACCATCGGGTGCTGCTCTGGGCACGCCGACGTGAGTTGGCTGACGCAATTAATAACGGGGAAAATCAAAGGTACCTGCCGGGAGTAACATTGCATCCTCAGATCAGTGCCGATACCGACCTGGCTCGCGTCCTGGCAGGGGCAACAGCAGTGGTTTTTGGTGTTCCTTCCCATTGTTTTCGCCGGTTGTTACAGCAATCTTTGCCATTCATAAAACCTGAGGCAGTGATTATTAATGTAGCCAAGGGTCTGGAAGAAAGCTCCCGGCAGAGATTATCCGAGGTGTTTGCCGCCGAGGCAGGAGCGGACGCTCTTGGTCGGTATGCGGTACTGTCAGGTCCCAGCCACGCCGAAGAAGTGGGCTGTCATATTCCTACTGCTGTAGTGGCCGCCTCACAAGATATAGCAACAGCCGGTTATGTGCAGGATTTATTTATGACCCGTGATTTTCGTGTTTACACCAACCCGGACCTGGTTGGTGTGGAGCTGGGCGGTGCTTTAAAAAACATTATCGCCCTGGGTACCGGTATTGCTGACGGGTTGGGCTACGGGGATAACACCAAAGCTGCCATGATGACGCGGGGATTGGCTGAAATTACTCGTCTGGGCCTGAGTATGGGGGCAAACCTGTCTACCTTTGCCGGTCTGGCCGGCGTAGGTGATTTAATTGTCACCTGCACCAGCATGCACAGCCGCAATCGCCGCTGCGGTATTGCCATCGGTCAAGGGAAAACCTTGGATGAAGCTGTGGCCGGCATCAACATGGTGGTTGAGGGAGTCAGAACCACCCGGGTGGCCTGGGAACTGGCCAGAGAGCAAGGGGTAGAAATGCCTATCACCGAACAAATTTATAAAGTATTATTTGAAAATCTTTCGCCCCGGGAAGCGGTATTAAATTTAATGGGCAGGGGTAAAAAGTTAGAAGTTGAAGAAACTGTTCTTAGCAGTTTAAACTGGACAATGTAGCAAACGGCGCCCACAGGACGTGGGCGCCGTTTTTACTTAGGTTGTTTGCCGCCAAAGAAGTCGTTAATATCAAAAGGGAAATGGGGTTTTTTGACAGGCGGTTTATTGGGACCTGCGGGTTTTTCATGCACCGGTGATTTGCCGGGCGGTTTATCATGAACTGGTTTTTTGGCAGGTTTTTTTCCAGGCTGCTGGCCAGGTTTGTGCCACCCGGGGCCAAATCCGTAACCCATGAGCAATCCTCCTTTTTAAGATGTTATATAGTCAATATATGGAAGGTAAAGCCGGTTGGTGACATTACACGTTGAAATTATAAAAATAAAACAGCCTTTTCCGTTGCAGGAAAAGGCTGTAGATTGTTGATAAAAGAAAGTCAAGGCGGTTTTATGATTCCCCTGCCGGCGACTTGTTAAAGCGCCGGTCACAGCATTTGAATTATTGACAAATGCGAAAAGTTATAAACCTTGCCGTGATTTATAACAGTCAGTTAAAAACCACCCACTACAATACCTAAAATAAGCACTGCCACAGAAGTTAGCACAAAGACATACTTAGCATGAAACTCCCACCATTTGCCCAGAGGCCTGGCAGCGCCCCGGTTGATTTCCTGCCGGGCCCGGTCAACGCCGTAAATCCAGAAGAAGACAAAGGCGGCGATAACAGCCCCGAAGGGTACCAGATAAACAGTAACAAAATCAGCAAACATGCCAAACAGGTTCATATTAATATCCAGCGGCAGGCCAACTAAAAATCCCAGCAGGGCCACTATAATTACACTTTTATTGCGGCTTAATTTAAATCTGTCCATTACCGCTTCCACCGGTACTTCCATCAAATTGATTGCCGAAGAAATGGCTGCGAAGGTTACACACAAGAAGAACAGTACACCAAACAGGTAACCGCCGGGCATGGCTTGAAAAATTTGCGGTACAGTAATAAAAAGCAGCGGCGGTCCGGCCTGGGGATCCATGTTGAAGGCAAAGGCAGCCGGAATGGTAACAAAGGCAGAAATTAATGAAGCAATGGTAGTCCAAAAGGCGGTGTTAATGGCTGAAGAAGGAATATCTTCGTCCTTTTTCAAATAGCTGCCATAAACCACCATGGCTGCACCGCCCAGGCAGACCGTGAAGAAAGCCATCCCAAGGGCAATAACCCAGGTCATGGGATCGGCCAGGTGGGACCAATCGGGTACCAGCAAAAATTTGATACCTTTGCCGGCGCCGGGTAAAGTTAAAGAGCGAATCATTAAAATAAATAATATTATGAATAAGGCCGGCATCATAATTTTGTTGGATTTTTCAATACCGCCCTGCACGCCTTTAATTACAATGGACAGGGTGACGATCATGGCCAGCAGGTGCCAGACAATACTTTCGGGCTGACCGGCAAAAGCGCCGAAATAAGCAGGCAAATCAAGGCTGCCAAAGGCATTGGTTACGGCTAAGACGAAATACTTAAGGATCCAACCGCAAACAATTATATAAAAGATAAATACACCGGTAACTCCCAGAACCGGGATAATTCCCAGGGATGCCCCGTAGCCCTTGCCTTTTTCCCGCAACACATTTTCAAAGGCCCCCATGGCACCCCTTTGCTGGCTGCGGCCGAAGCCAAATTCGCCCATCAAACCGGTTACTCCCAGCACAAAGGTAAAGAGCAAATAGGGCACCAGAAAAGCCGCACCGCCGTAGGTGCCCAGCCGCCAGGGAAACATCCAAATACTGCCCAGTCCCATGGCTGCTCCTACGCAGGCCAAAATAAATCCTATTTTCCCGGAGAATGTTTCACGTCCTGACATTAACAGCAAGCCCCTTTCGAAATGTTCAATAAATTTTGTTGGCAAAGGCCGGCTCCCTAAGCGGGAGCCGGTTGCCGTTATTAATTATGATGGGCTGTTATTTAACAGGTTTCAGACGGGCGGTGAAATGTCTTAAAATTTTAGGTTCGTAAGTAAACTCCAGTCCCACCAGTTTATCAGCCTTCTCCATAATGCCAATCAACCCATCCGCAACCACATCCATATGGTTGTTGGTATAAGTGCGGCGGGGAATGGTCAGGCGCAACAATTCCATGGGAGATTCCAGGTTTTCACCGGTATCCGGGTCACGACCCAGCAGGAAGGAACCGATTTCCACACCGCGTACGCCGGCATCCAGGTATAATTCATTGGCCAGGGCTTGCGCCGGGAATTGATAGTAGGGAATATGCGGCAGGATTTTTTTAGCGTCCACAAATACCGCATGTCCGCCGGTAGGATACTGGATAGGAACACCGCCTTCCCGCAGCCGGTTGCCCAGATATTCTACCTGGCCGATACGATAAGCAAGGTAATGCTCATCCAGTCCTTCATACAAACCACGGGCCAGGGCTTCCATATCACGGCCGGCCAGACCGCCGTATGTAATAAATCCTTCCATGGGTACTGTGCGGGCGCAGCACTGTTGATACAGTTCGGCATCTTCTTTAATGCACAGCAGACCGCCGATGTTAACAATGGCGTCTTTTTTAGCGCTCATGGTGAAGCCTTCTGCATAGCTGAACATTTCTTTTACAATTTCTTTGACGGACTTATCAGCATAGCCAGGTTCCCGCTGTTTGATAAAATAAGCGTTTTCGGCAAAACGGGCAGCGTCAATAAACACCCTGATGCCGTATTTTTTGCCCATCTCAGAAACCGCCCGGATGTTGGCCATGGAAACAGGCTGGCCGCCGCAGCTGTTGCAGGTTACAGTAATTAAAATAAAGGAAATATTTTCGCTGCCTTCCTTTTGAATAAAGGCTTCCATTTTTTCAAGGTCAAAGTTGCCCTTAAAAGGATGATAGGTACCGGTATCAAAGGCTTCTTCAATAACAAAGTTAACTGCCCGGCCGCCGGCCAGCTCCACATGGGCTTTGGTGGTATCAAAGTGCATATTGCTTAAAGCGTAGGCACCCGGATGCTTAGTCAGGAGAGAAAACAATACCTGTTCAGCACCCCGGCCCTGGTGGGTAGGAATGGTGTATTGGTAACCAAAGATATCTTCAACGGCATTTTTTAAATTGTAATAGTTTTTGCTGCCGGCATAGGCTTCATCGCCCAGCATAAGACCGGCCCACTGATTGTCACTCATAGCACCGGTACCGCTGTCGGTCAGCAAGTCAATAAACACTTCTTCACCTTTTAAAAGGAACAGGTTATAGCCGGCCCGTTCCAGAGCGGCCTGCCTTTCTTCCCGGGAAATCATTTTGATGGGTTCTACCATCTTAATTCTAAAAGGCTCCGCTTTGCTGAAATCAATCATGTCAATCCCTCCATAATTAGCTGTTTATATTGCCAGCGTTTATTTCATCAAGGTAATTGTATATTGTATACCTTGAAACGCCCAGCTCTCTGGCAACTACATCTACTGCACCCTTAATGCTGAAAACTTTGTTTTTATCCAAACAATCTTTACTTTTTCTTCTTTACTAAGCAAAGCAGTGGGCTTGTCTACCAGATCCAGGGCCTTTTGCACCATTACATTCAAAAAATCGCCTACGTTTTCCGGAAAACTTTCCGGCGATTGGTCGGTTTCTACATAAGATAATTCTTCTAACAGCTTTTTGGTTACATCCAAATGGGTTAAATCAATGTTTAGACAAAGGGCCCCGATGACCCGGTTATTTTCGTCCCGGATCAGCATGGTGGAAGATTTCAGTTTTCTGCCGTCTCTGGTGGTGGTTAAATAGTTAATAATGCTGTCAACCTGTTGATCACTGTGGAGATACTCCATCAATAGGTCAGTGGCCGGCGAGCCGACGCTCCGGCCGGTAACGTGCCCGTTGGCAATGGCAATGATGCTGGCTTCTGCATGGGATACATCGTGCAAAACCACCTCGCAATGGCGTCCCAAACTGCGTCCCAGTCCCTCCACCACCGGCAAGTAGCTTTTAATAATGGGATGGAAATCTTGTTGCAACTTTTTCAGTTTTATTCCCTCCCCCCTGTAAAAAATCCCTTACTTGTTAATGATATTACAAATACTCTTAAAAAAAGTCAATAATACTTAAAAAATTTTAATAAAAATTTTTAAAGATGCTGCAATGTGTCGAAAAGATGTGGGTGGAAAATAATTTTCCAAATTGCCACAAACAGTCATAAATGGACAAATATCAAATATCTTTAAAACAACAAGCAAAATGAACTGTTAACGGATTAGGCAGGCATTAAATTTTCTGTCATAAAGCGCCCTGACAGTCATATATATATAATGTTAATGTATGCCAATGGAAAAAAATTCAGGGAGGAAGGGACTACCTTCCTTCTGCAAAGTAATTGGTTTTTCCTGTCTCTACGGTCCATCATCGCGGAGGAGGGATGCAGTATTTCAAGATAAATTTCCCTATCATTTTAGGAACTTTGAAGGAGGGGATAATCATTTATGGATAAGCTGGATATCTTCCGCGATATAGCGGAGCGGACCGGGGGAGATATCTACCTCGGTGTGGTGGGGGGCGTGCGAACCGGCAAATCCACTTTTATTAAAAGATTTATGGAACTGGTTGTCATCCCTAATATTAAAAATGTTTATGATAAAGAACGGGCCAAGGATGAGCTGCCGCAAAGCGGTGCCGGCAGAACCATTATGACTACCGAACCTAAATTTGTGCCAAATGAAGCAGTGGAAATTGCTGTTAATCCCAATCTTAAAATCAGGGTAAGACTGGTGGATTGCGTGGGTTACCGTGTACTGGGGGCGCTGGGTTATGAAGAAGAAGACGGTCCCCGGATGGTAACCACCCCCTGGTATGAAGAACCCATTCCTTTTCAAGAAGCGGCAGAAATCGGTACCCGTAAAGTGATCTCCGAACATTCTACCATCGGGGTAGTGGTTACCACCGACGGCAGTATTACAGATATTCCCAGGGAAAACTATGTTGATGCGGAAGAACGGGTGGTGGAAGAACTTAAGGATATTAACAAGCCCTTTGTGATTCTGTTAAACTCCATTAAACCCCAGGCAAATGATACCCTGCAGTTGGCCGCCGAGTTGGAAGAAAAGTATGATGTACCGGTACTGCCTATTGACTGCGCGGAATTAAAACAACAGGATATACTTAAAATTCTTGAGCAAGTGCTGTTTGAATTTCCGGTTAATGAAGTCAATATCAGCCTGCCTCTTTGGATTGAGGAACTGGAAAGCAAACACTGGCTCAGGCAGAGCTTTGAAGATGCGGTCAGAGATACCGTACGCCATGTACGCCGCTTGAGAGATATTGAAACAGCGGTAAACAGTCTGGATAGTTATGATTTTGTGCATCAGGTAAATCTCAAGCAGATGGATATGGGAACCGGATCTGCTTCCATTGAAATGGTTGCAAAACCGGAGCTGTTTTATCGGGTTCTGGCGGAAGAAACCGGTTTTGCAATTGAAGGTGATCACCACCTGTTCCGGTTGATGAAAGATTTGGCCGTGGCCAAACGGGAATACGACAAAGTAGCAACTGCCTTGCAGGAAGTACGGGATACCGGTTATGGTGTTGTTACACCCAGGTTGGATGAAATGAACCTGGAGGAACCGGAATTAATTCGTCAGGGAAATCGTTTTGGTGTTAAGCTGAAAGCCAGCGCACCTTCGTTGCACATTATTAAGGCAGATATTACCACTGAGATTACCCCCATTATCGGCACAGAGAAACAATGTGAGGAATTAGTTCAGTATATGCTGGCAGGTTTTGACGAAAATCCACAGAAAATCTGGGAATCCGAGATCTTCGGTAAAAGCCTGCATGATCTGGTTCGGGAAGGCATTCAGAATAAGCTGCACCGGATGCCGGAAAATGCTCAGGTTAAATTGCAGGAGACTTTACAAAGGATTGTTAATGAAGGCAGCGGCGGTCTAATTTGCATTATCATTTAATTTAATTAGTCAGGCAAAACTCCGCAGACGGGCAAGGGTCTGTGGAGTTTTGTTTTGGCAATCTTATTTTACATACAATTTTTAAGCAAGAAAGAGAAATACTAATATCAGAGTGCGGCAAAGTTCATAAAGGCTGCCCAAACACATCATGCGGGAATATTTAAAAACTGCAGCTAAAATCTGAATTTTGTAAAAATGTGTAAATTATTTATTTGATTAAGAAATATAAAGTAAAATAAAGATTGCAGTGGATATTTTAAGAAAAAAGATATAATTTTAGGCATAATCAATTTGAAGGGTTATTCTTGTAGTGTTATAATGTCTACTGTGAAAGGATAAATATCCACTGAAAACGGACTGAGGGGTAGGGCGTGCCGTGTCAAAAAAAGAGTTGCGATACTTCCTGGTACAAGAGGATATTCTCCCGGAAGCCATTTTAAAAACCGTTATGGCCAAAGAATTGTTGTTAAGGGGTGAAGCGCACACCGTAAATGAAGCGGTAGAAAAGGTGGATTTAAGCCGCAGCGCTTTTTATAAATATAAGGATAAAGTATTTCCCTTTCACCAGTGGAGCAAAGGGAAAATTGTCACCCTGGCCTTGATTATGGAACACCGTCCCGGTGTTCTCTCCACGGTATTAAATATCATTGCTTCTGTCAAGGGCAGTATATTAACCATTAACCAAAACCTGCCCTTACAGGGGCTGGCCAATGCCACTCTGTCAATTGAAACAGCAGAAATGAACCAGGATTTGGAGGAATTGCTGCGCATAATCGGTGAGGTGGCAGGAGTGCGCAATGTGCGCCTGTTAGGCCAGAATTAACCGGTGTGGGAAAGGAGAAACCTATGGAACAAGTTATAAAAATAGGTCTGTTGGGTCTTGGTACCGTTGGCCGCGGTGTATACCGCATCCTGGCCGAAAACCGGGAAAATATCAGGCAAAGGGTCGGTATCGGGCTGGAAATTAAAAAAATTATGGTGCGCAATTTAGATAAAGACCGGGGACTTTCTTTACCGGAGGGTATTCTGACCACCAATATTCAGGATATTACCAATGATCCGGAAATTAAAATTGTGGTGGAAGTGTTGGGAGGTATTCAACCGGCACTGGACTATGTTTTAGAGGCCCTGAACCGTGGCAAAAGTGTCGTGACAGCCAATAAAGATATGGTGGCAGAGCACGGCCAGAGACTTTTTAAAGCAGCCCAGACCAACCAGTGCGATTTATTGTTTGAGGCCAGCGTGGCGGGAGGTATCCCGATTATTCGCACCTTAAAACAAAGTCTGGCCGGAAATCGCATTGATGAAGTTTTTGGCATTATTAACGGTACCACCAACTATATGCTGACTAAAATGACTCAGGAAGGCTGCGATTTTAAAGATGTTTTGCAGGAAGCCCAGGCCAAGGGTTATGCGGAAGCTGATCCCACGGCTGATGTGGGAGGCTTTGACGCGGCGAGAAAAATTGCTATTTTAGCCTCTATTGCCTTTAATACCAGGATACCGCTGCAGCAGGTCTATACAGAAGGCATTACCCATATTACCCCGCAGGATATTTTATACGCTAACGAACTAGGATATATCATTAAATTACTGGGTATTGCCAAAAATCGACCGGAAGGCGTTGAAGTAAGAGTTCACCCCACGTTTATTCCGAAAGACCATCCCCTGGCTGCGGTGGGCGATGCTTTTAACGCTGTTTTTGTCCGGGGTAATGCGGTGGGAGATACCATGTTTTATGGCCGGGGCGCCGGCGAACTGCCCACTGCCAGTGCGGTGGTGGCAGATATTATGGATGCGGCCCGGGATATTATACGCAACGTGCCGGGTATTATAGGTTGCACCTGCTTTAAGCAATTGCCGGTGCTGCCTGTCGGTGAAACACTCAGCAAGTATTATATCAGGTTGCGGGTAGCCGATAAACCCGGCGTACTGGCTTCCATTGCGCTGGTTTTCGGCAACAAAGAAGTTAGTCTTAAATCCGTAATCCAGAAAGAAGCTACCGGCAAAACAGCCGAGCTGGTACTGGTAACCCACCGGGTACAAGAACAAAATGTGCAGGATGCTTTGATGGATATCAAGCAGCTTTCTTCCGTAATGGAAGTGGCTAATGTAATCAGGGTGGAAGGAGAAGAATAACTGTCTTTATGAATAACATTCGCGTTTTGGTACCGGCTACCACAGCCAATATGGGACCGGGTTTTGATTGCCTGGGAATGGCGCTGGGGCTTTATAATGAAGTGCATATGGCCCTGTCACCCGGCAGGCTGTCTATAGATGTGGAAGGGGAAGGGGCAGCTGATATTGAGAAGGATGATAAAAATATTGTCTGGCAGGCTGCCCGGCGGGTTTTTCAGGAGATTGGCCAGGCCAATCCCGGCCTTTCTATTAAACTAATTAATAAAATACCCACCGCCCGTGGCCTGGGCAGCAGTGCGGCGGCCATTGTCGGGGGCCTGGTGGCGGCCAACCGCTTAACCGGGGATACCCTGTCCCGGGACAGGCTGTTAGCCTTGGCCACAGAGCTGGAAGGCCACCCGGATAATGTAGCGCCGGCTTTGTTAGGGGGAGCAGTGGTATCGGTAATGGCCGAGGGAAAGGTACATTACCTGAAAATTAATCCCCCTGAAGAATTAACTGCGGTGGTGGCTGTCCCGGATTTTCCGCTGTCCACCCAGGCAGCCCGGGCTGTGCTGCCGGCGCAGGTAAGCCTGCGGGATGCGGTTTATAACCTGAGCCGTACCGCATTACTGGTAGGCGCCCTCTGCGCAAAACGGCTGGATTTGCTTTACATAGCCTCCCAGGATGCGTTGCACCAACCTTACCGGACCCCCTTGATTCCGGGCCTTAATCAGGTTATCCAGGCGGCCAATGGGGCGGGTGCTTTAAGTGTTACCCTGAGTGGTGCCGGCCCCACTGTAATTGCGCTTACTGACGGTAAAAGTAAAGGAATTGCCGACGCAATGCAAAAAGCTTTTGAACAAGCCGGTGTCAGCTGTCGTATCAGTGTGCTGAAGCCGGCAGTTGAAGGAACCAAAATTTTATGATTAAATAACTTTATGCAAGTAAAGAATTAAATCACCAGAGAGGCGGTAGCAAAATGCTGGTTGTCAAAAAATTTGGCGGCAGTTCAGTGGCCAACCCCGAACGCATAAAAAGAGTCGCCAAACGGGTTGTGGAAGAACACCAAAAGGGAAATCAGGTGGTGGTGACGGTTTCCGCCATGGGGGATACCACAGATGATTTGATTGCTTTAATGAAACAGGTCACCAACAACCCTTCCGAGCGGGAAGTAGATATGTTGCTCTCTACCGGAGAGCAGGTTTCCATTGCCCTGTTATCCATGGCTATCCGAGATTTGGGTTCGGATGTTATTTCTCTTACGGGTGGGCAGGTAGGTATTTATACCGATGATGTGCACACCAAAGCAAAAATACTTAAGATTGAAACCGGTCGTGTAATGCAGGAGCTGAACCGGGGCCGGGTGGTGGTGGTGGCCGGCTTCCAGGGTATTAATCCGAACAATGATATTACAACGCTGGGTCGTGGTGGCTCAGATACCACCGCCGTAGCCCTGGCAGCCGCTTTGCAGGCAGATGTGTGTGAAATCTTTACCGATGTGGATGGGGTTTATACGGCGGATCCCAGAGTGGTGCCGGATGCCAGTAAACTTCCCCGTATTTCTTATGATGAAATGCTGGAGCTGGCCAGCCTGGGAGCCCAGGTATTGCACCCGCGTTCTGTGGAACTGGCCAAACAATACGGTATTCCCATTCATGTACGTACAAGTTTTGACTATAGCGAAGGAACTATTGTGGAGGAGGCCCCGAATATGGAAAATGCACCGGTGGTCAGCGGCGTGGCCCATGATTATAATGTCGCAAAAATTGGTTTGTTTGATGTGCCGGACAGACCCGGCATAGCCATGAAAATATTTAAGGCTTTGTCTGCCCAGAACATTAACGTGGATATGATTATTCAGAGCGCCATGCGCAACAACATGAATGATATAGGTTTTACTGTCACCCAGGACGATTTAAGAAAAACCTTGTTAACCATCGAAGCCATCCAAGAAGAAGTTGGCTTTAAAGGCTATACCCACGACGAAGATGTGGCAAAGGTTTCTATTGTGGGTGCCGGCATGATTTCCCACCCGGGCGTGGCTGCCGACATGTTTGAGGCATTGGCTGAAGAAGGCATTAACTTAGAAATGATTACCACTTCGGAAATTAAGGTTTCCTGTGTTATTAAAAGATCTGAAACCCAAAAGGCCGTCCGGGCCCTGCACAAAAAATTTAAGCTGGACAACCTGGAAGAAGCCATTAAGTACGGCAAATAAGACTGGCTTGAACGGAACAAAAGTATAAAATTTTATTCCCAAATGAAAGTATGCTCCCTTGATGGCAAACGTTGAAAATCCGTTTACCATCAAGGGAGCTTTTTTGAAAAAAATCCGGTTTGCCAAAATACTTGGTTGACTATTGTTGAGCGCATTGTTTTTCCACGATAATGCGGCCCAACTCCCGGGAACGCTGGGTAGCCCGCAAAACCGCCCGGCGAATGACGCCTTGAAAATTCCCCTTGTTTAATTCATTAATACCGGCCATGGTGGTCCCGTTGGGGGAGGTTACCTGTTGCCGTAATACTTCGGGTGGTTCGCCTGTTTCCAAAAGCATTTTGGCAGCTCCCACCAATGTTTTTAAGACCAGGGGTCTGGCTAATTCTCTGGGTATGCCGGCATTTTCCCCGGCTTTTTCCAGGGCTTCCACCAGGTAATAAATATAAGCCGGACCGCTGCCGGACAAGCCTGTTACTGCGTCCAGCAGAGTTTCCTCCAAGATGACCACTTCGCCCATTTTGCGAAAAATTTCTGCCGCCAGCCCCAACTGATCCTGATTGGTATAACGACCGGCACACAGACCGGTGGCTGATTCCAATACGGCACAGGAAGTATTGGGCATGGCCCGCACCACAGGTACGGCCAGGCCCAGTCCGTCCTCAATCAGTGAGGTGGGAATACCGGCCAGCACAGAAATAATCAGTTGATTTTCCTTGACCGCCCCTGTCAGTTCTTGCAGAGCAGAATAGATATCCTGGGGTTTCATGGCCAGAATAATGACATCTGCCTCACCGGCAGCAGATTTTTTATTATCAACCGGGACAATGCCGTAATAGTTGCGCAAGAAGTTTAATCGTTCCTGGTTGCTGCGGTTAGACACCCGGATATCCCCCGGACGCACGGTACCGGTAGACAGCAGGCCTTTAACCATAGATTCACAGATATTGCCGGCGCCTACAAAAAAGAAAGTCTTTCCTTCCAGCATGTGCAATCCCCCTTTAATTTTATGAACGAACTTGGCCGGTTCCCCTGACCACATATTTATAGCTGGTCAGTTCCCTGAGCCCCATGGGGCCGCGGGCATGCAGTTTCTGGGTGCTGATGCCGATTTCGGCGCCAAAACCATATTGGAAGCCGTCCGTAAAACGGGTGGAGGCGTTGTGGTAAACTGCCGCCGCGTCCACCAGCTTTAAAAACCGGGAGGCAGTTTCCTGATTATTGGTAACAATACTTTCTGAATGACCTGTGCCGTAGGTTTGAATATGCGCCAGTGCTTCTTCCAAGGTTGCCACGATTTTAACAGCCAGTACGGGTGCCAGAAACTCGGTGGACCAATCATCCCGGTCTGCCAATTTGACGTCCGGCTGAAGTTCCAGCACAGCCGGGCAGCCGCGAATTTCCACGCCCCTTTGGCGTAGGGCTTGCAGGGCTTCCGGCAGCCAGGCAGCGGCAATGTTCCGGTGCACCAGGAGAGTTTCGGCGGCATTGCAAACACCATAGCGCTGGCACTTGGCATTCAGAATAATTTCCAGAGCCATAGCAGGATCGGCATCTTTATCCACATAGACATGGCAATTTCCGACGCCGGTTTCAATCACCGGTACGGTGGCGGTTTCCACCACCCGTTTAATCAGGCCGGCGCCACCCCGGGGAATAACCAGATCTAATAAACCGTTGAGGCGCAGCATTTCATCCACCGCAGACCGGTCTTCGGTATCGATAAACTGTACTGCAGCTACCGGCACAGCAGTGCCTGCCAGCCCCTTTTTAATCGAGTTTACCAGTGCCCGGTTGCTGTTCAAGGCGCTGGAGCTGCCCCTTAACAGCACTGCGCTGCCCGCTTTTAAACACAGGGCGCAGGTATCCACCGTTACATTGGGGCGGGCTTCATAAACCATGCCGATTACACCCATAGGAACCCGTACTTTATCAATAAGTAAACCATTGGGGCGTTGCCATGACTCTGTTATTTCCCCTACCGGGTCAGGCAATGCGGCTACCTGCTTAACACCTTCTACCATATCATCAATGCGGGCGGCGTTCAGGGCCAGACGGTCCAGCAGAGCAGGACTGAGGCCAGCCTGTTTGCCCCTGGCCAGATCCTCCTGGTTAGCGTACAGGATGCTGTCTTTGTCTGCCAGCAGTTGTTGGGCAACTTTCAGCAAAGCAGAATTTTTATCTGCGGTTGTCAGGGTGGCCAGCTGTCTGGAGGCTTCTTTGGCTTGACGTGCCAACTCTCTTACGATTGACATAATGAAAAACTCCTTTCGCAAACTAACCAATCTCGATGAATAACTTCCAAGCCACGTTGGGGATTTTTTATAACCAGTTTCAGGTCATCGGATGACAGGTTGGAAATGCCGCGGGCCAATTCAATCCCCCGGTCGTCCTCTACCGCCACCACACTGCCGGCGGGAAAGGTTCCTTTTACTGCGGTGACACCTACTGCCAAAAGGCTTTTATTGTCTTCAGTCAATGCTTTGACAGCCCCCCGGTCAATGGTCAGGGTGCCTCTGGCCACACTGCCAAAGGCAATCCATTGTTTGCGGCTGCGCAAACAGCGGGGTGACGGTTCAAAGCAGGTGCCTGGCCGTTCGCCCGCTGCCACCGCGAGAATGACCGAAGGATCTTTGCCGCAGGTAACCACCGTACGCACACCGCTGCGGGCAGCAATGCGGGCGGCAGCCAGCTTGGTGCGCATGCCGCCGGTACCTACCGGGCTACCGCTGCCGCCGGCTGCCTGCATAATGTTTTCATCTACCTGGCGAACCACCGGGATTAACCTGGCCTGCGGGTCTTTACGGGGATCACCGCTGTACAGACCGTCTATATCTGTCAGGATAACCAGCAGTGCGGCTTCCACCAATCCTGCCACCAAAGCACTCAGGGTATCGTTATCGCCAAAACGTATTTCAGCAAAAGCTACCGTGTCGTTTTCATTAACAATCGGCAGCACTTGACGATTCAGCAACACGTTAAATGTGTTGCGGGCATTTAGATAGCGACGGCGGTGCGCCAGATCTTCTTTTGTTAATAACACCTGGCCTACCTGAATACCCCTGGCCTGAAACAAGTCGTTATATTTTTCCATCAACAGGCCCTGCCCGACAGCGGCAGCAGCCTGCCTTTCCGGCATGGTTAAGTTGGAGCGGTGCCAACCCAGTTGCCCCAGACCGGCAGCCACTGCTCCGGAAGAAACCAGGACCGGCTGCCAGCCCCGGCGCAAAAGCTCAGTTATGGCATCAGCCAGGGCAGCCATACGGGAGTCATCCAGTAATCCTTTGCTATCAGTCAGGCTGCTGCTGCCGATTTTTATGACAATTCGTTGACAGTGATCCATACTTGCACCCCCTGCAGTTTCCAAAACAAAAACCCTTCCGTCCCAAAAGGACGAAAGGGTTAACTTTCGCGGTACCACCTTTATTAATGCATAGCATGTAAAAGGCAAAGCAAAGCTATGCATTCACTCACTGCCCTTTATCGGAGGCAAAACCGGTTCGGTTAATTCCCGAACAACTCCGGAGCGGGTTTCAAAACCTTGGCCTGAGGAACCTTCCAGCCGCTGAGTTCCACTCTCTGTCAGACATGGGGTTTTTACTGTTCTCCATCATGGTCTGGATATTATGATGTTGCCACAATTATAACGATTTTAAAATGCCTCTGTCAAGTAAAGCGTTATATTACTTTAATAATCTAAAATTTTGGCACCGTTTAATTTTTGGCACCATGCGGAAAGAAGCTACATAAAATGCATTAGCAAGAAGATGGAGGAATTAATTTTGTTAGAAATAATAAAAGTATGTGAGCGGCGTCATTGGCAAAAATTTATGGAGGTACCTTGGCAAATTTATGCCAGGGATCCGCTTTGGACACCGGCTCCCTGGGATTCCCGGCTGCAACTGTTTAACCCGCAAGCCAATCCTTTATTAAGTCATGTGCACCTGGAATGTTTTTTAGCCTTTGCTGATAATGTACCGGTTGGCCGTATTGCTGCCATTACCGATGACCTGCTGAATGATCAAAGAATTGGTTTGTTTGGCTGTTTTGAAACTGTTAACCACCCTGAGGTGGCACGGGAACTTATTAAAGCGGCTTGCCGGAGTCTGGCCGGGCAAGGAAAAACTCTGGTACAAGGACCGGTTACTTTGAATACCAGCCAGCAGGTGGGCTTGTTGGTGGAAGGATACAACATACCACCGCAACCGATGATGCCCTATAACCCGCCCTATTATGCAGAATTGCTTGAACAAAACGGTTTTGGCAGGTTGCTGGACTTATACTCTTACCTCTGGAGGGCGGAATTTTTCAGAGAAAATAATAAGCTGGCCCGGGTGGCGGCCAGGGCAGCCGGTATTCCCGGCCTGCAAATACGCAGTTTTAAGTATTATGATCTTTATGGAGAAGCTAAAAAGTTAGCAGATATTCACAACCGGTCTATGACCAACCAGTGGGGTTTTGTGCCTATGGACCAGTCAGAGGCGGCTCAGTTTCTGGCTGGATTAAAAGATTACACCGATCCGGAAATGTTAATTATGTGTGAAGTAAAAAAACAACCGGTGGGCATCTGCCTGATGATGCCGGATATAGGCCCGCAGCTGCGGGCGGCCCGGCGGGCAGGTTTATTTGGCAGCCTGTCGGCCTTCAGCCGATCCAGGTCTTTGCGGGTAGGCGTGCTGGCAGTCATACCGGACTACCGGCGTAGAGGAGTGGTGGCCCTGTTAATAAAAAAAGCCATGGAAACAGCAATAAAAAAAGGATACCGACAAGCTGAGCTTTCCCTGATTATGGACACCAACCAGGATATGAACAGCATTGTTGCTTCTCTGGCGGGCAGTCAGGTGTATAAGAAATATCGCGTTTATGAAAAAGCTATTTTAACTGACCGCTGACAAGCAATTACTCTGTCAAACATATAACAGGCAGAAAAATATGGATGAGAGGAGTTAAAATATGTTTCGCTTACCGCCTTTCGGGGATCCGCGTATTGCACTGTTTGGTCTGACTATGTTTACACAGGCTAATCCGGGCTTGGAAAAACAGCTGGAGGTTTTTGCCAACATCCTGGCAGCTACCCGCAATTCACTTTCTGCTATTCGCAGCGAAATGCATAATTTTGAAGCATCCATGCTTTCTCTGGCAACACCGAAAACCGCTTATACCACGCAACCGGTTCATGAAACCGCTGGCCCAAATGATGCAGCTGCCGGCCACAGCTCTGCCAACTATAGCCAGACCAACTTTCAACAACCAACCGTCCAACCGGAACAGACCTATACCAATATGCAAACAATGGAGGTTAATACAGAACAACAAACTCGGTTAAGAGAAACATTGGAAAACATGATTAAACAAAATCCGGATAAATTAACGGAGTTTTTAGATGATCTGGAGCGATTGATCAAGAAATACCGATAACTTGTTTTACCGCTTTGGCAGACGGGAAATCAACTTGCTATAAGGTTGACAAAAATTATCGGTGGTTTATGATCCCCTTTGGCTCCGGTCTACGCACTGACAGCACTGTGATTTGCTCCGGTCGCCCTTGGGGTCGCCGGGCCGGGAGCGCACCTCCAGGTGTCGCCCACATCCTGTGGGCGCTAAGGGCTCCTTTCGCTTATCAAGTGCTGTTACCGTGCTTGGACAAGTCGCCGACAGGGGAACATAAAACCACCTCACCTTGTTTGACAATCTTTGTCTACAGCTTGAAGTTTCTATGGTTATGTGACCATAGATTTTTGTTTTTTAAGAAGGAGTTTTGCAAATAATGTCGAATAAGCACAGACTGGAAACTTTGCTTGCAAAACTTACGATAGAGGTGGTGAGATCAATGCCAATCTTTGAATTTTCCTGCAAAGTTTGTGGTAAAGAATTTGAAAAACTCCAACTGGCAGGTCGGGAGGAAAAAGTAACCTGTCCCCAGTGTGCCAGTGAGTCTGTTGAGAAAAAAATCTCAGCGCCTTTTTTACCCAGTTCGGTTGGCAGACCGGCAGACAGTGGTTCCTGTAATCTTGCCAAAGCACCCAAGTCAGACGGATGTGGAGCCGGCGGTTGAGGCATTTAAAACCGTTACGGTTCGTAACGAATAAGTTAAACCGGGCAAAGCCCGGTTCAGAGTGTTGACAAACATCAGCGGTGGTTTATGATCCCCTTTGGCTCCGGTCTACGCACCGACAGCACTATGATTCGCTCCGGTCGCCCTTGGGGTCGCCTCAAACGGCCCCTCCTGGCCCGGTTCGGCTGGCGCCCACGTCCTGTGGGCGCCACCCCAATGGCTCCTTTCGCTCATCAAGTGCTGTGACCGGTGCTTCGACAAGTCGCCGACCGGGGATCATAAAACCACCTCACTTTGTTTACAACCTTTGTCTACAGTCTGAACCGGGTAAAGCCCGGTTTTTGTTTTGCCCTGTGTTTTGCAATTCTAACCAAACTCTCAACCGGAATATAGTAAGAAAAACGGGCAGAGAGGGTGTACGAGGTTGCTTGAAGTATTGCATGGGTTGACCGCGTTGCTTGTTTTGTTAGGCACCTTAATACTTTTAATACACTCATCAACCCCATTGACACAATGGCCCCAAAAAAGGCTTTTGCTGCTGGGGCGGGCAACCGGTATGATTAAATATTCGCTGCTGTTTATCGCCCGCTTGCCCCTGGCGTTACTTCTGTTTCTGATTATTTACGGTCTGTTGCTGTCTTTTTACTATTGGTCGCAGAGAGTACAAGCGGATCTGGTGGTCATTCTTGGTTTAAGTATTATAACGGCCATGCTGTCTCTGGCTATGTTGGCCCTGTTAATGGCACCCATTATTTTTATTACTCAAAAATTGCTTTTTGACAGCGAGATTGAATTGCGTGTTTTTCGAATAGCGGTTTATTCTATTTTGGTACCCTTTCTATACATTTTTTTGATTAATGATCTGCCTGCGTCTGTTTCTTTGCTGCAAGGGGTTATGCTGGCCGGACTTATCTTAAATTTTTATCACATATTTAAAGGGATTTTAATTTGCCTGCAGGCGCCGGGTGCTATGTTTACTTATTTAGATAAACGTTTTGTTCCTGTGTTGATGATAATTTCTTGGTTGCTGGTAATCATTTTTAATCTTTTTGTAATGGTATTTTTAGTTGCCCGAACCAATCCGCCGGCTTTTGTTGACAGCTGCGGACCGGTAAATCAGCCTTTGCGCCTGCTGTATTTTACCGTAATAACCTTCACCGGCGTGGGCTATGGCGATATTACCCCCCGGGGGAATACGGCAGAATTTATTGTAATGCTGGTTTCAATTACCGGTTTTCTGTACGCTGCCTTATTTATCGGCGGTATATTGGCTGTTTTTTCCGGCAGCAGAAAAGAGTAGTTCTGATACCGGCAGCCGATTATAATTATCGGTATAGATACCGGGCATTAATTTGCCTGTGGTGGAGGTTATGAACTTTGCGAATTGAGACACTTGACGTTTTTTTTCCACAGCCTTTAGCTCAGGTTTACATAAGCAATTTTTTAAAGGTCAGCCGTTTTTTTACTTACGATCCGGGGCAACTGTCACAGCTCGCCAAACGACTTAGTTATTTGTCTGCCCGCCGGCAGAAAAACCATAATTATAAAACGTTGGCGGCTGTTCTACGGCAGGATAATTTACAGTTAGGGTGCAGTGAGCAAACCTTACACCATATCAGCCTGTTAGAAACAGGCCGGGCGGTGGCTTTGGTGACCGGCCAGCAACCCGGCCTGCTGACCGGACCGCTTTACACGGTTTATAAAGCCATGGGAACCATTGTATTGGCCCGGCAACTTTCTGCCCAGTTAAAAATTCCGGTGGTACCGGTATTTTGGATTGGTGCGGACGATCATGATTTTGCAGAGGTAAATCATATTTTTGTGCCTAACGCCCGGGGACCGCAAAAAATTGCCTTAGCATATAAGCCTGCCGGACGCTGTTCGCTGGGGCATCTGCCGGTCCCGCCGGAGATATTTGAGTTCCTGCAGCAGCTGGAGCAACTGACACCGCCCATTGGCTGGCAGCAGGAAGGTCTTGCTTTGCTAAGGGAGACCGCCCGGCAGTCGGCTGATCTTGCTCAGTGGTTTGGCAGGTTAATGACTTTTCTTTTTAAAGATGACGGTTTAATTCTTGTAAACCCGGTGTTACCGCCTCTGCGCGAACTATCGGCAGGTGTATTTTACCGAGCGGTAAACACGGCACCGGCTGTCAACTGCCTGCTGCAATTAGCCTGTGACCGGGTTGCAGCGGCGGGCTTTACACCCCAGGTTGCGAGCGAGGCAAATAAGCTGCACTTGTTTATGTATATAAACGGGCAGAGAACCGCTTTGTATTTAAAAAATGACAGGATCAGCGACCGCCAGGGTAACCATACCTGGCTGCCGGAGCAACTGGCTGAGCTAACCTTAAGCCGGCCGGAAAGTTTCAGCCCGGACGTTGTTTTGCGGCCGGTGGTTCAGGAAGCATTGTTGCCGGTGCTGGGCTATGTGGCAGGTCCTGGGGAGATTGCTTATTGGGCTCTGCTGAAAAATATTTTTCAACATTTCGGGCTGGAAATGCCTCCGGTATTCCCGCGTCCCAGCTTCATTTTGGTAGAGCCGCCGGTGGGAAAAATCCTGGGCAAGTATCAAGTTTCCCTGAACCTGTTGCCGGAAGGTTTGGAGGGATTTATGGCAGATTATATTAAACAGGCAGACCCGGTGGGTATTGATGAATTGTTTAATAATTTGCGCTCTGTCATTAAAGAAGAACAAACAAATCTTGTGCAAAAAGTAACCCAAATAGATCCGACACTTAAGGGAGCGGGTAAAGAAAATTTGCGGCGTTTAATGCGGGTGGTTAATTCCTTTGCCGATAAGGTAAAACAGCGTCATCGCAAAAACAACGAGACAGCTTTGCGCCAGCTTAAAAAAGCAAATGAGATGCTTTGTCCCATGGGACAACAGCAGGAGCGGGTATATAACATATTTCCGTACTTAATGAAATACAGTCCGGGCTTACTTCAAGCAATCTACCCTGCCGTCCGTTTGTATGATGGGCGACAAAAAATTATATTTTTTAATTGAGAAAGTATTCACTTTCTCACAAAAATGGAATAAAATATTGCAAAGGGGAAAAAGGAGGTAGGCAGGGATGAAGTACCGGCTCAACGTGATAGAAGCAATTAATCGGTTTCGGGAATTTAATTTATCGGTTGCCCCGGTGCCGGGTACCAGTAAATATTGCATTTCTTTTCCAGAGGGGCGCTCCACCTTGTTAAAAGAAAAGATGCTTATAGAAATAGCAGGCAAACTGAAAGGTGAGCAAGCAAGCGAAATATTCCAGCACCTGCAAGCCTCCGCACGCTAGCAAAAATTAAAATCAATGAGGGTGTTGTTCCCTAAGACCGGCTTTAGGGTAACACCCTCTTTATATTAATATTAATAACAAGACCGCCCGCTTATTGTTGATGCGGGTTACTTATTGCGCTTGGTTTGCGGTGCCTGCGGGCATACGACAATTGAGACAGCGCCTTTTAATAAAATATATGGTATAATTCCCGTAAAATAATGTTAAAAGCAGCCGGGAGGCAGTAAAATGTTGGCAGTTAGTTTTTTCTTCGCACTGGCAGGGTGCATAATGTTTGTGACGGGAGTTGTAGCTCTTTTAATTAATCGTTTAACCGGTCAGAATTGGCCCCCAAAGAAGTGGTTTATTTTATCCGGCAGCGGTTTTCTGGCCATTATTTTAAGTATGTTAATGGCCATGACCTGATACAAGGAACCCGGCAAGGCAACATTTAATAAGACCGGTAAAGCTAGGCACTTAACTCGCTGATAATATTTTGCCAGGTTTGGGGTTTCACATAGCGGTACCGGTGTCCGTTATGATAATAATCATGCCCCTGCAAGGCCCTTTTTGTCAGGGTGGCGGGTCCGTCGCGCCTAACCACTTGATAAATGGCCAGCATTAGTTCGGGATGAATATTGCTGTCTACCTGGGTGGTGAACAACCACAACAAACCAGGTACTTTTTTTATGCCTACCGGCGAGATAATGCCGGCAGCCAGAGCCCGGATTACTTCCTGATCGTCTTTACGCCTTTCTAAACGGGTTTCTTCAAAAGCCTGCAGTAAGGTAGTAGGCTGACCATGAATATTAATATTGCCCACCAGGTTACTGGCTTTTTCAATCACAGGTTGATCAAAGGTAATATGTCCGTCAATCTTAATGTGCAGGGCGTGCTCCAGTTTTTCTTGTAAGC
Organism: Desulforamulus hydrothermalis Lam5 = DSM 18033; assembly: GCF_000315365.1. Lineage (NCBI taxonomy): Bacteria > Bacillati > Bacillota > Clostridia > Eubacteriales > Peptococcaceae > Desulforamulus > Desulforamulus hydrothermalis. The sequence continues at coordinate 211,915 of NZ_CAOS01000013.1, forward strand.
CCTTTCTTCCTTCGCAAGACCACACATTTGCTACCGTACTTGGCTTGTCAACCAATTCCAGCCGGGCAAAAACAGGTACGCTGAGGATGCCTATACGGCCGTTATAGGGGTTAAAAATTAATAAAGTAACAGCTTTTAAATTGTGCCGGTCTGTCCAAATGCATAATATGTTTGCGTTATTATGCTGTTGGCGGGCTGCCGCAGGCAACGGACATGCGGCAAATAAAAGCATAACGGCTAAAAGCATGGTTATTAGCAGTTTTTTCTTCATAACCCATAGTATGCCGGGTTAATAATCGGTTTATTACCGTTTAAAAAATAATTATATATAATTCCTTATGGATCAGTTAACCTCCCTGGTCTAACTGGCAAACTCCGCCAGTTTGCCGGCAAAGTCTTTCATTTCATCAGCCATTTTGCCCAGCTGTAAGACAGCTTGCCCCACTTGTTCGGTGGTGGTTGTTTGCATTTGAGCGATGCTGCTGGTTTCTTCGATGCCGGCGATAATGGTTTTCATAGATTCCTCAATATTTCCTAAGATGGTACTGATTTTTTTGGCGGAAACAACACTGTCCTCGGCCAGTTTGCGTACCTCATTGGCTACCACCCCAAAACCGCGGCCATGGTTACCGGCCCTGGCGGCTTCAATGGCAGCATTGAGACCCAGTAATTTTGTTTGATCAGCCACTTTTTTAATAAACTCAATGACTTCATCGGTATCCTTAATATGTTTTTCGGCCTGGGATACCGCACTGTTCAGTTTTTCACAATGGCTGCCCAGGGCTCGGGTAACCGCATCGATGGCGGCCGGGACGCTTTGTACGGTGGTGTTTAAACCTTCTGCCATGCCTGCCAGCTGCTGGGCCTGGGCCCTTAATTCCTGAGCCGCTTCTTCCTGGCTTTTGGCCACGGTATACATTAACTTGCTGATCATGGCATCAGCCAGGTGAGTGGTTTCCTGCTTGTGTTCCATGATGGCCTGGTTAACTGCAGCATTGCCGGTTACATCCAATACCACATCCAGATTCGGCAGTTGCAGGAGCTGCTTAAAATCTGTAAAGACAGGGATACCTGATTCCCTGGCGGCCACAAGGGCAGGTGCGTTTTCGTTAATATCTGCAATGCCGACTACACTAATTTCTGATAAGGAGGACATTAGCCGCAGCATAGCTAATCCGCCTCGGCCGCCACCTACAATGCCTACTCGCATCAATCTTATTAACCTCCTCTTAAGTGGTTAAAGAATGTATTCTCGACAGACTTTTGTTTTCCTACCATACAGTTCAAATATTTTCAAATATTGCATAAATTTATACACAAAACTTGTATCCCGGGCGAGGGTTTGCTATGGTAATGGGGAGAAAATATCACAAGGAGTGATAAATGATGGTTTATTGGGCTAAAGAAGGCCGGGAGAATACCGAGGCCACTATCCGGGCAGCCCTCAAATATGCGGCGGAAAAAGGCATTGATTATCTTGTGGTGGCTTCCAGTACCGGCAGTACTGCCGAAAAGTTAATCAACTGCGGTAAACAAGTGGTTTGTGTAACTTACCAGGCCGGCTTTAAAGAAGCGGGGCAGTTAACCATGCAGCCGGCAGTGCGGCAGAGGTTGCAGCAGGCGGGCATTCCGGTATTGGCCACCACCCATCTGATGGCTGGCTTGGATCGGGCCCTGCGTTTTAAATTTCAGGGAGTTTATCCTTCAGAAATTATAGCTTATACGTTGCGCATGTTTGGTCAGGGTGTTAAAGTGTGTGTGGAGGTGGCTGTGATGGCTCTGGATGCAGGATTGATACCCTTTGGCCAAGAAGTGGTGGTGGTGGCGGGAAGCGGCCGCGGTGCGGATACGGCAGTTGCTATGGTACCGGCCCATTCCCAATATATTTTTGACAGTAAAATAACTGAAATTATTTGCAAACCACGTGATTTTTCTCATCACTAAGGTTGCTAGTCCTCTGAAACCGGCTTTGTGCCGGTTTATTTGTTTTATGACAAAAAATAAAACATAATACTTTAACTTTATACTTTGAAATTTCTAAAAAATATTGTCGGGTATTGTAGGGTGAAATATAATAAAAAATATTGTAAGAATTGGAGTGATAAGCATATGTTGCCAAGGTGGCGTGAAAAGTTTTTTACCATTCGCTCTAAATTGATGTTGGGATTTGGTGTGATATTGTTTCTTAATTTATTAATGGGTTTTGCTCTTTTGTACATGTTTGGGCAGGTAAATGCCTCATACAACAGGTTAATTTCCAGAGAAGTCAAAGTAATGAACGAAACCCAGGCTGCCCTGGTTAAATTTGAGCAGGCTGCTCTGGATTTGCGGGGATATATGCTTTCGGGGGATCCCAACTATATTATGCGGTATCAGGAGGAAATGGAAACTGCTCAAAAAGCTATTGATCAATTAGGTAAATCAATAACTTTTCCGGAAGGGAAAAATTATTTTAACACCTTATTAAAAGCGGTGGCAGATTTTAAGGTTTACGGAGACGGTGCGATTGTCTTAAAAAGACAATCCTTACTGGAAGCAGACCAACTGGCGGGTTACCGGCAAATTGAGGACTATCTTAACCAGGGCAAAGGGACCGTAGAACGTGTGGTGCAGGCAGGTAATGCCATCGTTTTATATATGGAGGATCAATTAAATAAAGGAAAACAGCATAATAACGAAATTTCCTTACAGGTAAAGCGTTGGGTTATAGGTGGGATGGCAGCTTCTGTACTCCTGGGCTTGGTTATCGCGGTACTCATTGTTAACATGATCAGCACGCCGGTGCGTGACTTAACACGGCAAGCCGGGCGAATTGCCGAGGGGGACTTAACGACCGATAAGGTGTGGGTAAAGAGCAAAGATGAGCTACAGATTTTGGCAAAAGCATTTAATAAAATGACCGGCAACTTAAGTAATATTTTATCGGAACTGAGGGAGAAGTCCTCTCAGGTGGCGTCGAGAGCCCAGCAGCTTACTGCCATTATCCAGCAAACATCATCCGGCATAACCGGATCAACAGCTGTCATGCACCAAATGGCCGCCACAGTGTCCCAAGTGGCAGACAATACTCAGAATGTTTCCCGCATGGCAGAGTCAGCCGGTGGACAGGCCAGAGAAGGGCAAACAGCTTTGGATAATATTCGTCTACAAATGGAACAAATTATTTTTGCCACCCGGCAGGTGGGCCAAGCCATTAATAACTTAAACCAAACCTCTCGGGCAGTATTTCAAATTGTTGATTTAATTACTGAAATTGCCGAGCAAACCAATTTGCTGGCACTCAATGCAGCAATTGAGGCAGCCAGAGCAGGCCAAGAGGGAATGGGTTTTGCGGTAGTGGCAGAAGAAGTAAGAAAACTGGCCGAAAGGTCAGCTAAAGCGGCCGGCGAAATCAGAGTGCTGATCACCGCCGTGCAAGAAGAGTCCGGCAAAGCGGTAAGTGCGATGGATAAGGGTGTCCGGGAAGTTGAGACAGGCAACCGGGTTCTTGCGCAGGTTGGGGTGGTGCTCGAATCCATTATTCAGTCAGTGCAGGATGTAGAGACCCAAATTCGGGAGGTTGCAGCAGCTTCTTAGCAGATGTCCGGCAGCGTTAGCGGTGCAGTAGCTGCTTTTGAGGAACAATCAGCCATTATGGAGGAACTTTCATCTATGGCAGATAGTTTCTCTGTCCTGGCCGGCCAACTGGCACAAATGTCCGGAACCTTCCGTTTAACCGACAGCGGGGAGAATTTGCACCAACAGCTTGAGGCAGGTTTAGAGCAGACAAAAAATATTACTTAAGAACAAAACCCATCAGGCACCTGGAAGATACGGGGGGCAGGTTGTAGAGTACATGACAAACCTGCCCCATTGTATTGTTATTTAAAAATTGTTACCTTAGGTAATATAATCCTTGCCTGACTGCCGAAACTTTTTATTTGTTTTTACGTCTTATTGCTATGACCGTTGTAAAGAAAGAAGGTTTTAATTTTGACTAAGCAAAGTAAAGGTGCCGGATTGCCCTTTTTGATAGGTTTACTGGGTTTGGTTGCCTTGGTGGCAGGCGTTGTATCAGGTTTTTGGATTTTTCAGCTGAACCATGCCGAGGCACAGTGCATCCCTCCCGGAATTTTTGTAGAAGGAATTGATCTGTCAAACCTGGACAGACGGCAGGCTGCCGCCAAATTGCAGCAATATGAGCAAACTTTGTTAAGCAAACAGATTCAGCTAAGCTATCAGGACCAAGCCTGGCACATGACACTACAAGAACTTGGCTTTATGGCGAAATCCGATGAAGTGCTGAATCTGGCTTTGCAGAATAATTTCAGTCTTTTACAGCAGCGGCTGCAGGCATACTTCCGGCCGGTAAGAAGAGACTATCATGTCACAATAGAAATTAATAAGGAACAAATGACTAAAGCGCTGGAATCGGTTGTGCGATCTATCGAACGTCCTGCCAGGAATGCCGAGCTGGTTATTTCAGATCACGGCAGGGTAATGATCCAGCCTGATCAAAAAGGTTATCAGGTTAACCTGGAGCAGGTTTACAAACAACTATTAAATACTGATATCAGACAGGCCAGTATACAAGTTAATCTTGCAGTTAACGAGTTAATAGCCGACAAAACCACCGCAGATATTGAAAAGTTGCGTATAAACGGTAAAATAGCGGAGTTTACCACTAAATTTGATGCCAACAATGTCAACCGGACTGTCAATATTCGTACTGCCGCTGCCCGTATCAACGGTGTGATGCTGGCACCCGGCCAAGAATTCTCTTTTAATAAAGTGGTTGGCGAACGCACCGGCAAAGCCGGTTACCGCCCGGCAGCAGTGATTGTTGCCAATAAATTTGAGGAAGCCCTGGGTGGCGGCATTTGCCAGGTTTCCACCACCTTGTATAATGCCATCCTGCTGGCCGGCTTAACTCCGGTGGAGCGTCATAACCACTCCCTGGCCATTGGCTATGTGCCTCTGGGGCGGGATGCGGCAGTGGCCTGGCAACAGCTGGATTTTAAATTTAAAAATACCCTGCCCGGACATCTGTACTTGCGTACTGTCGTGACAAGTGATGCCATTACTGTACAGGTATTTGGCGATACAGCCGCCAAAAAGGATATTGTTGTGCGCAGCTGGGTTACTGAGACCATTATGCCGGATCAGGTTATTAAAGAATATGATCCAGCCCTGCCGCCCGGAGAGGAAGTGACGGTTGCGCCGGCCTATGCCGGTTTTCGGGCTAAGGCAGAAAGAATTTTTAAGGAAAACGGTACTGTCGTTAAGCGAGAAGCATTACCGGACAGTTATTATCAGCCTCGTCCCAAAATAGTAAAAGTAGGGCAAAAAACTGAGCAAACTGACCCGAATTTACAGGCGGTTGAAACAGAGTTTTAGTTTTACGAACAGAATTTGCTCAGCTAAGTCTAAATTGGCCGGTGGCACCTGCCCACAGAATCTGTTAGAATAAGTATTAACCTTTAATCAGATGTAAAGGTTTAATCTTTGACTTAGCACGGGAGGTTAACATGCCAAACCTTGGAATTATAGATTTAGGTTCCAACTCCATAAGGCTTATATTAATGAAGATAGATGAAAACGGTTCTTATAAATTGTTGGATGAGATTAAAGAAACCGCCCGTATAGGTGAGAACATGGGGCCTGAAAGAGTAATCAAAGGACCGGCTGTTGAGCGGGCTGTGCAAACCATTAAGCTGTTGCAAAAGTTCTGTCGGGCTAACCGGGCTGACAACGTGCATGGAGTTGCCACAGCAGCCATCCGTTATGCGGTTAACGGCGGTGAAGTATTGGAAACCATCATGAAGGAAACCGGGGTATACTTCCGGATTTTATCAGATGAAGAAGAAGCTCGTTACGAATACCTGGGTGTCGTTAACAGTATGGAGTTCAAAGATGCTTTGCTGGTTGATATTGGCGGCGGCAGTACGGAACTGATTTTATGCCGGGACAAAAAAATTCTTCACTGGGCCAGCTTGCCCTTTGGTGCCGTTAATCTTACTGAAAATTACCTGTCCGGTGTGGTTCCCCAACCTGCGGAAATAAGAAGGTTGGAGGATTTTTTAAAGAACCAGTTTACTGCCATTCCTTGGTTGGAGTCTGCCCGCGGTTGGGAAGTTATTGGCATTGGCGGAACCGTACGAAACCTGGGACGCATAGACCGCAAACGTACTCGCTACAGCCTTAATTTGCTGCATAACTACCGACTGCATGCTGAACGGGTGAAAGAGATTTATCAGTATCTGCAAACGACAACCGTGGAAGAACGCAAGGCCGTGCCGGGTCTGTCCAAAGAAAGGGCAGACATTATTTTGGCCGGGGTAGCTGCCATTGCCAAACTGTTGGATTGCACCGGTGCTCCGGGAATCCGTGTTAGCGGTGAAGGTCTGCGGGAGGGGATTTTTTACGAATACTTGTTTCGGGATTGGCCCCAGCCGGTGGTAGAAAATGTTACGGAGCACAGCGTGCAAAACTTTATGGATCTCTATCAGGTGCGGCGTTACCATGCCGAACATGTGGCCAAACTTTCTCTTTCCTTGTTCGATCAGTTGCAGCCTTTACACGGATATGGTCTCTGGGAACGAAAAATTCTTCGCATTGCCGCTCTGCTGCACGACGTAGGGAATGTAGTAAGTTATTACAACCACCACAAGCATACCATGTATGTTTTGTTAAACGCCCGGCTTAACGGGCTTTCCCATCGGGAGTTGGTGCTGGTTGCCCTGGTTGCCGCCTGCCATGATAAGATGGATTTAAAATTTAAACTCCAACAGCATGCGGATGTATTATTTCCCCAGGATGGCAATCTGGTGCGCCGGTTGGGCGTTTTGCTCCGCATGGCGGAAAATTTAGATCGTACTGAGGCCGGTGTGGTGCAGGATGTCGTTTGTACCATCAAGGAAAACGAAGTACAGATAGATTGCATTGCTTTGGAAAATGCGGATTTGGAAATACGTGAACTTTATAAAAAAGTAACTAATTTTAATAAAGTCTTTGGCAAAAAATTTAAGTTTCCGAAAGACTAACTTAATTTTCAACCCGGGAGTTCTTAATTTATATGGGGCTGTTTGGTACATTTTGCTGCCCCCAAGTAAACCTTTACGCCGGATGAATTCAAATTTAAAATATGCAATTTATCTGTTGACTTTTAATATGGCTTTGGCTATAATAACACTTGTCGGCAGGGCAAGGTGCTCTGTATGACAAGTAAACAGATCGGGGCGTAGCTCAGTTTGGGAGAGCGCTACCTTGGGGTGGTAGAGGTCGCAGGTTCAACTCCTGTCGCTCCGACCAGTGGAATACCCCCACAAAAACCCGTGAATCCTTGAAATACAAGGCTTCACGGGTTTTTGATTGTTTGGCTGGCTCTGTGTCACTACTCCTCCCACCGGAGTAAGCGAGGTTCGGTATCAAGAATAGATTTATACTGCTCCATGACACCATATTTGCCTTCGGGATCCAGCTGCATATAGCGACGGTACTTTAACAGGCGGTCGGCAGGTTTCATCCAGCCTAAATGCTTTATTCTTAACGGGTTGGCACAACCTTTAAAAATTTTTATGTTAACCGGAAAACGACCACAGTGCTGGGGGGTAGTTAACCATTTATAAGGAAACCCAGGCTTATAACGTAACATAAAAGGGCGGTAGGTAAGATGTGCCTGCCAGTAAGTATCTTCGCGGTAGTGCTGTTCATCCCACATATCATATAGACGAAAATAGTAAACATCTATATCGGGGTCTAAAGTTAAAAGCGGTATTTCTTTAACAGCTTTATCCTCAAATTTTTCATCAGCATCTAAAATTAATATCCATTCAGCACCAGCCTTAACAGCCATATTCCATAATTGTTGGCGCAAAACAATTTCGTTGTTGAAGGAGGGCTGCTCGTTTGAAACAATAGTGCAGGGTATATTTGCCAGTGCTTTTTGACATACCTCCACTGTATTGTCTTCACTGGCATCGTCCAGAATAACAGCCTGGTCAATATACTGAGCAGCGTGTTCCAGAACTTCCTTGAGATATCTGTCTGCTTCGTTTCTTACCAGCATAGCCAGCGTGATGCCGGCTTTTTTCTGTTTATTGACGGCATGTTGGTGTGTAATTAATTGAGCCTCTGAGGCCAATATTTTTTCTTTGTACTTTGCCACTCCTGCCAGATCTGATTCACGATAAATATGATACGGTTCATAATGTGTATCGGCAAATAATTCAAATCCCAGGGCCGCTGCCCGGATACTAAAGTGGCGGTCTTCTCCCCAGAAACCTACATTATATATTTCGCTGAAGGATACTCCTTTGGCTATGGCGTGCCGGCTTATCAAAGTACAGGCTCCGACTCCTCCCACTTTGTAGGTGCCGGGAGCGGCCAGCATCTGAAAAAACTGCATTTGACGCCGGTTTACTTCCGTTTCATCCAATAGCTCTTGGCGGTTTTTCTGGTACAAACGGTAAGCATCACCCAGCCAGACTTGGGGTTGCAGGGGTAAATTGGGTTGCCAACGGGTCCAAAAAACCTCAGCCACAATATCTTTTTGCAGACTAATGAGATGCACAAGGGTTTTGGGGTGTAATATCAGGTCGGCATCCACCAGAAAAACATAATCATATTCTTGTTCCAGTGCCATGCGTAAAAATGTATTTTTGTAACTGGCAACTTGCCAAATTAAAGATTCCTGCCAGTGGTGGGTAAATTCATCACAACGATAAATAAGTTCCTATACCATAGGGAAAGGTGTAGCGGTGCCAGGGCGGGTCGCCCATATCAAGGGTCTGCTGCCAAATGCGTGCAGCTTGTTGATAGTTTCCTTGACGGAATTCTAGCATTCCCTGTAAGTACCAGAGGCCGGTAAAGTCAGGAAAAATATTTTGACCTTGTTTTAGAATTTTCAGGCCCTGTTGATATTGGGCAAGTTCTAAGCAGCAGACAGCCATTTTAAAATATACGTCTGCTGTCACGTTGCTGCCTGCCGATAGTGACAGAGTTTGTCGGAATTGTGTGAGAGCATCTTCATAATTGCCCTGTTGAAACAGTTCTGTGCCCATGGCATAAAGATTATAGGCATCGGTAGGGTTGTTGGCTGCTTCTAAGTCCAGAATGTTGATATTTCTGGCGCTTTTTTGTTTTAGCAGGGATTGATTTAAATATCCCCGGTGGTCAATGTGTACTTCAACCGGTCTGATGCAAGAGTTACCCTGATAATTTATGATTGAAGGGGCGATGCTTTCATGAACAGATCCGCTAAACCTATATTGAGGTTTATTTTTAAACAAGCGGCATACGGCATCAATGGTGTAATCATCCGGATAATTGCTAAAGTAATTGACCAGTTTTAAATAAAAGCCTTCACATGGTAGGTTACCGGATATTAGTTCTTTAATAAGACTGTGTTCATGGGAACGTAGTGTTTCATCGGCATCTAATACCAGGATCCAGGTTTTGGTAGCCTGAACCAGAGAAAAGTTTCTGGCTCTGGCAAAATCACCTGTCCAAGGTAATGAGAAAACCTTGGCACCCAGGTTGCGCCCAATCTCTATGGTGCGATCACGCGAACCGGTGTCAACCAAAATTATCTCATCTACCAGGTTTTTTACGCTGTGTATACATTTAGGCAAGTTTTTTTCTTCATTACGAACAATCATACACAGACTGAGTCCGTCTGCCAAACTGTCCGCAGAGTTAACCGGATGCTTTTGCATCAATCTAAACACCCCGCAGCATTCAATTGTTGTTGACACTCATTAACAATGTCGAGCATATATTTAAATACTTGCCGGTGGGGGAATTTTGTTATGGCTTCCGCCAGAGTAACACCGGTTTGGCTAAGCAGTATTTCCACTAATTTTTCATGATATGTTTGTTTGGCAGGGGCCATGGCAATAGCTTGTTGCACCAGTTGTTCGGCCTCCCATAGAATATTGCGCTGCTGACAAATACAGCCCAACATAAAATATAATTCGTCATTTGAGAACCCCGCTTGCATGGCCTGCAGCAGTTGATCGGCAGCTTCAAGAATTTTATTATGCTGAAAAAGTATTTTGCCCAAATTAAAGTGAATTTCCCCGGTGTTTAAACGACCGGACCAATTTACTGCTTCCTGGGCCAGCCGGGTATTGCCATGTTCCACCAACTTTAAAATCAGCTTGCTTAAACTCGCGGGATGGACATGGGTAAAGGTGTTAAGCCCCTTAACTAGTTTGTTGTTAAAATTAAGCAGAGTTAAATATAGATACCGGTCAATATCTGTCAACTTTTCAATAAAAATTTGTGCATCAACCGGGTTATCCTTAGACCAGTTGCAAATACAAATATCCAAAACAGCTTCACAAAAAACAGAGCCGGCGTGATTAATTTCTAATATTAAGTTTTTTGCTTTATCCCAGTTTCCCAGTTTAATTAAGTTATTGCACTTAAGCAAAACCATCTGATCAGACAACCGGTTGCATTTTTCCAAGAAGGCCAGGCTACCCGCAAAATCTCCCAGCTGATGAAGGATAGTGGCTATTTGTAATAAATGATCATCATTTAAGGATGGCAAGTTATTTTCAATATATGAACGAATTTCTGCCGGGTCATTGTAAACATGAGACAGGTTGCGCAACAGGTGAGTCAAAAATTCTTGCTGCGCCGGCTGACATTTAAAGGCCTGGCAGTAATACATAACTGCTTCTTCGTACCGCTGGCAGGTTTCCATGAGATTAGCAAGCCGGCCTAATGGAAAATAACTGCCCAGACCAATGGTGGAAACATAGTGAGAGGGAGCTTCGCCCAGGACAAGGCAGTGTTTATAAGCTTCCTCAGCAAGAAGAAACTCTTTTGATTTTTCTAAAGCCTGACCTTTAAGATAGTACAAGTCTGTATAATCATGATATAGACGGATGGCTTTTTCTGCCGTTTGCAGAGCTTTCTTATGCTGCATGGTTAATATTAAACAAATAATATAGTTGCGCAGCAAATTAGGTGCATAGCCGGCTGTGTAGTCCAGGGTTTCTATAACTTTCTGCCATTCCGTTAGAGCACCCTTTAAATCATTGATTTGATACAGAGCAACTCCCAGATTGTATCGATAAAAGTTATTGCCAGGGTATTGCTCCACCTGTTGCCTGGCTATCTCCAGATTACGCATACATTTATTTTTATTCTCTATATTGGTGTTTTTATAGCCGTGGTGTAAAATGGCGATGTCTGTCTTAACCAGCTTAGCATCTGGCTTATGAGCCAAGATGGCAGGAATAATTTGTTCGTGTATGGCCCCCTGAAAACGGTATAAAGGGTGATTTCTAAAAAGCCTTAAACTGCTGCTGCGCAACTGTTGACTGGCCGGATTATCGTCAGTGGGGCTGATAATAACAAAATAATAACCGTCTGTTGCGGTCTGGTTTATTAAGTTGTGCAGGGTTGATTTTTCATTCAGCAACAATTCTTCATCGGCATCCAGGTAGATAATCCAATCCCCGCTGGCCTGGTCAAGGGAATAGTTTCTGGCTTTGCTAAAATCTCCTGCCCAATCATAACTAAAAATCTTAGCATGGTAATTACGGGCAATTTTTATCGTATCGTCTGAGGAGCCGGTATCGACAACAATAATTTCATCTACCAGATCTTTTACCCTGGATAAACAATCGTCTAAGTAATTTGCTTCGTTTTTTACTATCATGCATAAACTAATTGTACAGGAAGTGCTCACCTTTAATTCACATCCTTTACTAAGAAAAAAACCCGAAGTTTTACCCTCAGGTTATTTTATGTTGAGTTGTATCTATAAGTTAATTATGCTAAATAGCTTGCGTTTGGAAGAAGACATCAATAGTAGTAGAATTACCCGGTAAAGTTGATTTATAGGCAATTCTGGTATATCTTAGGAAAGTTTTAGCAACAAAGGTGTCGGTGGTACCCGAAGTAAGGGTGCGAGCGGCAACGTCAGTAAAATAAGTTACCTGATCCGGGCTGATATCCAGTCTTATATCTACAGGATTATCTCCTTTGTTGTATACATAAAAGGTATACATGTTCTGAGTCGATGTATCTACATAGTCGAGGCCGGTGAAGGAATCATCGGTATCCACATCGATATAGTTGATTTCTGTAAATGTAGGTGTTATTTGAATACTCCCTGTTACGGTGACCGGGTCGGAGATGTTTCTGATTTCCAGGCGGCCGTCGGCGTCGGTGCGCACCGGTTGAACATCTGCACCGTCAAAGCCGAAGGCCAGCAAGTTATCCTGGTTGGCGGAGAGGTCGCGTATATCCAGGTTGGTGGCTGTTACGGTGACCGGGTCGGAGATGTTTCTGATTTCCAGGCGGCCGTCGGCGTCGGTGCGTATAGCGGTATTCTCTGAACCAAAAATTTTGGTCCTAAGGACGTCTGCATCTAAATTAAACACTGAAAAATTAGGCATTACCTACCACCTCTTTTTAATTAACATATGTTGCCAAATAGTCTTATGTTACAACTGTTAAATTCTTCCCTGCAAAAAGACACTTACTTTAACCGGGTTCTTTTGTTCTGATGCTAAGGTGAATTTCAGGCGAGTAAATCTGGTAAAAAAACGGTTTACCAGTATCTTGGTTTGTTGGGGCTGCAAAGTGCAGGTAGGGCCCTCGTCAATAAAGTCAATGCCGTCTGCACTGTCCTGAAGGGTTATCATAACCGGTGAAAAGCCCATGTTCTTAACAATCAGGCTGAAAACAGAATAACACCAAACTTCCCTGGTAGTGCTGAAGGTTTCCGACGGAAGAACTTTGACAATTTCTTCTATATTTTCAACTTGGCAGCCTTTAGGCCTGTCAATTTTTAAAGTTAAGAGAGGGCGCCGTTGCAGATGGGGACTGTTGCTGCTGTTAATGGCCAAAATTTTCCGGCCCCATAGGCAACTGGATGAAATTATCAGACCATTATTTGCCAGCTGACCTGTCAACCAAGAGGCTGCCATCTTCTTGATGTCAATATTTATAACCCGGGTAGCGTGGTTTATTGTCCAGTGTATGCCGGGTTCTTGCAGGCTGATGGGCCTGTTTTTATAATTTGTTACACAATCCTCAAAGGTCTCGGCTAACGGTTTTATGATAAGTGTATCAAAACCGGTCGGTTGAGGAGCCACCGGGAATAAGGACAATACAGCCGACTTGATGCGTGCGTTTGGCGGTATGTGGGAAAGATCAAAAAACAGGTAAGCAAATAGCTTTCCGGCATATCTGGTGCCAACCAGCAATACGGGTGATGAACAGGGAGTTAACCAGGGCTGCCGGCTGTAAACAAACGTGTCTTTTTGGGCGGTTAAGGTGACTATGCTCATTATTGCACCTCTTAACGGGTATATATATAGAATATAAACAAATGGCAATAACTGTTACTAACTAAACTAAACATTCTGGATTATACCTAGCTCCCCGGGGAGCAGGCTGAAAGAAATTTTACCAAGTTAAACTATAGAAAATGCCCTTGTCACCAAACATATGTTTGATATAATAATTATTGCAGACAGAATAAATGTTTGGTGGTAATTATGTCCAGGACTATTTTATTATGTGACATGAATAGCTTTTATGCTTCGGTGCATCAGGCCATGGATGCCGGTTTACGGGGGCGGCCTGTCATTGTGGCGGGAGATCCGGCTAACAGAACCGGTATTGTTTTGGCAGCCAGCTATGAAGCCAAACAACCATATGGCATTAAAACAGGCATGCTGGTTACCGAAGCCAAGGCGCTTTGTCCCCGTGCGGTATTTGTGGCACCGGCCCATCGCCATTATGTTGCTTTTGCCAGCCGCATTAATAATATTCTGCGGGATTTTAGCGATCTGGTAGAACCTTTTTCCATAGACGAAAGTTTTCTGGATGTTACCGGTTGTCTAAAACTGTTTGGCAGCCCCCAGGAGATTGCCCGGCAAATTCAGCGCCGCATTAATCAAGAAGTGGGGGTGGGAGTCAATATTGGTATCGGGCCTTCCAAACTGGTGGCCAAAATGGCGGCAGAAATGGAAAAACCCAATAAAATTATCACCCTTACCAGGGAGGACTGGCCCCATAAAGTGTGGCCGCTGCCCGTTAAAGAACTGTTCGGGGTAGGCACCCGCATTGGCAAGTGGTTAAATCAGATCGGGGTTCAGACCATCGGTCAGCTGGCAGCCCTTCCGGTGGCATTGTTGAAAAAAAGATACGGACTGGTGGGGGAAGTTCTCCATTACGCCGCACATGGGATTGACCACAGTCCGGTGGATCCCGGGTCAATGGAGGTTATAAAGAGTGTGGGCAACCAGATTACCCTGCCCAGGGATTACCGGGGTTACGATCAGATCAAGGTAGTTATCATGGAACTGGCGGAAGAAGTAACCTGGCGGGCCCGTAAAGCAGGGTATTTAGGTAACCGGGTAAGTCTTACCATTCGCACCCCTGATTTTTATACCGAAACACATGCCAGAGTATTACCCGCCTATACTGATATAACCGGGGAGGTTTACGAAATGGCAGTGTTTCTATTAAAAAAACACTGGTCTGAAGATGTTAAGGCCCGGCTGGTGGGATTAACGCTGGCAGGCCTGGTCAGCCGGCAGGAGAAACAACTGGATTTGCTGTGCCGGCGGGAGAAGCAGGAGAAAATTGACCGGGCTGCGGATTTAATTCGCTCCCGGTGGGGACAGCACAGCATTAAAAGGGCGGTGTCCCTGACAGACAGCGGGGTATACTATGGACGATAAAGTAAGGAGTTATTATAAAAATAATTTTCTTTTTACCGGTCACCGTATGATGATGCCCCAAACCGGGGAGATATTTAAACATTCCTGCAGCCAGTGCCAATATTTTGTAAAGGTTATCGGGCGGCAAGAAAGCCGCAGGGTTTGTCTGGCCGGGGTAAAGGCTTATCAAAATAAAAGCAAAAGAGTGCCGGATAGCATTGAAATTATTGAATTAATGCTGCAGCTGGGGAAAGAAGCATTGGAGGAGCTGTTAAAAGAAGGCCGCCCGCACCAAACGGCATGCGGTAATTTTGAGAAGAAAGTTAAATAAAGCGGCTTAGCAAATAAATTTAAAATAGGATTAACATATGTCGGGCAATCATTAATGGCTTTTTAGTTTATCATATGATAAAATATGCAGGAATTTAAAATATACCATCTCAAGGTGAAAAATTATGAGCGATTTTGTCGAATCGACCAGGAAGGCAGAAATCACCATGCGTGTTTCTGAGTTTGAAGTTCCCCCCATGCAAGACGTTTTGCTGGTGGGCAGGAAGGCACCCATAGGACCGGAAGCTGCCAGGCGAATGGTAGATATTTTGTCTCCGGAACAATACGAAATAATTGAGGTGGACCACCCGGTTATTGAAGCCATTGTTATTAGAAAGTCATTAACCCATATGCTGACCAGGGATCGGCTTATCCCGTTAATTTTAGAAGAAGGGGGGAAAGTTGCTAACGAGTCTAACATAATTAAAGCACAAATTAATATCGTGCTGCATGTTAGCAAGTCTATCGACCTATGATGTACTGTGTTTCCAATATTATGAGAAAAGCGGTTACTACCGTTGATGCTTATGATGGCGTACGCAAAGCGCAAAGAACGATGGATGAAAATAACGTTAGCTGCCTGCCCGTCTTGCACAATGGTAAACTGGTGGGGGTATTGACCTGCGGGGATATAAGAAAAACCCATCCTAACAGAATTGTAGCAGATGCCATGACCAAAAGGGTTATTTCGGTTGCCCCTGAGACATCTCTGTGGCAAGCTAAGCGGTTGTTTGAACAATATGAAATTAAAACACTGCTGGTTCAAGAAAACGATAGGCTGGTGGGGTTGGTTAACAAGAGCCGTCTTTATGCTGAACTGGGTAAACACTACGACCTTCTTACCGGACTCTACCGTAGTGAATATATCTATCAAATGGGTGTAGAGCTATTGGAAAAGGGCAGTGCAATATCTGTCATTTTCATTGATCTCAATGAGTTCGGACAAATAGACAAGGCCTACGGGCACACCCAAGGGGATTTAATTTTAAAAGAAGTAGCTGTGCTTTTGCAAACCTACGCACCGGCAGATGCTTATCTTTGCCGGTTCGGGGGAGATGAATTTACCCTGCTGACCGGCTACGACCCGGCTAAATGTGAAGCTCTGGCAGAAGTGCTGTTAAAAGCAATCGCTAACCATAAATTTAGTAATAATATTAAAATTACTGCCGCAGCGGGACTTGCCGCAAGCCGGCAGCAAAACCTGATCACGTCAAATCCCAGAAGCATGGTAATAAATCTTGTGAATTCAGCCAGCCTGGCATCAACCAGGGCTAAGCAAGAGAAACTGCCGCTGGTAATAGCAGAGAGGTATTTAGCTTCTGAAACGGCCTGGGAAAGTGCGTAGTATATATTATGTCAACTAGTGATTTTAATAGCGATGTGCTTAAAATGTACTTTATATAAATAGATAACATGGATAGATAACTTATTGCTTAAATCCAGAGGGGGCTTAAACGTAGTGACAGCGCAACCTAATATTAAAATAATTGAGCCCGTTAGCGGCAGTATCGGCACTATTAAACCAAGGAAAGCCAAAGAAACGGTGGGGATTATTTTAGAACACCCTGATTTTGTTGTTCCCTATCAAACAATTCATCCCAATAACCGTATTGCTGCGGCACATACCGGTAAATTTGAGTACCGCTGGCAATACAACCGGGATGAAGATGCCTATTTGCTTTATCTGGCCTTTACGGATGGTGTTGGCTTTGCTATTAAATTTGCCCGTCACAAAGCCGGTCAGATTTTGCAGAAAATGCAAGAACTCAACCAAAAGTCTCCTATGTTTGGCCTGATTTTGCGTTTTAAGGAACACCGCAGCCCGGACATTTTTGATGATTCCATTTCTTTAATCGGGCTGGAATTTGATAAAGATCCTGCTGCAGGCTGGCCGCAATAAACTAACCGGGGCGTTTAACCCCGGTTTCAGACTGTAGACAAAGGTGTAAAACAAAGTGAGGTGGTTTTATGATCCCCTGTCGGCGACTTGTCGAAGCACCGGTCACAGCACTTGATGAGCGAAAGGAGCCATTGGGGTGGCGCCCACAGGACGTGGGCGCCAGCCGAACCGGGCCAGGATGGCCCGTTTGAGGCGACCCCAAGGGCGACCGGAGCGAATCATAGTGCTGTCGGTGCGTAGACCGGAGCCAAAGGGGATCATAAGCCACCGCTAATGCATGTCGACACTCTGTAACCGGGGCGTTAAACCCCGGTTTAATTATTTTTCTTATTGATATAAGGAGCTAAAACAATGAACACAATAGCCGTTAAAATGCTGTAAGCCCAGTCAATGTGACGGTACAGAAGATATTGAGTAACAGAACTGCCCACCAGTACAACCGTGCTGATGATAACACTTTGCTTATCAATCTTCATGGCAGTTACCTTCTGGTTTCTTCAATAAATAAGTTATTTAAACGAGTTTTCGAGATAATATGGTACACGCCGTCCTGAGCTTCAATCTGCCTGACCACGCCGCTTTTAAAAGCCTGGAATTCCTGGACTTCTTTATTTTGTTGTTCAAGGATATTAATTATTTCATTAACTTGTTGTTTTAATTGTTGAAATTGGGGATGCTCGCCCAGTGTTGCTGCCAGCTCGTGGGTTAGCAGCATGGTGCTGGACATCAGCTTGCTTATTTCATCATCACCGATATAAACAAAAGTAGTAAGATCCGTTAGCTCCCGACCCCGTTCTTTAATTTGAATGGTGCCGTTTTGTTCCAGCTTATCCAGTGCCTCCACCAGGATGGAGGGCAGCAGTAAGCCCATTTCATCAGCTATTTCGGCAATACTTTTAACGCATACACCGTCCACAGATTTGTCACGGATAAAATTAGCAACTCTGGTCAGCAATCCTTTTGAAATTCTGCGGGGTTTGCAACCGCAGGCATTGTTTTCGGGCATAGCCATACCTCCTACTTTAACGTCTTTCATAATTAAATCAGACAAACTTAACACTGTAAATATATAACCATGAGTTTTATTTCGTGTCAAATTTTGGTTTAAACTCATAAATTAAAATAAAGAGAAGCAGGATTTGGAGGTGTTGCCTGTGAACGGTCAAACGCAGCCGGAAGTTTATTTAAAACCATGCCAATATCCTAATATTTTGCTTAAACCTGAGCAAATGGCGCCTGATTTTACTGCCGATGCTTATTACCGGGGCAATCGGGTGACTGTTAAGTTAAAAGATTTCAAAAATCAATGGGTGGTTCTTTTTTTCTATGCCAGTGACTTTACATTTGTTTGACCTACAGAACTGGCAGCCGTGGCTGCCCGCCATGAAGAATTTAAAAAGCTGGGGGTTCAGGTATTAGCCGTCAGTACGGACAGTGTCTTTTCCCACAAAGTATTTGCAGAAGTTTCTCCCTCAGCCCGCACTATCCAATATCCCTTATTATCTGATCGCTCACATGAAATTTCACGTAAATACGGCGTGCTGAGGGAAGAACTGGGTTTTACCTATCGGGCCACTTTTATTATCTCTCCCGAGGGAATTATAAAATATGTTTCGCTGTATCCTCCTGAAGTAGGACGCGGGGTAGAAGAAATCATCCGGGTTATCCAGGGATTGCAGTATGAAGCTGCTACCGGGCTGGGCGTCCCGGCCGGCTGGCAACCAGGCATGCCAGGTATTAAAAGAGAATTTAGCATGGTAGGAAGAATATAATTTCAAAAAATTTAATTTTACAATAACAACCGGTTAATTTAAATGTCATGTTTTATTGTTAAACTGCTGCCGGGAGGTTGATCAAAATGACTATTTCTTCCATAGAACAGTTTATTAACACATTTGGCAGGCACCCGGTGGCTGTTTTTCTGGAAAACCCCGTTTTTTTTACCGGCCACGACTTTATCTTTTCCGCCGAATTTATTGACCATGTAATGCTGCTGGCGGAGACCTTTTGCCAGACCTTTCGGGAAGATTGCATTTAAGTAATTCTTATGTAAGGAACGGGTAATAAACAATTAGTTAAAGTGCATTATAATATTGGTATATCAACCATAAAAGTAAGAAACGGAGGAGTTAAAATGAAACATGAATTGCCGCCATTACCCTATGATTATAATGCACTGGAACCTTATTATGATGAGCAGACCGTAAGATTGCACCATGATGCCCACCATAAAGCCTATGTGGACGGGTTGAACAATGCTGAAGCCAAACTGGCAGAAGCCAGAGAAAAAGGAGATTATGCCCTGATTAAACATTGGGAAAGAGAACTGGCTTTTCACGGCTCAGGCCATATTCTGCACACCATGTTCTGGGAGAATATGTCACCAAACGGCGGGGGACCCGCCGGCGGCCTGGTGGCTGCGGAAATTGATAAATCCTTTGGCAGTTTTGAAGCTTTTAAAAAGCAAATGTCTGCTGCTGCTGTAGCTGTGGAAGGTTCCGGTTGGGCTCTGTTATGTTACAACCCTGTATTTAAAAAGCTGGAAATATTAACGGCAGAAAAGCACCAGAATCTCACCCAGTGGGGTGTTATCCCACTGCTGGCGCTGGATGTCTGGGAACATGCCTACTATTTGAAATATCAAAATAAACGGGCTGCCTTTGTAGAAGCCTGGTGGAACCTGGTTAACTGGGAGGATGTTAACCGCCGTTTAGCTGCCTGTTTGAAATAAAATAACGATAAAATGCGGCATTGTTCTGCCGCATTTAGACTGTAAACAAAGGTTGTAAAACAAAGTGAGGTGGTTTTATGATCCCCTGCCGGCGACTTGTCGAAGCACCGGTCACAGCACTTGATGAGCGAAAGGAGCCCTTGGGGTGGCGCCCACAGGACGTGGGCGCCAGCCGAACCGGGCCAGGAAGGCCCGTTTGAGGCGACCCCAAGGGCGACCGGAGCGAATCATAGTGCTGTCGGTGCGTAGACCGGAGCCAAAGGGGATCATAAGCCACCGCTAATTTTTGTTGATGCTCTGAAATGCGGCATTGTTCTGCCGCATTTTTTTATTCGGTGGTTTTTAGGGGCAGGCTTTGTACCTGCAGGTTATCATGCAGCCAGAGAGTGCGCATCACCTTTGCCACTTCTTGCGGATTACCGCTGGTAAAGAATTGTTCACTGCCCGGGGGGCCTTCCGGCACGGCCAGGTTATGTTCAAAAAGTACCTTTTGAACCTGTTTGGCTACAGCAGCACCGGTGTCAATGACAGCAATGTCCGAGCCGGCCAACCGCTCAATCAGGGGACGCAAAAATGGATAGTGGGTGCAGCCCAGCACGATGGTATCCGCCCCCTGTTCCAGCATGGGCCGCAGAAAACCTTGGAGAACTTTTTCTGTTTCCGGATCTGCCAGTTTACCGCTTTCTATTAACTCCACCAGTCCCGGGCAAGGTTGGGTGATCACCCGGGTATGTTCGGCATAACGCTTCACCAGAGCGGCAAAGCGGTCGCCGGCTATGGTTACGCCGGTGGCCAGCACGCCAATGGTGCCGTTGCGGCTGGCTGCCACAGCAGGCTTAACACCTGGTTCCATGCCCACAATGGGTACCGCAAAAAGATTGCGCAATTCTTCCAGTCCGGCGGAAGATGCAGTATTGCATGCCACTACAATTAACTTGGCACCCCTGGACAGTAAAAATTTAACAATATTTTTTTCCCGCTGCCGGATAACGGCCGGGTCTTTTTCACCGTATGGACAGTAAGCCGTGTCTGCATAATAAAGCAGGTCTTCGCAAGGAAGCAGCTTGCGAATTTCCTTGGCTACGGATAAGCCGCCCACGCCGGAGTCAAATATGCCTATAGGTTGCCGCTGGGTCAAAAAAATCACCTCGGAGTTGGTAAATGCTGTAATTCATTATACCCCCCTGTTTAGTAGGAAGCAAGTTTATCGTTTATTTTTGCAGCAAAATCTAAAGTATAAGAAAAAGAAATAAATGACCCAAGCACTTGTTTATATAATAAAAAGTTATATTTTGTCTAAAGGAAAGTACATAAATCTTGGCGAAGGGCTAATAATGTTCTGTGAAAAGGGGGGTGGCGCACAGTGGATAAAGTTAGACTGACACAAATGACCAAGGCTGCCGGGTGAGCGGCTAAAGTGGGACCGGAGGTCCTGGCAGAGGTGCTGTGCCGGCTGCCCAAGTATACCGATCCCAACCTGCTGGTTGGTTTGGATACATCAGATGATGCAGCGGTATATCGGCTGCATGATGAGCTGGCAGTTATTCAAACGGTGGACTTTTTTACTCCGATGGTGGATGATCCTTACTTGTTTGGGCAAATTGCGGCCGCCAATGCCCTGAGTGATGTTTATGCCATGGGCGGCACACCGGTGCTGGCGCTTAACATAGTATGTTTTCCGGCCTGCCTGTCGCCGGATATTTTGCAAGAAATTTTAAGGGGTGGGGCAGACAAGGTCAGGGAAGCCGGGGCGGTCATTGCCGGCGGGCACAGTGTGCAGGATGATGAGCCTAAATACGGCCTGGCGGTTACCGGCGTGATCCATCCGGCTAGGATTTACAGTAATGCCACTGCCCGGGCCGGGGATTTTTTGGTGTTAACCAAGCCATTAGGTACCGGCATTATCAACACAGGCATTAAAGCAGATCTGGCAGCGCCAGCGGTTATCAGGCAAGCGGTGGCCACCATGGCTGCTTTGAATCAACCGGCGGCGGCAGCAATGGTGGAACTGGGAGCGTCCGCTTGTACCGATATTACCGGTTTCGGTTTGCTGGGGCATGCGGCCGAGATGGCTAGGGCCAGCGGCTTAAGTATAACATTTTATGCCGACGCGATACCGGTGTTGCCGGGCGCCAGGGAACTGGCCCGCATGGGCATTATTCCGGCCGGGGCTTATAATAACCGCAACCACCTGGGCGATCAGGTGGAAGTTGAGGAAGGAGTTAGGCGGGAAGATGTGGATATTTTATTTGATCCTCAAACTTCCGGCGGTTTGCTGATCGCTGTATCTCCCACCAGGGCAGACAGCCTGCTGAGGGAATTACACAGGCGAGGCGTTACAGATGCCTGTATAGTGGGCAGGCTTGCGGCCCAAAGCGACCGTTTAATTACTATTCGGAGGGGGCAACTGCATGATCCGAGAGATAAATAACCGCGGGCTGGCATGCCCGCAGCCGGTCATTAACACCAAGCGGGCCTTAGACGAAATACAACAGGGCACTGTGATATCGGTTGTAGACAACCGGGTGGCGCTGGAAAATGTTACTCGTTTTGCCGAAAATGCCGGCTGTCAGGTCAATGTGGAAGAAAAGAACGGAGAGTTTTACATCACAATTACCAAAGGTGAGGCGGCGGCAGGCACCGTATTGACGATGCCGGACCGGTGCCGGACCGGATCGGTTGTTTATTTGATCACCGGTAATACCTTTGGCAGCGGGGCTGAAGATTTGGGAGAAGTTTTAATGGTGAGTTTTTTTAACAGTTTGCTGGAGAAGCCGGCTCCCCGCTTGATCATGCTGGTAAACTCTGGGGTTCGTTTGGCCGTTCAGCACTCCCGGGTACTGGATCAAATTACCAGACTGGCCGAGCGGGGAACCGAAGTGCTGGCTTGCGGTACCTGCCTGGATTACTATAAATTAAAGGATCAACTGGCGGTAGGGCGGGTTACCAATATGCTGGAGATTTTGGAAAACCTGACTGGCGGCGACCAGGTCATTACTTTGTAACCTTTTTTGGCAAAAAACAGATGACAGGTAAGATTTTGTGTGTTAAACTAATTGTCAAGGTTGAGTTAGTTTTGAGTTGAGTTGCCACAATTTAATATATGAGAGGTGAGTTGAGATGAGCTGAGGTGAGCTGAGGGAGTACCGGTGAGCTGAGTTTTACCGTGTCTGCAACCAGGCTGTTCTCGCCTGGTTTTTTATTTTATTTGAGATGAGGAGAGATGAAGATGAGTAAGCCCGTAGCTGAACAAGTTATTATCGGCAAAATGAGCCGGACTAAAGAAATTTCCGTGGTGGCCTTTTTAATTGCCATCGGTGCCGTATTACGCATGTTTTCCCCGGCTATTTTAGGCATTACGCCCAACTTTGTTATTGCCATGTACTGCCTGTCAATTCTACTGCTGCGCCCTAAAATGAGCATGGCCTTAGGTATCGGTATTGTGGCCGGTGCGGTAAGTATGATCTTTTCTAAATCCCCTATTCCTTATCTGAACCTGGTAACTGAACCGGCCGGTGCGCTGGCTTGTGCCCTGGTAGCCGGTTATTTGCCTGAATTATCCCTGCGCAACTACTCCTTTAAACCCTCTGTAGCCACCCTTATTGGCACCCTGGTCAGCGGTACTTTGTATGTAGTGCTGAATTTCCGGTTGGCCTTAAACCTACCGGTGTCTGCCATGCAGGCTGCCTTTGTGGGCGTGGTAATACCTGTGTCTGTAATCAACATGGTGATTGCCCAGGCCCTGTATGCGCCGGTGAAAAAGTTTCTTTATCGCTAAGCGTAACAAGGGGGAACCGTCATGACTAAAGGGGCAGCACCGGTAGTTTGTTTCCAACAATTCAGCTACCGCTATCCTAACAGCGACTTTTACGCTCTAAAAAACATCAATTTGCAGCTTCATAAGGGCTCTATAGTTGGTTTAATCGGCCCCACCGGGGCAGGCAAAACCACCCTGATAAAATCAGTTAACGGTATTATCCCTCACACCGAAGGCGGCACCTGCAGCGGTCAGGTGTTGCTCAACGGCTGTCCGACCGTTAACTTGTCTACAGCATCCATCGGCCGCCTGGTTGGCACCGTTATGGATGACCCGGAATCTCAGATTATCTGCCTGGATGTCGAACAAGAATTGGTGTTTGGCATGGAAAATTACGGCGTACCGCCGGAACAGATGGAACAACGCCTAACTGCCGCTCTGGCCGGAGCAGGTATCAGTCATCTAAGATATCGGTCTACCGGCTCACTGTCCGGCGGTCAAAAACAGCGGTTGGCCATTGCTGCTGCCCTGGCGTTGCTACCTGAGATTCTGGTGCTGGATGAACCAACTTCTGAGCTGGATCCCCTGGGTACCGAAGAAATTTTTGCGGTATTAAAAGAAATAAACAGGCAGCAGGGTATCACAGTGTTGGTGGCAGAACAAAAAACCGAATTGCTGGCTCGCTATTGTGATCAGTTAGTTATTTTATCCGACGGGGAGATAGCTCTCGCCGGTACGCCCCGGGAAGTATTTGGAAACCCTAAAGTTTACCAACTGGGCGTAACGCTGCCCCAGGTTACTGAATTAGCCTGGCAGCTTAACAGGGACAGTTGTTTGTTTCCTGTTACCCTGGAGGAAGGTGTTGATTTTTGCCGGACATGGTTATCCGGTGGCGGAGGTAAAAAATGCAAGGTCTCATTGACATAAAAGGCTTGTCATACAGTTATGAACAGGGCCAACCGGCCCTGCAGGATATTAACTTAACAATTTATCCGGGCGAGCTGGTTGCCCTGGTGGGACAGAACGGTGCCGGCAAAACAACACTGGTTAAGCATTGTATCGGGTTGCTGCGTCCCCGGCCGGGCCAGGTCATGGTGTGCGGGCAGGATGTTGCCACAGCCCGCATCTCTCATTTGGCCCAGCAGGTGGGGTTCGTGTTTCAAAACCCGGACCACCAAATTTTTCATGACACAGTTCAAAAGGAAGTAGCCTTTGGTTTGGAAAATCTTGGTTTGCCACGGCGTGAAATTGAACAAAGAGTAGCCGCAGCATTACAGGATGTAGGTTTGCAGCAGTGGGCCCAGGTTTATCCCCACCGGTTAAGCCGGGGTCAGCGCCAGCGGGTGGCCCTGGCCGCTGTATTAGCCATGCAAACTAAAGTAATTATTTTAGATGAACCTACCACCGGGCAGGATGCCAGGGAAAGCCTGCAGATCATGGATCTGATCAGCTGCCTGAACCGGCGGGGACATACCGTTTTGTTTATTACCCATGATATGAACCTGGTGGCCCGGTATGCCCGGCGGGTGGTTGTTCTTTGCCAGGGCAGGGTGATTGCGGACGGGTTGACCAGAGAGGTTTTCAGCCAACCCCGGTTGCTGGCCCAAACACTGTTGGAGCCACCCCAAATAACTCAACTGGCAAACCGGTTAAAAGAAACGCTAAATCTTGGTTCACAAATTGTCTTGACGGTGGAAGAAATGGTTGCGCATTTACACAAGGCGAACGGAGGCAGCAGCGATGGCCAGGGTAATTGAATATGTTTACCGCGAATCAGTGGTGCATAGTTTAAATCCTCTCAGCAAGCTGGCCTGGGCCCTGGGGGTAATGTTACTGGCACTGACTTTTAACAATGTGTACTACTTGTTAACGCTGTTATCTTCTGTGGTGGCGGTGGCTATAGCAGGCAAAGTGCTTAAAGACTTGCGGACGGTTGTAAAAGGACTGGCTTTTTTTGCCGGCATTTTAATCATACTACAAATTATTTTTTTTCAAGGCCAGGAAATTCTGTTTTATCTGTTGCCTGGCCAAAGGCTGCCGGTTACCTGCGAAGCACTGTATATGGGGGTGGCTATGGCAGTCAGGATGATGACGGTAATATTGAGTTTTCTCATCTTTTTGGCCACTACCCAGTATAAAGATATTATTCTGGCGCTGACTGAAAAACTTAAATTGCCTTATGATTATGTATTTATGTTTATGACAGCCTTACGTTTTGTGCCTGCTTTTATGGCTGAAGCAGTGCAGGTTCGCTATGCCCAGCAGGTCAGGTGTTGTCCGGTGGACAGCGGTAATCCCTGGCATAAAATAAAAGCCTATAGCGCCGTGGCATTGCCGCTGGTTTTAATTTCACTGAAGAAAGCAGAACGCCTGGCCATTGCCATGGAAACCCGGGGCTACGGCAGCGGGGTACGCACCTATTATAAAGAACCG
Source organism: Desulforamulus hydrothermalis Lam5 = DSM 18033 (assembly GCF_000315365.1). Classification (NCBI taxonomy): domain Bacteria; kingdom Bacillati; phylum Bacillota; class Clostridia; order Eubacteriales; family Peptococcaceae; genus Desulforamulus; species Desulforamulus hydrothermalis. Next base: position 237,738 of record NZ_CAOS01000013.1, read on the forward strand.
GCCATAACCAAGCTGGATATAATGATCATCTTATTAACCCTGATATCAGTCATGCTGGCATTTATCTTAAGATGGCAGGGATTCGGGGTTGTTCAACTATAAAGCGGAGGTTTGTTGTGATGAGGAAACTGTTAATGGGAAATGAGGCCATTGCCTACGGGGCGGCGGAGGCCGGCGTGCAAGTGGTTACCGGCTACCCGGGAACGCCCTCATCCGAGATTTTAACGACCCTGGCTGAACTGGCTAAAGAACGGGGCTTCTATGTTGAATGGTCAGTTAACGAAAAAGCTGCTCTGGAGGTGGCGGCAGGAGCTTGTTATGCGGGAGCCAGAGCCATGGTCACCATGAAACAAGTGGGTTTAAATGTGGCTGCCGACCCCCTGATGACCCTGGCTTATATTGGGGTCAAGGGCGGTCTGGTGTTGGCGGTGGCTGATGACCCAGGACCGCACAGTTCGCAAAACGAACAGGATACCCGCAAATTTGCCCAGTTTGCTAAGCTGCCGGTGTTGGACCCGGCTGATCCCCAGGAAGCTAAAGATATGGCCCGGGAAGCCTTCCGGCTGTCCGAAGAGCTGGGACTGCCGGTAATTCTGCGGCCCACCACCCGTACCTGCCATGTTTGCCAGGATGTGGAAGTGGCCGGTGAATATATAACCGAACAGGCTGACACAGGTTTTCAAAAGGACCCCCGGTGGGTTATTTTTCCCAGCCTGGCTGCCCAGCGGCATATCTGGCTCAACCGGCAACAGGAAAAGGCACGGGATATATTTGAAAACAGCCCCTTTAATACCGTTCTGCCCGGTGACGGTCGCTTAGGCATTATCGCCGGCGGCGTTGCCTACCATTACGTCAAAGAAGCTCTGGCCCAGTTAAAGCTTAACCTGCCGGTGCTAAAAATCGGCACCCCCTACCCGCTGCCCCATAATTTGGTATTAAAGTTTATCCAACAACTTGATCAAGTGCTGGTGGTGGAGGAACAGGAACCGGTGCTGGAAGACCAACTTGTAGGGTTAATTTATCGGCACGGCATATCCCTGACAGTCAGCGGCAAACATAATCACTTGGTACCCCGGGAGGGAGAACTGGACACTGACAAGATTAAAGGAATTTTAGCCAATTTTTTACATTTAGAGCTGCCTGCCCCGGAAAATATCAGCCTGCCTCCTCTGCCTGTGCGCCCGCCGGTTTTGTGTGCCGGCTGCCCGCACCGGGCGTCCTTCTATATATTTAAACAAGCGGCCGCCGGCAGCAAGGCTGTTTTTACCGGGGATATCGGCTGCTATACCCTGGGTAACATGGCTCCCCTGCATGCAGTGGATACCTGCCTGTGCATGGGTGCCAGTATTACGATAGGCTCCGGTCTCCAACTGGTGGTGAAAGACAGCAAGGTGGTTGCTTTTCTGGGGGATTCTACCTTTTTCCATACCGGTTTGCCGGGTTTGATAAACGCTGTGCACAACCGGGCTAACTTAACGGTGGTGGTATTAGATAACCGGACTACCGCCATGACCGGCCACCAGAGCCACCCTGGCCTTAACCGGAATGTCAGCGGCGAAAACGTACAGCCGCTGGATATTGCAAAACTGGCAGCAGCCTGCGGGGTACCGCTGATTAAGGTGGCAGATCCCTTTGCTTACCGGGAGGCACTGGCGGCAGCCAAGGAGGCGCTGGCTTTCAACGGTGTTTCCCTGGTTGTTATGAGGCGGGAATGTGTGGCGGTGGCAAAGGAACGCAAAGCACCCAGGAAAATTGATCCGGCAAAGTGTCTTAATTGCCGGCTGTGTATTGAAGAATTGGGTTGTCCGGCCATTGCCGGCGGGGAACAGGCACCGGTCATCAGCGCCGCCTGTACAGGTTGTGATTTGTGCCGGCAAATTTGCCCCAGCGAAGCCATTACAGAGGGGAGTGACGTAGAATGAGGCTGGATATCTTGATTGCCGGTGTGGGTGGACAGGGAAACGTGCTGGCTTCCCGTATCTTAGCCCGGGCAGCAATGGAGGCCGGGCTGCCTGTACGGACTTCCGAGGTTATCGGCATGGCGCAAAGGGAAGGCGTAGTCATGAGCCAGGTACGCATGGGGCAGGGAGATTACAGTGCCTTAATCCCCACCGGTCAGGCGGACGTATTGCTGGGGTTGGAACTGGCGGAAACTGTACGGGCGATTAATAAGGTAAAAAAAGGAGCGGTAGTGCTGGCCAACACCGCCACCATTCAGCCGGTATCAGTTTCCCTGGGCCTGGCCACCTATGATACCAGGCAGTTAACTGCTTTTCTCCAAGAAAGAACAGCCACTCTACATTTATTTGATGCTACGGCCTTAGCCAGCCAGGCAGGCACCTTTAAAGCAACCAACATGGTCTTGCTGGGAGCGCTGTCTGCCCTGGACTTGCTGCCCTTCAGTGCGGATCACTTGCAGTCCGTGGTAGAAAAAATGATGCCGCCGCGGTTGTTGCCTATAAATCAAAGAGCCTTTGCCTTGGGTCGGCAAGCAATAGGAGGTGCTTAAGTTGTCAATGCTGTTGCAGCAGAGGGAATGCCAATTTGATTACCGGCAACTTTTTGCCCGGCAAGAAAAACAGCTTGCCCGGTTAATCCAGCGTGTTTATGAAAAATCACCCTTTTACCGGCGCAAGCTGGATGAAGCAGGCATTAAGCCTGAACAAATACAAACAATACAAGATTTTGCCCGGGTACCCTTTACCACCAAATCAGAACTGCGGGCGGGCTATCCCCTGGGGTTGCAGGCAGTGCCGGATGAAGAGGTGGTTCGCATACATTCTTCCTCCGGCACCACCGGCAAACCTATCATTGTACCTTACACAGCCGGTGATGTTAACATTTGGGCAGATATGATGGCCCGTTGTCTGGCTGCGGCGGGAGTAACCCGTCGGGATCGGGTACAGGTCACACCGGGCTACGGCTTGTGGACCGCCGGTATTGGTTTTCAGGCAGGTGTCGAGCGTTTGGGGGCCATGGCCATACCAACCGGCCCAGGTAACACAGATAAGCAACTGGAAATGATGGAAGATTTGCAAACCACCGTACTTATCGGCACCTCTTCTTACGGGCTGCTGCTGGCGGAAGAAATTCATCGGCGGGGTATTAAAGAGCGGCTGGCTCTGCGCAAGGGGATTTTTGGCAGTGAGCGCTGGGGTGACCAAATGCGGCAGCGTATTGAAGAATTATTAAACATTGAAACCTACGACATTTACGGTCTTACCGAAATCTACGGCCCCGGTATTGCTATTGATTGTTCGCGGCATAACGGCCTGCATTTTTGGGCTGATCACCTGTTATTCGAAATAATTGAACCGACCACCGGTGAACAACTGCCTCCCGGCCGGCAGGGAGAACTGGTGATCACTACCTTAACCAAGGAAGGCATGCCTTTACTGCGCTATCGCACCCACGATATTACCCGGCTGCGCTTGGAAAGTTGCGATTGCGGATCCCCCTTTCCCATGATTGACCGGGTGCTGGGCAGAACGGATGACATGGTTAAAATAAAAGGAGTAAATATTTACCCGGGGCAAATTGATCATGTACTGAAATTATCACCGGGTGCCGGCAGTGAATACCAGATGATTCTTACCAGGTCGGCAGGTAAAGACCATTTGCTAATTAAAGTTGAGGTGCGGGACGGTTTTGACCATCTGCAAGTGAGCGAAGAATGCCGCAGAAATATTAAATCTCGCATTGGTATCCAATGCGAAGTGGCACCGGTGGCCTACGGCAGTTTGCCCAGGTCAGAAAAGAAAAGCAAACGTGTTTTCGATTTAAGAGAAACTGTTTAATAACCGCACTTACCCGTCTTGTATGAACCCGTTCTGAAACGGGTATTTCTTTTGGTGAGACAGTTGTTTGCCCTTAACCGGGAAGGGAAATAACAGCTGTTGGAGAATTATTGTTTATGGTCATGGTGTGATTTTAGTATCAGGAAGATGGGAGTGTCAACGTTGCTCAGCTTGTTTAAAGGGTTGCCGCAGGAGATACTGGTGGTTGTTATTGCTGCTTTGCCGATTGTGGAGCTGCGCGGCGCCATTCCTTACGCCATGACGGTGCTTCACATGAGCTCCTGGCAAGCACTGTTTTGGTCAATCCTGGGCAATGCTCTTCCGGCGCTGGTGATTTTGTATTTGCTTGGCCCGTTGCAGCGATTATTGCAACGGCGGTTGCCGGCCAGCCGGAAATGGTTTAACTGGCTGTACAGCCGCTCTCATCAAAGGGGGCAGCTTATTTCACGCTATGGAGCCCTGGGTTTGTTTCTGTTTGTAGCTGTTCCTGCCCCGGGAACAGGTGCCTGGACGGGCTGTATAGTGGCTTTTTTGCTGGGTTTGTGCCCCCGGCAGGCGCTGCTGGCGGTGCTGGGCGGCATTGTGCTGGCCGGGGTTGTTGTTACACTGGCTGTATCCGGAACTTTGACGGTCTTTCGAAATCTTATCTAACAGCATCAGCAGTTAGGTCAGGTTCCTGAGTAAATTCGCAAACCAGGCTGAGACCGGCTTTTAATGGCATTTTTAACCGGAACCGTTTGGCTGACCGCTTATCCAGAACCATAGCCGGCACATAAACTGCCCCGGCCAGATCTTGAATGGCCGGGGGAACATTATCCTGCTCGGCCCGGAAGCACAGCCTGTGTACCTGGTTGGCTGCCATCATTGTAGTTGCATTAATCCTTAGATGAATCACATCCAGTGGTTTATAGGTGGTGGCCGGGGCCACTGATTTAATGGTTTTTATTTTTCTTTCGTATACAGTTAAAGCAGCATCCAGCAAAGCTTTGTACCCCACATTATATTCCATCACCACCGGATAACCGTTAATGGTGGCAATGGCGGTTCGCTGTAAACCGCGGGCCAGGGTAGACAGCTCGGCAGTTCGCAGCAGTTCGTTAAAAATGGTAAAAAGATCATGGCTGTGCTCAGGCAGCAGTTCCTCCCGCTGAGGTTGCTGCAGTAACAACAAAATGTCCCGGAAGTCCGGGATTTTTTTGGTTTTTTTAGCCAGCCCCGGCAGGGTCAGCTTGCCATCCCGGCTCAAAACTTGCGCTAACAGGTTGCGGATTTGCCGGTACCAGTAAAAGATGGTCTGACCGGCCATCAACTCGGGCAGGTGAACCACATAAATACCGTGGGCATTGGCATATTCCCAGGCCGGATAAGAAAATTCGCCTGCCACAAAAATGCCCCCCACATAATGCACGGTCAGGGCTTCCTTTGCTTTTTTGCCCCCGTAAATGCGGTGAAATAAATCACCCCGGTTGTTGTCCAACAGATCCCGAATTAGTTCCCGGCGGGATGGTAAAGTTTGCTCCAGGTCCAGCAGAGTTGCTTTTAAATTGCGTACCAGCTGCATGTCAGTGTTATGGTTAGCCGGTGCCGGCCCTCTGGCTGCTACCAGCAGCACCGTATTAAGGCAAAAGGGGCTGTTGTTTAAGTCTATACCCACTACACCTATTGCATGTTGCGTCCCTCGGCCGCCCAGTTTGCGACGGGGAACACCGGCGATATATCCGTTGTTGCGCAAAATGTATGCCACCAGGTACTCAAATAATTTATTGCCTGATATATAGAGGGACAAGGGACACCTCCGATTGACAAATGTGATCACTGCTTAATATAGCCGGATGAAAAAACTTTATAACAAGTTCCAGCTATTGTTATAGCCAAGAATAAATAATCTTGAACAAAGTTGAGGATATTATTATCACCGGACTGGTTGTGCAACCAAAGGCGTTCGCCGCCGTCCGTTAAAGGAAACCCTCCTCCGGGAGGGTTTCTGGATTATAAAGCAAATAAACCCACCTGTGTGGGTTTGCCTGAATATTTGGTTTTAAAAACCACCCCATGGTTTGGCTCGGGTGTAGGCATACTCTCTGGCCCACTTTTCAGCCTCCGAGCAGGCTTTAAATACCCTGCGATCACCGGCACCCCGGACGCAGGATTCCGCCAACCACAGATGGCCGTCGTTGTTTACACGCCAATAGGTGTTTAGGTGATTGTTGCTGGTTTCGCCATACCCCTGCTCCTCAAAAAAGGGAGTTGGTTTATAGTAGCGGCGCTGGCGAGGGTTAATGAGGAACAATTTGTTCATCAAACAAACCACTCCTTTCTGCCAAGATATTAACCTGATTATATAATATATGTGTTAATTACTTAATTTAGTTCTGTTAATTAGCAGTAAATTTTAACATTTTTAAGAAACCTGGTTCAATTTAAATGGCAACTGTTTTTTAGCCAGAAAGCGATTAAGTGGTCTGCTAATTTTGTTACGTTAGGGTTACCATGCCATAGAGGACTTGTAATCGGGTTGCCCAGCAAGGTTATTATGTTGTCTAAGTTATGATTATTCAGGGTATTCCAAAACATACGGCAACGGGCTTGTCTTTCCATGATTTGCTGCAGAAATGAAACTCTTTTTTCATAATTTTGTCCCAAGGCAATGGCGCGGGCTGTTTCTACACCGCTGATGAGACAAGAAAAAACACCGAAACCCAGCCAACCGCTGACAAAGCCGCCGCTGTTACCGGCCAGAAATGTATTACCGATTCGGTGCGGAAAAACCAAACCGCTTTCAGAACGGGTTTCCCACTTTAGTACTTGATCCGCATGTATTTTTTCTTGCTTAATAAAGTCCTGCCAGTATTTATCTAATTCTTGGTGATCAATCTGCGGTACGCTCAGGGTTAAAACTGCCCGGTCGATTCCCAATGGCACCATGCAAGCAAAGCCGCTTTTGGCATAGCCGGTATTAAACCAGAAGCGAACTTCCCGAGGGTTAAACTTGCCTGTAATATTAGCACCGCGTACCCAGGCCCGGTATGTTGATTGCCAGATACCCAGTTCCTGGGCATATTTTTTGCTGCCATCCGCCACAACAATATAGTCAAAGTCTTTTAGCAGGTCCTTTGGAGCAACCGGCGAAACAAACCGGACAGGGGTTTTCAATCCGCTTGCCAGTTGGTTTTCAATTGATTCTTGGTTTTGCCCTCTTAGAAGGATATACCCTAAATGCCCCCTGACATTATATGAGGTGCGTGGGCCTTGAAGGCGCAACAAACGGATTTCACCGATCGGCTTAAGATTGATGTGGTATTGGTTTCTCAGTTCTTGTAACTGATCTTTAACCGGGTGAAAAATAAAATCTAACAGCATCGCAGCGAAGGGAAAGGGACTTCCCAAACGATGCCTTTGTTCGAAGACAACCGGTTGGACACCGAGTTTTTCCAGTTCCAGGGCACAAGCCAGACCGGCAAGACCTGCCCCCACAATGGCCACCTTCATAATTTGCATCCTCCCTGATTGTCTTAAAAATCTCTGCCTTAATATTTTGGGTCTTATATGTTAATAATATGCCTGAATTAACGGTGGTAAAATACCGGGAGGTGCAACAGCGAATGGCCAAGTTGGCTCAGAAAGATGTAGAAAATTATTTTTTCAAACAGGCCTATGACCGGGAAAAACTACGGCAGGCAAAATATACTTTTCTGTATGAAACGGTCAAAGATAAACGTTTAAGAAAGATGTTTAAGGCTCTGGCCATGACGGCTCAGAGCAATCTGGCTGTATTAAGGCAGGAAATGGAAAAACTGGATATTAATTAGGAGGCTGTTTATGGATAGCCTGGAGTTGCTGAGTGATGCTTTAGAGGACAAAATTAAAAACCAAATGTTTTACAACGATGCTGCCATCAGAGTACGCAATCCTTCGGCCAGACAACTGTTTCTCCGGTTAAGAGATGAAGAAATGAAACATATTGAAATATTGCAAAAAGAAGTGGTGGCCATCGAAAATAAACCCTTTACGGTGACCAAAATTTTGGCCCGCCTAAAAAGTTAACGATTAGGTGCGTCAACGCCTGTCCAAGCGGGATAAAAGGATAAACCAGCCGGCTGTGGCCAGGCCGAGCAATGCGGTAAGCAGTGCAAAAACCCAGAGTTTCATGGCGCCTCCCTCGATATTAAAAGATTTCTCCAAAGTAATGTGTCCCGGGGCATAAGTTTCATATACACGGTACCTTTATTAATTTTATGAACTTGTAACACTTAACAAATTTTCTCGTAATATGTACCAGGGTCAATTTTAGCTTTGGCAGAAAGGGGTTAGAGCAGGTGGCAGGTGAGCGGGGATCAAATTACAATGCCTTTACGCTTTTTTTAATCTTTATTCTACTTTACTTATCTCAGAAGTCGGTTGTCGGTGTTAACAATGAAAGCGGGGTAAGTAACGGGGATGAGCATTATCAACCGGAACACCTGGCAGACGCAACCGAAGCCAACGGGGTGTCCGAAAATGAAGCAGCGTCTTTTCAGCCCACTGACAGTGCGATAAATGAAGAAATAGATTTAGATCAACAAGAAATTGCTTGGCCGCAGCCGACAATAAACGAACTGTCAGAGGAACAAGCGGTAGAACAAGCGGAGGAACAAGCGGAGGAACAAGCGGAGGCAGCAATCTTGCTTGATCAGGTAGTAGAGCAAGCACCGGCAATTTCGGTAGCTGCCCCGGCGGAGGAAACACCGTCAGCGGTTGGTGAAATTGCTGATCAGGCAGTTGAAGATCTGCCGACCTCAGCCGAGGATGTAGCGGCATACGACACTTCATCTGATGAAACAAAGGAATCAGAGCTTGCAAAAGCCGAGGATACAGAAGAACCTGTATTGGGGGGGCAGCAGCATTTATTCTTAAAGCCAACGGTCATGACGGGCTTGCAATCGAAAAAACAACCTGCAAGTCCTAAAATCAACATTAAGTTTGGCTCTTAAAAGCTATCTAATAAGTTTTTTCATTGCATAAACACAGCAACCCGTACCACTTATTCCGGTGATACGGGTTACTTATTGAAAATTGCTTAACTTATGGTAAAAGTTCAACACCCAAGGCGGCCAGGCGGCTGCGCTCGGTGCGGCTGAGGGTAATATGGGCGTAAATATCTTGGTCCTTAAAAGATTCAATTAATGTAACAAAACCATTGCTGGTGGCAGTAAGACGGTAGTTATCTATTTGCTGTATATCGCCTGTTAAAACAATTTTACTGCCAATGCCCGCCCGTGTAATTATGGTTTTAATGTTTTCCTTGGTGAGATTTTGTGCTTCATCTATCAATATCCATTGTTTGGGAATTGAACGCCCTCTAATATAAGTAAGGGCTTCCAGCTCGATGTAACCTTCCTCCATAAAGCGTTCTACCCTTTCCGAGGGAGAACACCTCTCCTCGTGTTTAGAAGCCACAAAAGTGCGCGTTAGGAATTCCAGGTTATCATAAATGGCTGCCATCCAGGGAGTCAGTTTTTCTTTTTTTGTACCGGGTAAAGCACCTATATCACGGCTGTGGGGAATTAAGGCTCTGGTTACCACCAACTTGGAATAAAGCCGCTGGTTTACCACTTGCTGCAGTCCTGCTGCCAGTGCCAATAAGGTTTTGCCGGTTCCTGCCGGACCCAGAATACTTACCAGTTCAATAGCCGGGTCTAATAAAGCGTCCATCAGGAATGACTGTTCCATATTTCCTTCCGCCGGTCCCAGGCCGAAAGCGTGCAAATCACGGCGCAGGGGATGGATCATCCCTTTCTTGTAACGCCCTAAATGGCGGCCGCCCAGGCTGTCTTCCATACAAACATACTGATTTTCTAATAACGGTGCTGTTGTTTCTATCCGTCTTAATTGATAGAAATCCTGTACTTCTTCATAAGATACACTGATGGTATCCCATCCTTTGTACAAAAAGTCCAAATTAACTTGTTCGGCTGCAAAGTTTTCTGCAGATATGCCCAGTGTATCCGCCATGACCCGCTGGCAGATATCCTGGGTTACCAATGTAACCGGCGCTTTTTGTTCTTCCTGGAGCCCCTTGGCAATGCCCAGAATTCTTGTATCAACCTTGTCTTTTGGTAAATATTCAGGCAACAGTACATGGCAATGATTAACCTCCACCTGAATTTGATGCTTGCTAGGAAGAAAAACGCCCTGGTGCAGTTGTGGTCGCAGGCTGTCCAAAAAGCGGATTGCCTGTCGGGCACAGTGCCCCCGGGCATCTTCCAATCCTTTAAATCGATCCAGTTCATTGACAACCGCCAGAGGAATAACAATCTTGCAGGGTTCAAAAGAAGAAATGATTTCCTGGATGGGCCGATCTAGCAAAACGTTAGTATCCAGTATTCTTATCTGCACGGCTTCTCCTCCTGGCTAAAGATTTGCACCTTACCGGTGTAATTTTAACTTTTTAGAGTTAAAATTTGATAAAAAACAGGTAAAAAGCAAGATAAGTTTTATTTGTTCTAAATAAAACTTATCCTGGTCACTGGTTTTTTAGAACAGCCAAATATAATTACTTTTGAACTTAAAATAAAGACGACCCCTAAAGGGGTCACAAAATATTTAATAACTGATTATTTAATTTACGATTCGGAAGTTTCGAGGCTGCCTGTTTCCTGTATCATCAGTTGATTAATTTTTTCCAGGCCGGTTAAAAGACCTTGTATTTCTTCCTGGGTCATGGCAGCCAAAAGACTTGCCAGGTAATTGGTGCGCATTAAACAAATGTTTTGACCTAATTCTTTAACTTGGGGCGAAAGATCGATGTGTACAACCCTGCGATCATGTTCGTTGCGTTTTCTAACCACTTTGTTTTGTTTTTCTAACCGATCCACAATGCCTGACACAGTACTTTTAGCCAGGCCTAAGCGAATGCTTAATTCACCCAGCGTGATGCCCGGGTTTTGAAATAGCTCCTGCATCAGGTGCAACTGAGGTACCGTTAAGCCACAGCCAACCGTTTGCGCCATCATATATTGACGAAACTTTCGGTTAAGGGTTCTTAATAAATCCTTTAACTGTTCAGCTTGAACAATTAGTTTCTCCTCCACAGGATCACCCCCCCTGTTGCCAAAAAAATAAAAATATTCATTGTATTTAGAATATCATTAATTCGAACAATAGTAAATACTGACAGTTAAAACACAAACCATATTCAAAAAATATCGGCAGATTGTTCAAAAGTTGGAAAAGGCAAATTAGTTCAATAACCAGGCCATAATATATTAACAAACTATTCCTGTTGAGAAAGTTTATAATAAATGTTATTATCTTTCTGAATTAATCGTGTAAGGAGTATTTTTATGCGATATACATCCGTATTTGACATTATTGGCCCGGTTATGGTAGGGCCTTCCAGCTCCCATACTGCCGGGGCAGCCAGAATCGGCAAAACGGCCCGGCACATTTTTGGCAGGCAGCCTGCTAAAGCAGAAATCACACTATATGGTTCCTTTGCCCAGACTTACCGCGGCCACGGCACGGATCTCGCTTTGGTAGGCGGTATTTTAGACCTTGCGGCAGACGATGAGAACATTATTAATTCTTTTCAACTGGCCCGCCGGCTTGGTGTAGAAATCGTATTTAAAGTTGTACCGGAGGAATCGGATTACCATCCCAATACTGCCCGAGTGCGGTTAAGCGATTCTCACGGCTCGCTGGAAGTGGTGGGTATTTCAGTAGGCGGGGGCAAAATTACTGTTACAGAAATTGAGGGGTTTCGGATCTCACTGAGCGGGGATAGCCCAACCTTGCTGGTGTTTCATCACGACAGGTATGGCGCTGTAGCCAGGGTGGCACAAGTATTGGCCTGCAATGAAATTAATATCGGTCATATGGAAGTTGCCAGAAAATCCAAGGGTGATTTGGCTTTAATGGTAATTGAAACAGACCAGGATTTAACTGAGGAAATTATTCGTGACGTTAAGCGTATTGACCATGTATTCAGTATAGCTCTACTTAAACCATAATGAGAGGGGAAGGCGGTTTGCAATACCGTACTGTAGCTGAATTGGTTGCCCTTGCCCGGCAGCAAGGTGAAACCATTGGCAAGACTGTGTTTACCCAAGAAGTACAAGCCGGGGGTCGCACCCAGACAGAGGTTTTTGCTGAAATGGAAAAAAGCCTGCTGGTGATGGAACAGGCTGTGGAGAAAGGAATCAACGAAGCCCTGACCTCCCGCAGCGGGCTAACCGGAGGAGACGCTAAGCGCTTGCAAGACTACGCCCGTGAAGGCAAAAGTTTATGCCGCGGCATAGTTTTTGATGCTGTAAACTATGCCTTGGCTGTTTCCGAGGTAAACGCTGCCATGGGGCTGATTGTGGCAACACCCACCGCCGGTTCCAGCGGCGTTTTGCCCGGCAGTGTGCTGGCTGCCGGACGTCATTTGGGCTGCAGCCGGGAACAAATGGTGTATGCTCTGTTTAACGCCGGCGGTATAGGCTATGTTATTGCTAACAATGCTACAATTTCCGGGGCTGCCGGGGGATGCCAGGCAGAAATCGGAGCCGCTGCGGCTATGGCTGCTTCCGCCGTGGCTGAACTGGCCGGCGGATCACCGGAACAATCCGCCCATGCGGCGGCCATTGCTTTAAAAAACCTGTTGGGGCTGGTTTGCGACCCTGTAGCGGGACTGGTGGAAGTGCCCTGTGTAAAAAGAAATTCTATGGGCGCAGCCATATCTATTGTGGCAGCAGACATGGCACTGGCAGGCATTACCAGCGTCATACCCTGTGATGAAGTAATTGAAGCAATGTTTAAAATTGGCACCATGCTGCCCGTTTGCCTGCGGGAAACTTCTCTGGCCGGCTTGGCTACCACGCCTACCGGTTTGGAACTAGGGCAAAAGATTAATGCAAAAGACCAGGCATAAGGCGAAGGGTATATTCCTTTGCTCAGACTGTAGACAAAAGAAAGCCAAGGTGGTTTGATAATCCCCTGCCGGCGACTTGTCGAAGCGCCGTCACGGCACTTGATGAGCGAAAGGAGCTATTGGGGTGGCGCCCGCAGCGAATCATAGTGCTGTCGGTGCGTAGGCCCGGAGCTAAAGGGGATCATCAACCACCTTTATTGTTTGTCGGGCGAAGGGTATATCTTTTATGACTTTAAAGGTACTGCCGTTAGCCGGTAGCTGCCTGTACCTCCTCTAAAGCCGCTCTGATTAATGCTTCTACCACCCTGGAAACCGGCAAGCCGGATTCTTTAGCCAACCGCTTGATACATCGTACGGTTTCATTGTCACTTACAATATTTACTTCCTGAAAATCGGGTAAAAAAATTATTTGTTCCTGTGAGATTTGCTTAATATGCTTATCAACTTTATTTAACATGTACGACGCCTCCAATTTTTTTTCCGCGCTCAGTAATTCCTTATCAGATGCCCGGATACCTTTGGAGATTTTTTAAAGGTTTGTCGATAAAACAGAAAGTTTCGACAGTTTGGCAGCAGTGTGCTTATACTGTCGAGAATAATAATGGAAAAATCTAGATAAACTAATGTCATGAACCAAGTCATTTATCTTAATATGATTGAACAAGAAAAAAGCCACTGGTGGTATAAAGGAAGAAGAGAAATCATCGGACAGGTTATAAAACCTTACCTGCAGCCGGCTATGAAAATACTGGATGCCGGGTGCGGCGCCGGTGGAAATATGGAATATATGCTAAAATATGGGAGTGTAGTAGGGGTAGATATTGCTCCCGAAATGGTAAAACATTGTCGTAAGAAGGGTTTATCTGCTTATTGTGAAAGTATTACGGCTTTACCCTTTGCAGATCATGTTTTTGATTTGGTCATTTGTTTAGATGTGCTGGAACACTTGGCGGATGAACGGGCAGCCCTGGCGGAACTAACCAGGGTAGTCCGTCCCGGAGGTGTTGTGGTTGTCAGCGTGCCGGCTTTTAACTGGCTCTGGGGGGAGCATGACATCTTAAATAATCATTACCGCAGATATAATTACGGTCAATTAAACAGACTGGTTAAAGAGTTTCCCCTCAGCATAGAGCGCACCACTTATTTTAATTTCTTTTTACTTCCGATAGTTTGGGCAGTGAGGCAATTTAAAAACAGCCTGCCCGGTTTTTTAAACAAGAGAACTGATTTGTATTTGGGATCAGGTAGGTTAAACAGGCTTTTTTATCAAGTTTTAAAGATTGAACAATTAATTTTAGTTTTTTGCAACCTGCCCGTCGGAGTATCTCAGGTGTTAGTGGCACGGAAAAAGTAACCGCCCTCAGTCAGTTTTACCGTCACGACAACCGCTGCGGCCTTCCCAGGCATAGATTTCAGCCGGTGAAATTTTATATGGTTTAGGTTTAACCGGTGAGTTTTTCTTTTTCTTTTGTTTCATAAGTATAACCTCCTGCTTGTAATATGCTGTGAAAAAAGCAGATCTATGCTTGCAACAGCCCCATATTATCCGGAAACTTCCGTAAGCTGTATTAAAATATGGCAGTCATAGGAGTTGTTTTATGTCAAATAAAAAAAGTTTTTATTTGTGGCAATGCAGCGTATGCGGCGAAAAATCACACGGTAAACATCCCCCGCGGCAGTGTATAAACTGCGCCAGTGAAGCTAATCGTCATATCCTGATCGGGCCACAGAAGCAGACGACGGGCATATGCCCGCCCGTTTGCGAAAGTTTGCCGGGGAAACTGGTTCTGGACAGCCCGCTATATGTTGTTAGTTCAACCAGGGCAGGCCGGGTAAATGCCATGTGCTGCAGCAGTGTTATTCAGGCCACTTTTTACCCGCCTCGGATAGTGGTGGCTGTCAATAAAATTAACCTCACCCACGATTTTATTAAAGAAAGCGGCGCTTTTTCAGTATCGCCCCTGGAGCAAAAGCAAATTCACCTGGCTCATCTTTTCGGCAGAAACTCCGGCCGGCAAATGGATAAATTGGCTTCTCTAAGTTTTACATATGGTCAAACCGGCAGTCCTATTATACAGGATTGTTCAGGCTATTTTGATTGTCTGGTAGATCACCGGGCTACGGTTGATTTAGACAGCCATACCCTGTTTGTGGGCCGGGTGGTGGATGCTTTGCATCACAATAACAACCTGCCTTTACTGACCTATCGAGAATATATTAAGCAGGCGGCACAAATATTTCAGCCCTTGGTGAACTAGCTTTCGAACATTATGAAAATTCTGCTTGCGGCAATAATTGGTTTGGCTTACAATGAGTTTTAATACCAAGGTGATAAGGAGGTACGTAATAGCTACCTTATTTCCGACAAACCTTGATAAAACTTAACAAACATAATACAATAAACTTATGGAACTATTAACTATAAGCAAAGCGGCAAAGAAATTAGGTGTACATCCGAACAGCCTGCGCAACTGGGAAAAGCAAGGTTTGATTAAGCCTGTCCGTTTACCTGGCGGTCAGCGCCGGTACTCCATGGACGAACTAAACAGGCTTTTGCAATCCGGCCAACTGGACGCCGGGCAGGAAGGCGTCGTCCTGTACGCCCGGGTGTCCACCAAAAAGCAGGCGGATGCCGGCAACTTAAACAGGCAACTGGAAAGGCTGAGGCAATATGTGATCGAGTCGCATTACCGTGTTGTTGCTGAGGTCACCGACGTAGCCAGCGGTTTAAACCAAAAACGCCGCGGTCTGACAAACGTGCTCAAGTTGGCCGAGCGGGGTGAGTACAAAAAACTAATTATCGAATATCCCGACCGGCTGGCCCGGTTCGGGTATTCGTACATTGAGCGGCATTTAAGGTACTGTGGCGTAGAGATCGTAGCCATAGCTGAAAAAGAGCCGGAAGACGCACAATCCGAATTGGTCAGGGACTTATTGGCAATAGTAACGTCTTTTTCGGCCCGGCTGTATAGCGCCAGAGGCAGGAAGAAGGTCAGGCAGGGTTTTCGGGAACTGATAGCGGAGGCATCTCAAAATGAAAAAACGGAAGAACAACAAGAAGAAGCCGACTAAGACCGGTGGCGACATAAGCTACACCGCCTGCGGAGAATTTTTTCCGGAGGTTTACCCTGCCTTCCGCTCTCAGAAGTGGAGCCGCGGGATGGAGGATCCGTTAGACACCGAGATGCGGCTGTTCTGCTCCTGCACCCGCTGGGCCTTCAACCGGTTACAGGAGGATAATTCCCGCCCAGAGCTAAAGAAGCAGGGTCAAGGAACATTCAGCATAAACTCCCGCTATTGCGACGACGCCATACTGAAGGCCAAAGCCGTAATTGAATCGCAAACAGAGCTGCTGACACTGGAAATGGAAGAGACGGAAACGAAACTGGCCCGCGCCAAGAAGAAACTCAGTTGGGCAGAAAAAGACCTGGACAGGGCCGTTAAAGCAAACAATCAGGCTAAAATCGAGGACTTTAAGCACACCGTACACGGCCGCAAAGCCAGGGTAAAAAAGCTGGCTGACAAGCTGGACGAGCTAAAGGTCCACCGGGACAACGGCACCATACCAAAAGTAATTTTCGGAGGCCGCTCTCTGTGGAAGCGAGTGTGCAGAGGCAGGGTTTCGAGAGAAGAATGGCGGCAGGCCCGGCAGGACAGGCTATACGCCCGCGGCGACGAGACCAAAGGCGGCAACCCGAATCTCAAAATAAGCTGGCATAATGGAGAGTTCACCCTGTCTGTGACCATCTCTCACCTGTCCGAACAGAAAGGGACAGACAAGAAGGGTAGACCCATAATGACCAGGGCCCCCCGGGTAACGGGTAAGCTCTGGCTGCCTGAGAAGCACCGGCAAAAAGTGCTGGAGCTGCTCTTATCAGGTGTGCCTTACACTGTGGAGCTAATCAAAGGTAGGGACAGCCGGTATAGGGTGCACATCACCTTTGCCGTTACAGCCCCCGTTTTAGTGACCAACCCCAACCAGGGTTACCTGGGTGTAGACACCAACCCCGACGGAGCAGCGCTGGCCAACGTCAGTTACACCGGACAGCCAACGCCCTGGCCGGAAGGTTTCACCGTACCCTATCCGAAAGCACTGCACAAATTCGCCGGGGAATTTCAGATAACCATGCACCCGAACGGTTTTCTTTACATCAAGGTACCAGAATTGTCCTACAGCCGGGGCTTCCGGCGCACGTACTTAATTGGCGTGCTTGCCAAAGTAGTGGTGGACACAGCTAAAACTTTAGGCAAACCCATCGCTTTAGAGAGCCTGGACTTCGGCAAAGACCGTTTTGACACCAACCGGAAATTCAACCGCATGGCGGCCAATTTTCCGTTCAAGAAGATGGTCGAGGCCGTCACCCGTAAAGCCTTCAAAGAAGGCGTCGGTGTAAAGCAAGTCTGGCCGGCGCACACGTCCACCATCGGCTATTACAAATACATGGAGCGTTACGGCATAACTATCCACCACGCCGCGGCATTAGTGATAGCCCGGCGGGCGATAGGTTTTAGAGAGCGCATTACCAAAGAGTTAAAGCAGAAAGTTCAGGCCGTCAAAGAGAAGCTGAGTCAAAAGGTAAATTCCTTGCCTGGGGAAGGAAGAGGGATGACCCGAAAGGTGAAGCAACTCTTCAAGCGGCTGGACGGAAAGATTTCTGTACACAACGGTTTGACCCGTTACAAACAGGAATCGTTTCACTCTGTCTGGCATGACTTGAAACACCTTGCTTTATCAAGTAGGTGACCCCGTTTAGCCGGAGTACGGGAACAACCGGTAGGCCGCATCTAACAGATTGCGGGAAGCAGAGCCGCAAGGCTTTCGCCGGACGGTCAACGCAAGACGGAAACCACCGTGGTTTTCCATATGGCCGCGTTTTGCGCCCGTAAAGCACTGTTTTTCCGTCCGGGTGAGACTCCCGGGGCCGAGGTCCCCTGTCACCCCAGGGAAAATTTTTCATGGAGGTGTAAAGCCTGGTCATGGGGGGCAGGGTTTACAAAAATCTAACTATTGTTAGGTATTGTTAACTTAAAGGGGCCAGGTTGCGTTTTGGTTAGTTTAGGCGGTCTTTCATTTTTAGTCTTATTAATCCTACTGGCAGTGTTTGTGGTGGTATTATTCAGCTTTATTCCGGTAGGGCTGTGGATATCTGCCCTGGCTGCCGGGGTAAAAGTGGGTATTTTTACTCTGGTGGGCATGCGGCTGCGCCGGGTGCCGCCGGCCCAAATTGTTAACCCCCTGATTAAGGCGGATAAAGCGGGGTTGTCGGTTAATGTCAACCAGCTGGAAGCCCATTACCTGGCCGGCGGTAATGTGGACCGCGTGGTGGATGCCCTGATTGCAGCGGAACGGGCTAACATTCCCCTTGCCTTTGAACGGGCCGCAGCCATTGATTTGGCAGGCCGCAATGTGCTGGAAGCGGTGCAAATGAGCGTAAACCCGAAGGTTATTGAAACCCCTGTCATCAGTGCGGTGGCCAAAGACGGTATTGAACTGAAGGCAGTGGCCCGGGTGACGGTGCGTGCCAATATTGACCGGCTGGTGGGCGGCGCCGGCGAAGAAACCGTTATTGCCAGGGTGGGCGAAGGTGTTGTCACCAGTGTGGGCAGTGCGGAATCCCATAAACTGGTGTTGGAAAACCCGGACAGTATTTCCAAAACTGTTTTGTCTAAAGGCTTGGATGCGGGTACTGCCTTTGAAATTCTGTCCATTGATATTGCTGATGTGGATATTGGACGCAACATCGGTGCCCAGTTGCAGATGGACCAGGCGGAAGCAGATAAAAATATTGCCCAGGCCAAGGCAGAGGAAAGACGGGCCATGGCGGTTGCCCGGGAACAGGAAATGAAAGCCAGGGTGCAGGAAATGCGGGCCAAAGTGGTGGAAGCAGAGGCAGAAGTGCCCCGGGCCATGGCGGAGGCTTTCCGCACCGGCCGGCTGGGTGTTATGGACTACTATAACATGCAAAACATCCTGGCCGATACCAAAATGAGGGAGTCCATAGCCGGTTCCGGCAACGGCAGAGAGGGCAGACATAAAGAGCTGAAGAACGAATAGGGGGAGCCCCGTTGAAAACTATTTTGATTGTTTTTATCATCTGGACTGTTCTCAAAGCCTTGTCTGACCGGGCCGGAAACAGGGTTCCGGAACAGTTGCCAGAGAACCGGGAAGAGCCGGCTGCCTACCGGCTACCTCCCGAACTGCAGGAAAAGTGGGGGGCGCCGGCTGACCATAAACAGACCCTTGAACAGGCGGTGCCTGTCCCGCCGGCAGCTTCCCCTGCCGGCGCCAGGCAGCCCCAACCGGCAGACCCCAAGCCGCTGCGGGTGCCTGATGCGGCCAGGGAAGCCAAACCACCGGCAGCCCAGGAGTGCCGGGAAATACCCGACCGGTTGCTTAACGGCCCGGCTTTGCGGCAGGGTATTATTCTGTCAGAAATCCTTGGTCCGCCGGCCGCCCGGCGCAGGCGCAGCAGGCCTACCATTAATTAGTAATGTTCCCCTCCCGGTGTGCATACACATATGCCAAGGAGGGGATTTTTTATGTCCTTTAGAGATTTGCAAAAAAAGCTGAAAAAACAGCTTTCGGATTTTCTTGAAATTCCCCATGATGTCATGCTGGACTTGCCTAAAATAGTGCTGGTGGGCAATTTGCAGGTATTTATAGAGAATCACAGGGGGATTGTGGAATACAGTACTGAAAAAATCCGGGTTATGGTGGGGGAAGGGGAAGTGGGCATCACCGGCCGGCAACTGGTGCTGCGCAATATCCGGACGGATGAGATATGCGTGGAAGGGCAGATAAAATCCTTGAGCTTTCTGGCTCCCGGGGAGGTGTGGTAAATGGTTCTGCTGCGCTTGTTTTCTTTTTTATTGGGACATGTATCCCTGGTGGTGCGGGGCGAGTTCCTGGAGAAATTTGTTAATTTGGCTGCCAGCCGGGGTATTTATCTTTGGGACATTACCCGCCTGAGCGAGGATAAGGTGAGAGTGAAGGCTCGAATTTCGGATATTCGGTCCCTCAAACAGGTTGCCAGGACAACCCACAGCGGATTCAAAATTGTGGAGCGCCGGGGTTTGCCTTTTCTTATTAACAGCCTAAAAAAGCGTAAACTGCTGGCTATTGGGGGAGTTATATTTTTAGCCATCCTTTATTTTTTATCTTCTTTTGTCTGGTTTATTGAAATTACCGGCCATGATAAGCTGTCTGCCGCAGAAATTAAGCAGATTGCCGCACAGGCAGGCCTGCGGCCCGGGGTAGCCAAATGGCAGCTGGATACCAAGCAGGTGGAAACCACCCTGCGTGAAAAACTTCCCTCTCTGGCCTGGGCGGGTGTTTATGTTAAGGGAACCAAAGTAATTATTGAAGTGGCGGAGAAAAAACTGGTGCAGCCGGAGCCTGCTCAGGGGCAGCCGGCCCATATAATTGCCGGCAAGGCCGGTTTAATAAAAGAGGTGCTGGTGTTAGAAGGACAAGCGATGGTAAACGAGGGCGATACGGTGTTGCCGGGCAGTGTTCTGATCAGCGGGGAAATAATACAAGAAATCAGGCCGGAAGCGGGCAATCAGCCGCTGCCGCCGGGTCAGGAACCGCCGCCCCCGCAAACAGTCAGCCGTTTTGTGCAAGCTAAGGGCATTGTCAGAGCCCGGGTATGGTACGAAGGTTACGGCGAATGCAAGTTTTCCGAAACTGTAGAAAAGCTGTCCGGCCAGCAAAAAACCTCAGTCCGTATTAAATTTGGGCCCAAGGAAATAATCATAGCAGGACCTGCCGTATCGCCTTACCGGTACTACCAAACCAGTCAGACAGTGAAAAGTCTGCCCAAATGGAGGAATCTGGCCATTCCCGTCGAAGTTACAACAGTGAATTATTTGGAAGTAATTAAGGAACGGGTCAATCACGGCCGGGCCGGCGCCCAAAAAATTGCTGAACAAAAGGCCCTGGCGGCGGTAAAGGCCAAGTTGCCCCAGGGTGCCAAACTGGTGGAACAGCGGCTTGAACAGGTGAATACCGGCAGGGGAGAAGACCTGGTGAGAATTAAAGCATTTGTGGAAACCATTGAAGACATCGGGGTTGTGAAACCCTTTCAGGCAACTAAGGAGGATTACGTTGACCGAACGCACCGAACGTAAAATAGTAATTGATGATCACGAAGCAGCGGCAGAAATTTTTGGTAAACAGGATGAAAATATTAATTTAATTGAACAAGGGCTGGGTGTCCGCATTGTGGCCCGGGGAGAAGAACTGACCCTGCTGGGATCAGCGGAGCAGGTACAACAAGGTGAAGAAGTTTTTGCACAGTTATATGGTTATTATAAGTCCGGCAACCATATCAGCCGGCATGAAATTAATTATGCGTTGAGATCGGTCAAGGCAGGAGTTAAAGATACTTTAACCAATTTAGCCAGGGATGTTGTGCTGGTGACCGCCCGGGGCAAACAGGTGAAGCCCAAAACCCTGGGCCAAAAGGATTATATTCAAAACATCAGGCATAACGACATTGTATTTGCCATTGGCCCGGCCGGCAGCGGCAAAACTTACCTGGCGGTGGCCATGGCAGTCAATGCGTTGCGGAAAAAAGAGGTAAACCGTCTTATCCTTACCCGCCCTGCTGTGGAAGCGGGGGAAAAGCTAGGCTTTTTGCCGGGAGATTTGCAGGAAAAGGTGGACCCTTATTTGCGTCCCCTGTATGACAGCCTGTATGATATTTTAGGTTTTGACCACACGCAAAAATATCTGGAGAGAAATACCATAGAAATTGCCCCCCTGGCTTATATGAGAGGCAGGACCCTGGAAGATGCCTTTATCATCCTGGATGAGGCCCAAAACACCACTCCGGAACAGATGAAAATGTTTTTAACCCGCCTGGGCTTCGGCTCTAAGGCAGTGATAACCGGTGATATCACCCAAATTGACCTGCCCCGGGGCCAAGTTTCCGGGCTGGTGGATGCCAAACGGGTGCTGGAAGGTGTTAAGGGTATTGCTTTCCAATGGATGACCGCAGCGGATATAGTGCGCCACCCCCTGGTAATGGAGATTATCCGGGCTTACGACCGGCAGGCTGAACAGTAGGACAGGCCTCTTAGGCAGGTCGGGGAGTGATGGTTATATGTTTTCATGGCGAGATATCGGTGGCGGCCTTGTCAAAGGCCTTAAATATGTGTTTAAAAATTATTTATTCCGGCGTTATATAACAGCAGGGTTATTTTTTCTGCTGATTACCATACTGGTATCCTTTGAGTTTGTTCCTCAAAAGGTGAATCTGCAGGTGGGGCAGATTTCTCCCACCACTATTTATGCGCCCAAAAGTGTGGTGTATATTGACCAGGAAAAAACCCAGGCAGAACGACGCCAGGCCATGGAGAAGGTACCCCGGGTACCGGAAATCAATCCGGACGTGAGTACAGCGGTACGCCGGGATATTAACCAGGTGCTGCAGGATGTTAAAGCGGTGCAGGCGGATCACGACACCGACCCGGCAGCCAAGGTTAACCGGCTGAAATCACTGTTGCCTTTTGAGCTGCCACAGCAGGTTTTGGCAGAATTGGCAGCCGGCAGCCCCGCCGGCACCGATCAGCTGGCGGCGGGTATTGATGCGGTGCTCAGTGAGATATTGGATCAGGGGGAGGGGGTAACGCCCGAAAAATTATCCCCGGCCAAGGATCAGGCAGCCGCTAAACTGGCGGCCCGGCAGTTTGCCGAACCGTACCGCCTGCTGGGCCAGAATCTGGTCAGACATTTTTTAAGGGCCAATGCCTTTTTTGACGAAGAAAAGTACCGCCTGTTGCAGCAGGAAGCTGCTGAGAGTGTGCCGCCGGTGCGGGTTAGCATACAGTACCGGGAGAGAATTATCTCCCAGGGAGATGTAGTTACCGAAGAACATATTGCCAAGCTGCAGGCACTGGGTTTATCCAGGCCCCAGCATTCCTTTGCCACTCTTTTGGGTACCGGCTTACTGGTGGCTTTGTTAATGACGGTGCTGCTGATGCACACCTATATCCATCACCGGGATATCTACCACAACGGCAGCTATCTCAGCTTAATCGGTATTATCAGTTTGATTACCTTAATTGTGTCCCGGGCCGTCATGGCGATCAATATCAGCCACTGGCCGGAATTGGGGGCGCTTTTCGGCTATCTGGCTCCCATCGCGGCAGCCGGCATGTTAATTACCGTTTTACTGGATTCCCGGCTGGCTCTTTTGCTGGTGACAATTTTGTCTTTACTGCTGGGAGTAATGGCCGGCAACCAGTTTCACTTCAGTCTGGTTGGCTTTGTGGGCGGTGTCAGCGGGGTTTACAGTGTGTCTAAACTAAGCCAGCGGGGGGACCTGGTGCGGGCAGGAATTTATGTAGGACTCTCCAATGTGGTAATTATTGCGGTGGTGGGGCTGATTACCGGGGTTCCCTGGTACCTGGTGGTAACCTCCTCACTGGCCCTGGGGATTGCCAACGGCCTGCTTTCCTCCATCCTGACCAATGGGGCGCTGCCTTACTTGGAAACCAGCTTTGGCATTACCTCCACTGTCAGACTTCTGGAACTGTCCAACCCCAACAACCCGCTGCTGAAAAAGCTGCTGACCGAAGCTCCCGGTACCTACCACCACAGTATATTAGTGGGCAACCTGGCGGAAGCAGCGGCCGAAAGCGTAGGGGCAGAACCGTTGGTGGTGCGGGTGGGTGCCTATTATCATGATATCGGTAAACTAAAGCGCCCTTATTTCTTTATTGAAAACCAGCTGGGCGGTGACAACCCCCATGATAAAATTGCCCCTTCTTTAAGCACCTTAATCCTTACATCCCATGTTAAGGACGGGGTGGAACTGGCCAGAGAACATAAACTGCCGCAGCCAATCATTGATATTATTGAGCAGCATCACGGTAAAAGCCTGTGCAGCTTTTTCTATCACAAGGCCCTGGAAGGTGACCGTACCGAATCCGTCAATGAAGAAGATTTCCGCTACGAAGGGCCTAAGCCGCGCACCAAAGAGGCAGCCATTGTGATGCTGGCCGACAACATCGAAGCAGCCGTCCGCTCTTTGCAAAATCCGACCCCGGGCAGGGTGGAAGGTGTGGTGCGTAAACTCATTAAAGACAGGCTGATGGACGGCCAGTTGGACGAGTGCAATCTTACCTTTAAAGACCTGGATGCCATCGCCAACAGTTTCCTGCGGGTTCTCTCGGGTATTTTTCACAACAGAATTGAGTATCCTGATATGAAACAGGAAATGGAAAGGAGAAAAACACCCTATGCCGGTTCTCGTAAGTAATTTGCAGGAAGAAGTAGCAGTGCCTGACAACCTGGTTAACCTGGTGGAAAAAGTAATATTAGAAACCCTGCAGTATGAGGGCTATTCGCCCGGGGCCGAGGTAGGGCTGATTTTTGTGGACGACAACTACATCCAAAGTTTAAACGCCGAATACCGGGGTATTGATAAACCAACCGATGTTTTATCTTTTGCTCTCAATGAAGGGGAAGACATGCCCCAGGTTGAAGAAGCGGAGGACCTGCTGGGGGATATCGTTATTTCCCTGCCCACCGCCCGGCGCCAGGCCGCGGCCTACGGTCATTCATTCGAGCGGGAGGTGGCCTACCTGACTGCCCACGGCTGCCTGCACCTGCTGGGCTACGACCACCAAAACGAAGCAGACCGCCAAGTTATGCGGCAAAAGGAAGAAGCAATTTTGCACCGCCTCAATATCTCCCGCTAATTTAACTTGAAGCGGTGTATGTTTTTTGCAATCCGCTTGAAGTGGGAAAGGGTTACCGTGAGTATGAAGGGTTTTGTTAAAAGTTTCGGCTGTGCCCTGGCGGGCATATTATATACCCTGCGCACCCAGAGGAATATGAAGATTCACTTTGCTGCCGCTCTCTGGGTGGTGACAGTGGGGATTTTTTTGGATTTAACCGCCGCTGAGTGGACAGATATTACCCTGGCGGTCTTTTTTGTCCTGGCCGCTGAGTGTATTAACACAGCTGTCGAAGCAGCGGTAAACCTATGCTCGCCCCACCGGCACCACCTGGCCAAAGCAGCTAAAGACTGTGCCGCCGGTGCGGTACTGCTGGCAGCCATGCATGCTTTATTGGTGGCTTTTTTCATTTTGTGGCCGAAAATAATCAGGTTATTCCAGCTGTAAACAATTGCCGCCGATGCCGGGGCGGGCCGGCTGGCCGCGGCTTATCAAGGGGTGATTAAATGTCTGTGACACCGGAAACACTGATAGAGCGGGCTAAAGAGGCCAGGCAACGGGCCTATGCGCCTTATTCCAAGTTTAAGGTAGGAGCTGCCCTGTTAACCAAAGAAGGGCGTATCTTCACCGGATGCAATGTGGAAAATGCTTCTTACGGACTTACCTGTTGCGCTGAACGAACAGCTCTGTTGAAGGCTGTTTCTGAAGGATATCAAAACTTTACGGACATCGCTATAGTGGCGGATGTAGCAACCTTCTGCAGTCCCTGCGGGGCGTGCCGGCAAGTGCTGGCTGAGTTTGGCGGGCACATTAAAGTGCACATGGCTAACCTGCAGGGTCAATATGAGACTGCTGCGGTACAGGAATTGCTGCCCGGTTTTTTTGAGGCTAAAGATATGCATTTTAAATAAGCATGTCAAATTGTCTTGCAAGCGAGCGGTTAATAACTGTGGGATTACCTTTATACTGGGAGGATGAATTATGCTTGGTACACCGGAAAATTTTCGTTCAGGATTTGTAGCCCTGGTGGGGCGCCCCAATGTAGGGAAGTCTACCCTTTTAAACAAGCTGGTGGGACAAAAGGTGGCCATCATGTCAGACAAGCCACAAACCACCAGGCACAAAATTCACTCGGTACTAACCCGGCCGGATGCACAAATTGTTTTCCTGGATACGCCGGGTATTCACAAACCCAGGCATAAACTGGGTGAATATATGGTGGAGGTAGCCCTTAACGCCCTTAAGGAAGTTGATGTGGTGTTATTCCTGGTGGAAGCCACCGATCCGCCGGGTGCCGGCGACCGGTATATTGCTGAACAGCTAAAGCAGATTAAGACGCCGGTTTTCCTGATGATTAATAAAATAGATTTAGTTAAAAAAGAAGATGTTCTGGCATCTATTGTCCGCTATAAAGACCTGCTGCCCTTTGCGGAAGTAATTCCTGTTTCCGCCCTGGCCGGCGATAATGTGGAGCGCCTTATTGATACCATAGTCAGCTACCTGCCGGCAGGACCCCAGTATTACCCGGCAGACATGATCACCGACCGGCCGGAACGCTTTATTATGGCAGAAATTATCCGGGAAAAGGTGCTCCACCTGACCAGTGAGGAAGTGCCCCATTCGGTGGCGGTGGTGGTGGAACAGGTGCAGGCTAATAATAACGGCGTCGTGGTAGTAAACGCTGTTATCTATACTGAGCGTGATTCGCAAAAAGCCATTTTAATCGGCAAAGGCGGTGCCATGCTTAAAGAAGTGGGCCGCCGGGCCAGGGAAGAAATAGAAAACTTGTTGGGCTCCCGGGTGTACCTGGAGCTATGGGTAAAAGTGAAGAAAGATTGGCGCAATAAAATGGCTGATCTGAGAAATTTTGGCTTCACCCGGGAAGAATAGAACGAAAAGCTCTACCCGGGCCATCTTTTTACCAGGTCATTGGCCAGTCCTAAACGGTCGCAAATCCGGCCCACAGTCTGGTTAACAATATCCTGCACCGTGCCGGGTTGTTGATAAAAGGCCGGCATAGGAGGCAGGATAACTGCCCCGGCCCGGGCCAGCTTCAACATATTTTCCAGGTGAATCACATTTAAGGGGGTTTCCCGGGGAACTAAAATCAAGGGCCGGCCTTCTTTTAAAGTAACATCCGCTGCCCGGACAATCAGGTTTTCGGCATAGCCATGGGCCAGCCCGGCCAGTGTTTTCATACTGCAGGGCACAATTACCATGCCCTGGTGCAAAAATGAGCCACTGGCTATGGCTGCCGCCAAATCATCCTGATCATAGCAAAAGTCCGCCAGCCGGGTCACTTCTGCCGGGGTGAAGGATGTTTCCAACTCGATGGTGCGCCGGGCCCACCGGCTTAAAATCAAATGGGTTTCTATAGCCAGTTTTTTTAACTGTTCCAACAAAGTTATACCGTATATTACACCGGTGGCACCGGTAATACCTACCACAAGACGCAACTTCATCCCTCCTTTCCCCATTTTACAGATATTTCCCGGAAAAGCAAAGCAAAAAGTAACCCGTACCACTCTTTGGCCGGTGATACGGGTTTCTTGACAGCGACCCCGGGCAAGCCTGCCGCAGGCTTAACGGGCAGGGCTTTAGGCGGAGAAATACCTATCCAGCAAGCCTTTAATGGCCCTGGCGTGGCGGGCTTCGTCTTTGGCTGCCTCATCAAAAACATCGTGGGCTTCGTCCACATCATTTTGCTTGGCCAGCACGGCTGCCTCTCTTTTGCTTTTATTCGACATGGTTTCGCCGGCCAGTGCTTTTTCCAAATTTTCTTTGGTACTGCTGGAAATTTCGCCGTTTAGCTCCGCAAAACGAGCTGCATGCCAGGCTTCTTCCATGGCAATGGCCTTCAGTACCTCTGCTATTTCCGGATAGCCTTCCCGCTGGGCGTTTCTGGCTACCGCCAGGTACCAGCCTACCTCGCTGTTTTCTCCCCGGTAGTTTCTGTCCACATGCTCTTCTACCGCTGTTCCTTTACTGACGCCGTATTTATTTTCGGTGGCAAATTCCATAATAAACCTCCTTTATGATGTACTGCTAATATTTTGTCCCATCTGCCGGGTTAATTTACGTTATAATAAAATAACTTATAAATAATCTAAGAAGGTGCCCGGTCGCATGAAACTGTATAAACTGGATGCCATTGTTTTAAAAGCACGAGACATGCGGGAAGCGGATAAAATCATTACCCTTTATTCCGTACAAAGAGGCAAACAGCGGGTGGTGGCGCACGGGGCGGCCAAACCAAACAGCCGCAAGCGGGGGGCGGTTCAACCCTTCTGTTATGCAACCTTCCTGCTGCATCAGGGCAGGGAGATAGATTCCATCAGCCAGGCGGAATTGCGGGAAGCCTTTGCGGATTTAAGGATCGACCTGGAGCGGCTCACCGCAGCGGCCTATGTGGCCGAACTAACAGACGGCTTCACCGGAGAAGGCGAACCCAACCCGGGTATGTTTGCCCTGCTTTTAACAGCCCTGCACTTGCTTGCGGCAGGTGAAATTGACCTAACCTTGCGCGCCTTTGAAGCAAAACTGTTAGATTTGGCAGGTTTTAAACCCGAGCTAAATGTCTGTTCAGGATGCGGCACCCCCTTAAAGGATGCCCAAATATTTTTTGACAGCCGGTTGGGCGGCCTGCTGTGCCGGACCTGTGCTGCCGCAGCAAGTAAAGTTATGACCTTTAATCGGGGCACCCTGGAAGTGCTCAAGACATTCTACCGCTGGGAGCTGGCCAAACTCCGCCAATTAAAGGTGCCCGGGTCGATGCAAAAGGAACTGAACAGCCTGCTGCGCGCATATATTGAATATAACCTGGAAAAAAGACTCAAAACTGCAGATTTTCTGGCTCGGCTGCATAAAAGTACCCCTGGCGGGGGTACAAATATATCAGGGAAAAAAGAGCCGGAAAAACCCTGACAGGGTCTGACCCAAAGGAGGCGTGTGCAGTGACCAGCGATCTGGAAAAAATCGACCTGTTGCGAGCCAGGCTGGGTGTCAGCTACAAAGAAGCAAAAGAGGCACTGGATGCAGCGAGTGGGGATGTAGTGCAGGCGCTGATTAAACTGGAAGAGAAAAACAGAAACTGGGGTGAAAAACTGCAAGGCAAAAGCAATGAAGTGATAGGACAGGTTAAGGCCTTGGTTGAAAAGGGTCAGAAAACCAAAATAAAAATCAAAAAAGACGATAATACGGTAGTGGAATTTCCTGCTACCCTGGGTGCTTTGGGAGTCCTGGGGGCGATGGCCAGCACGCCTGTGTTGATTGTGGGGGCGCTGGGCACCATCGCCGGGTTAGCCAACAACTACCGCCTGGAGTTCAGCGAGCCAGGCGACAACTGGCAGCCCGAGGTAGAAATACCGGAAGATGACCGGCGGGAAGATTATCCGAAACATTAACAGCTTGTATTAGCAGCTATTGACATAACATAAGTCTTTTGATAGATTTTTGTTGTGGAAATTTAAAACATGCGATGAGGGAAAGAGTGTTTGGCAGCAAGTTTTAGCAGCGAGCCGGGAGGGTGAAAGCCGGCAAAACGGGCCAAATACGGGGGTTCCTGAGCAGCGGGGGGAAAGCCTGCAACAGGTGAGTAAAACCCGCACCAAATGAAGGCGGGCTGCGCATGCAGCCAAGCAGGGTGGAACCGCGGGAATGACCTCCCGTCCCTGACGTAATGTCAGTGACGGGAGTTTTTATTTTAGCAGCACAAACAGAAGGAGGTACATTACTTTGAATTTCCAGGACTTAATTTTGACCCTAAACAAATTTTGGTCCGAACAAAACTGTATTATTCAGCAGCCCTATGATATTGAAAAGGGCGCCGGCACCATGAACCCGGCTACTTTTTTACGGGCCTTGGGGCCGGAACCCTGGCGGGTGGCTTATGTGGAACCTTCCCGGCGCCCCACCGACGGCCGCTATGGCGAAAACCCCAACCGGCTGCAACATTATTTTCAATACCAGGTAATCCTTAAACCGTCCCCGGACGATGTCATCCCTGTTTATCTGGATTCCCTGCGGGCCATCGGTATTGATCCGGACAAGCATGATATACGCTTTGTGGAGGATAACTGGGAGTCCCCTACCCTGGGTGCCTGGGGATTGGGCTGGGAAGTATGGCTGGACGGCATGGAAATCACCCAGTTTACCTATTTCCAACAGTGCGGCGGCATAGACTGCCGGCCGGTCAGTGCGGAAATAACCTATGGTCTGGAAAGGCTGGCCATGTTTATCCAGAAGAAGGACAGCGTCTTTGATATTATTTGGGTGGATGATATTACTTACGGTGATGTTTACCACCAGAATGAGGTTGAGCAATCCGCTTATAACTTTGAAACAGCCAATACCGACATGTTGTTTGAATTGTTTGACATGTATGAGAGCGAGGCCAGCCGCACCCTGGAAAAGGGATTGGTGCTGCCGGCTTACGATTATGTCTTGAAATGTTCCCATACCTTCAACCTGTTGGATGCCAGAGGCGCCATCAGTGTTTCCGAACGCCAGGGCTTTATTGCCCGGGTCAGACAAATGGCCCGAGCCTGTGCCCAGGCCTATGTGGCACAGCGTGAAAAACTGGGATTCCCCCTGCTGAAGAAAGGTGGTAACATAAATGGCTAAAGATTTTTTACTGGAAATCGGTATTGAAGAAATGCCTGCCCGTTTTCTGGGGCCGGCTTTAGCACAATTAAAAGAACTGGCTGCCAAGACCCTGCAGGAGCAGCGCCTGGCTTACGGCGATATTCATACCTACGGCACCCCCCGCCGGCTGGTGCTGCATGTCAAGGAATTGGCCGATCATCAGGCAGCCCTGGCCAAAGAAGTAAAGGGGCCGGCCAAAAAGGCCGCTTTTGACGTAGACGGCAATCCCACCAAAGCCATTTTAGGTTTTATCCGTTCCCAGGGGGTTGCCTTGGAAGACCTGGTGGTACGCCATATCGGCCAGGTGGAATACCTGTATGCCTTGAAGCAGGAGGAAGGCCGTCCCGCTGCTCAAGTATTGGCAGACATCTGTCCCGCTTTGGTTACCGGCTTGCATTTTCCTAAGCCCATGCGCTGGGGCAGCGGCGAGCTGCGCTTTGCCCGGCCCATTCGCTGGCTGTTGGCACTGTTTGGCCAGGAGGTGGTACCCTTTGAGCTGGCCGGCTTAACAGCCGACCGCTTTACCTACGGTCACCGCTTTTTATCCGGCGGCCCCCTGGAGGTATTAAATCCGGCCGACTACTTTGCCAAAATTCGGGCTGCCTATGTACTGGTGGATCCCGTCGAGCGTAAGAACCTTATCTGGCAGCAGGTGCAGCAGCTGGCCGCTGCCCAGGGGGGGACGGTGGAAAAAGACGAAGACCTGCTGGACGAAATTACCAACATCCTGGAGTGGCCCACCGCCCTGTGCGGCAGTTTTGACCCGGATTATTTAAAATTGCCGGCAGCTGTGCTGGTAACGCCCATGCGGGAACACCAGCGTTATTTCCCTGTTATTGGCAAGGACGGCAAACTTTTAAATAAATTTATTGCCGTAAGAAACGGTACTGATGCATATATAGAAATTGTGACCGCAGGTAACGAAAAGGTGCTGCGGGCCCGCCTGGCCGATGCTGCCTTCTTCTTTGAAGAGGATTTAAAACAGCCCCTGGCCGGCAAGGTTAACGGTTTGAAGAAAGTTGTATTCCTGGAGGGGCTTGGCTCTATTGCCGATAAAGTGGATCGTATCGGGGCCCTGGCTGATCACCTGGCCGATGAACTGGCTGCCGACGAGCAAACTAAAGAAAAAATCCAGCGGGCCGCCCTGCTGGCCAAAGCCGACCTGGTTACCAACATGGTTTACGAATTTCCCGAACTGCAGGGCGAAATGGGGCGCGAATATGCCCTGCGCAACGGCGAAGATCCGCTGGTGGCGGAGGCCGTTTTTGAGCATTACTTGCCCCGGTTTGCCGGCGACAACCTGCCCGCGACACTGGCGGGACGTGTCTTAAGCCTGGCTGATAAAACAGATACCGTAGTGGGTTGCTTTGCCATCGGGATCCAGCCCACCGGTTCTCAAGATCCCTATGCCCTGCGCCGCCAGGCCC
Source organism: Desulforamulus hydrothermalis Lam5 = DSM 18033 (assembly GCF_000315365.1). NCBI lineage: Bacteria > Bacillati > Bacillota > Clostridia > Eubacteriales > Peptococcaceae > Desulforamulus > Desulforamulus hydrothermalis. The sequence goes on from NZ_CAOS01000013.1 coordinate 269,183, forward strand.
TGGGCATCTGCCACATATTAATTGAAGGTAAAATCCACCTGTCCCTTAAACAGTTGATTGCCTGGGCTTACCAGGGTTATGACCAGGTGGTGGAATTAAAGCATAATTTAACCCAGGTTACCGCCGAGATTGAAGAATTTTTCAAGCAGCGCCTGAAGGGTATCCTGGGTGACAAAGGGCTTTCCTACGATACTGTGGAAGCAGTGCTGGCGGCCGGCTTTGATGACCTGGCCGACGTGGTGGACAGAGGTTTAGCGGTGGCTGCTTTCCGTCATCAGCCTGCCTTTGCTGCCCTGCTGACCGCCTTTAACCGGGCCAACAACCTGGCCAAACAGGCAGCTGCCGCAGAAATTCAGCCGGCCCGCCTGGAGCACCCCGCCGAGCAGGAGTTATACCATCGCCTGTCGGCTCTCCGGCAGGAAGTACAATCTATGCTGCAGGCCAGGGATTATGCCGCCGCCCTGCAGTGTATCGCCACCATCCAGCCACCCTTGGACGCTTTCTTTGAACAGGTAATGGTTATGGTAGAGGATGCGGAATTAAAGAACAACCGCCTGGCACTGTTAAAAGGGCTGGTGGAATTAAGCAAAAGTGTGGCAGATTTTAGCAAAATTGTGGTGGATACAAAATAGCATTAAAATTTAGCTAAAAATATTTCGTAAAAGTAGGGATTTTTTACGAAAAATATTATATATTATAAGTGTTGATTTCTTAATTAGTATGTTACATTTGAGGTTGGTGGGTGAGGGGATGGAACTTTCCAAGCGGCAGGAAACCATCATAGAAATTGTCAAAAAACATGGCCCCATCACCGGTGAACAAATTGCGGAAAAGCTTAACCTGACCAGAGCCACCCTGCGACCGGATTTATCTATTCTTACAATGGCAGGGCTGCTGGAGGCCAGGCCGCGTGTAGGATATTTTTACAGCGGCAAGGCCACCGACCGGGTGCTGGCAGATAAGATTACCCGCATTAAGGTGGGGGATGTCAAGTCGGTACCCATTGTGGTGCCCGAGGACTGCTCGGTGTATGACGCAGTGGTGACCATGTTTATTGAAGATGTCGGGACTCTTTACGTTGTTCGGCAAGGCGGCCTGCTGGAAGGAGTTGTGTCCCGCAAGGACCTGTTAAAGACCACCCTGGGGGGGCATGACATTCATAAGCTGCCGGTGGGCGTGATAATGACCCGGATGCCAAACGTGCACATGACCTTTGAAAACGATTCCGTATGGCTGGCCGCCCACAAGCTGTTAACCCATGAGGTGGACTCACTGCCGGTGGTACGGGCAGTGCCGGGCAGCAAGCACAAAGACTATGAGGTCATCGGCAGGTTTTCTAAGACCAACGTAACCCGGCTCTTTGTTGAATTAGGAGAAGGGGCTTGAGGAGGGGTTAACCATTATTGCGCCGAAAGACGACAATCCGGTGGTTTACATAGTATCAGACTCCATCGGTGAAACTGCGGAACTGGTAGCTAAGGCCGCTGTCAGCCAATTTAACGGCGGCAACGTGCAGATTCGCCGGGTTCCCTATGTCAACGATCCCCAGGATATTGTTGATATTATTGATGAAGCCAAGGGCCAAAATTGTATTATTGCTTTTACCCTGGTACTGCCGGAGCTGCGGGAGGTGCTGGTGCGGGAAGCCGACCGGCACCACATTCCCACCGTGGATATTATGGGTCCCTTTTTGGATGCCCTGACCTTAATCACGGCCGGCCCGCCCAAACTGGAACCCGGCCTGGTCCGCAAACTGGATGAAGAATATTTCCGGCGGGTAGAGGCCATTGAATTTGCAGTTAAATATGACGACGGCAAAGATCCCCGGGGTATTCTCCGGGCTGATCTGGTAATTTTAGGGGTGTCCCGCACTTCCAAGACACCCCTCAGCATGTACCTGGCTCACAAGCGAATTAAAGCCGCCAATGTGCCGCTGGTGCCGGAAGTGGCACCTCCCCAGGAGATTTTTAACCTGCCGCCCCATAAAGTAATTGGTTTAACTATTAAACCCCAGCAGTTAAACGTGATTCGTACCGAACGGTTAAAAACCCTCGGTCTCACGTCCCATGCGGATTATGCCAGTCCTGAACGCATTTTGAAAGAACTGGAGTACGCCGAGGGGATTATGAAGCGGATCGGCTGCCCGGTCATTGATGTTACCAATAAAGCTGTTGAAGAAACAGCCAGCAAGGTGCTGGAGATTTATTACCGTGGCGAAAGACACCGGTAAACAGTAAAGCAAGTAGTCGAGGAGGGAATTGAAGTGGCGAACAAGAAATACGTGTATACGTTTTCTGAAGGAAGAGCTGATATGAAAAGTCTTTTGGGCGGCAAAGGCGCCAACTTGGCTGAAATGACCAATATCGGTCTGCCGGTTCCCCCGGGCTTCACCATTACCACCGAGGCTTGTAAAGAATTTTACCTGGCCGGGCGGCAGTTTCCTGCCGGTATGGTAGAAGAAGTGGAAGAAAAGATTGCCTGGCTGGAACAAACCCTGGGCAAAAAATTTGGCGATCCCAACGGGCCCCTGTTGGTTTCCGTCCGTTCCGGTGCCGTCATCTCCATGCCGGGCATGATGGATACCGTTCTCAACCTGGGCCTCAACGACCGGACAGTAATCGGCCTGGCGGCCGGCAGCGGCAATCCCCGCTGGGCATATGACTGTTATCGCCGGTTTATCCAAATGTTTGGCGATGTGGTGCTGGGCATTGAGCACCATAATTTTGAGGCTGTTTTGGAGGAGCAAAAATACAAGCGTCAGGTTCAGTATGATAATCAACTGACGGCTGAAGACTGGCAGCAGGTGATTGAAAAATACAAATTTATTGTGCGCCGGGAGACCGGCAGCGAATTCCCGCAGGATCCCAAAGAACAGCTCTACAAAGCCATTTACGCCGTATTCAATTCCTGGGAAAACGACCGCGCCATAGTTTACCGCCGGATTCATAAAATCCCTGATGACCTGGGCACTGCCGTTAATGTACAGGCCATGGTATTCGGCAACATGGGGGATGATTGCGGCACCGGCGTGGCCTTTACCCGCAATCCCTCCACCGGTGAAAAAATGCTCTACGGTGAATTTCTCACCAACGCCCAGGGGGAGGATGTGGTGGCAGGCATCCGTACCCCGCGCCCGATAGCCAAACTGCAGGAAGAAATGCCGGATGTTTATCAACAGTTTGTCCGCATTTGCACCCTGCTGGAAAACCATTACAGAGATATGCAGGATATAGAGTTTACCATTGAACGGGGCAAGTTATGGATGCTGCAAACCCGTAACGGCAAGCGCACAGCCCAGGCGGCCATCCGCATTGCGGTGGAGATGGTGGATGAAGGCATTATCAGCAAAGAAACTGCCATAACCAGAGTTGATCCCGGCCAGCTGGACCAGCTGCTGCACCGCCGCATTGACCCCGCCGCCCAACTAAATGTAATTGCCAAAGGCTTGCCGGCATCTCCCGGCTCTGCTTCGGGTACGGTTGTCTTTAACGCTGACCGGGCAGAAAACCTCAGCCAGCAGGGGCAAAAAGTGATTCTGGTGGGTACGGAAACCACCCCGGACGACATTCACGGCATGGTGGCGTCCCAGGGTATTCTCACCTCCCGGGGCGGCATGACCAGTCACGCTGCGGTGGTGGCCCGGGGTATGGGCAAACCCTGTGTTTGCGGTTGTGAAGCCATAAAAATAGATTACGAAAACAAGCAGTTTACAGTGGGCGATATTGTTGTAAAAGAAGGCCACGTTATTTCCATCGACGGTTCCACCGGTCAAGTAATCCTGGGTGAGGTGCCAATGATCGAGCCCGAGTTGTCGGCTGAGTTTCAAAAACTGCTGCAGTGGGCGGATGAAATCCGTACCCTGGGTGTCCGGGCCAATGCCGATACCCCCGAGGATGCTGCCAAAGCCAGAGAGTTTGGCGCCGAGGGTATTGGTTTAACCCGTACCGAGCATATGTTTATGGCCCAGGATCGCCTGCCCATTGTCCAGCAGATGATTCTGGCTGCCGATCCGGAAGAAAGGGCAGCGGCGCTGGCCAAACTGTTACCCATGCAGGAAGGGGACTTTTACGGCATTTTAAAAGCTATGGCCGGCCTGCCGGTGTGCATCCGCCTGCTGGATCCGCCGTTGCACGAATTCCTGCCTAACGGGGAAGAATTGGCGGTGGAAATCAGCCGGCTCAAACTGACCGGCGGACCGGCAGCGGAGCTGCAGCAAAAAGAAGAACTGCTGCGCAAAGTACGTTCTTTGTCCGAGTTTAACCCCATGCTGGGGCACCGGGGCTGCCGTCTTGGCATTACCTGGCCGGAAGTATATGCCATGCAGGCCAGGGCCGTTTTCCAGGCTACGGCCCGGCTGGTACAGGAAGGCTACCGGGTTGAACCGGAAGTGGAAATACCGCTGGTGATTGATGTTAAAGAACTGGCCTACCTGCGGCAGTTGGTGGAAAGCGTGGCAGAGGAAGTAAAACAAGCAACCGGTGTGGCTTTCCACTACACCGTGGGCACCATGATTGAAGTGCCCAGGGCAGCCCTGCTGGCCGACGAAATTGCCACCCAGGCGGAATTCTTCTCCTTTGGTACCAACGATTTGACCCAAACCACCCTGGGCTTCTCCCGGGATGATGCCGAGGGCAAGTTTATGCAACCCTACCTGGAAAAGAAAATCCTGGCCGAAAACCCCTTCATTGTGCTGGACCGCAAGGGCGTTGGCAAGCTCATGCAATGGACGGTGGAAAATGCCCGCCGGGTGAAACCCGACCTGTTAATCGGTATTTGCGGTGAGCATGGCGGCGAACCCAGCTCGGTGGAATTCTGCCACCGGATCGGTTTAAACTATGTCAGCTGCTCCCCTTACCGGGTACCTGTGGCCCGGTTGGCAGCCGCCCAGGCAAAAGTTAAAAACAGCTAACGAAAAACTATCAGCATGTATTTAAGAGGGCAGCGCAAGCTGCCCTCTTAAACTGTTAAGGCGGTTTGTGATCTCCGGCCGGTCAAGGGGCAGATAGAGGCGATTCCCTGCATTATTAGCAGCAAAGTCTGAATACCGCAGGTACATGAACCTTTCCTTACAAAATTATTACGCATAAAAGGATTTGCCGGGCCTCCGTCGAAATTACCTGCATAAAGAGAGGCAGGAAGATATGAAGGCATTACGACTGTTTATTGCCGTCCGGCTGCCTGACAGCATCAAGCAGCGGCTGGCCGCCGTCCAGGCTGTGCTGCGGCAAACCGGGGCGGCTGTTAAATGGGTGGAGCAGCATCAATTTCATCTTACATTAAAATTCTTAGGAGAAACCCCGCCGCCACAGGTACCGGCTATTGTAGAAGCTATCCGGACGTGCGGTGCGGCTGCCGCTCCTTTTGAACTGAGCCTGGGCAGCCTTGGCGTTTTTCCTGACCGGGGTAAGCCCAGGGTGATTTGGGCCGGGCTGGGGGGAAACCGGCAGGCCCTGACGGCTTTACAGGCATGCCTGGAACAACAACTGATGCCGCTGGGCTTCCCGCCGGAAAACCGGCCTTACACGCCCCACTTAACCCTGGGGCGGTTCCGGCAGCCGGGGGCGGATGCTGAGCTGCTCGGGCAAATGGCGCGGCACAAGCATTCCTTACAGGGAGAGTGGCAGGTAGCCGACCTGCACCTGATGCAAAGTGTCCTGACACCCCGGGGGCCTGTTTATACCATTCTTGCCGCGGTACCGCTGCACTCGCCGGGTCTATCCTCAAGCAATCCGGCATAAGGTGATATAAATACGCAAGACTTGTATTGGTCGCAAAATGTTATGCCTTGCCCATGATCAAGGAGGAAAAAACATGCTGATACTTGCTTTAAACGGCAGTCCCCATACCGACGGCAATACCGCTTTCATGCTGCAGGAGGCCCTGGCCGGCGCGGCTGAAAAGGGGGCCGCCACCCGCTTAGTGCATGTGGCGGCAATAGTCACCACCGGCCGCAAGTTATTCTGCGACGCCTGCAGCAACCCCTGTACCGGTGCTTGTTACCAGGGAACCCCGCTGGCCGAACTGTTTAACTTAATTAAAACCGCCGACGGTATTATCCTGGGAAGCCCGGTTTATTTCGGTACGGTTGCCTCACCATTAAAGCTGTTGTGGGATAAAAGCCGGGCCCTGCGCAAGGAAAAAGCCCTGGTGGATGTGGTGGGGGCAGCGTTGTCGGTGGGGGCGTCCCGTTTTGGCGGGCAGGAAAGCACCGTCCGGGCATTGCAGGATATTATGTTGGTGCATGGCATGACGGTGGTGGGCGACGGGGCCTTTGGGGACGATGCGGGCCATCAGGGGGCCAGTGCCCAGCGGCCGGCGCAGGAAGATCCGGAAGCAGCCCGGAGGTGCCGTATTCTGGGGCGTCGGGTGGCCGAGGTGGCAGAGGCTACCGTTGCCTTGCGGGCAAGGAAAAATAAGGTAGGTTAACATCATGGAAATCAGGCTGCGAACCGAAGAACTGGAAAACAAGCACCTGTCGCCCTTTGCCTGCCGCAGCAGCATGAGCAGGGGCAGAGAACGGCCGGAAGAGCCCTGCCCGGTGCGAACCGTTTTTCAACGGGACCGGGATCGCATCATCCATTCTAAGGCGTTTCGCCGGCTCAAACTAAAAACCCAGGTGTTTATTATACCCGAGGGTGATCATTACCGCACCCGGCTTACCCATACACTGGAAGTGGCGCAAATTGCCCGCACCTGTGCGAAAGCTCTGGGCCTGAACGAAGATTTAACCGAGGCCATAGCCCTGGGCCATGACCTGGGTCACACTCCCTTCGGCCATGCCGGAGAACAGGTATTAAACCGGTTGTATGAGGGCGGCTTCAAGCATAATGAACAAAGCCTGCGGGTGGTGGATTTGCTGGAGGGCCAGCGAGGGTTGAACCTCACCTATGAAGTGAGGGACGGCATCCTCAATCACACCGGTCCCCGTATACCCTTCACCCTGGAAGGGCAGATTGTCAGGATTGCCGACCGTATCGCCTACATCAACCACGATATTGACGACGCTTTGCGGGCGGGCGTTTTGCTGCAACAGGACTTGCCCCGGGACTGCCTGCAGGTATTGGGGGCAACCCACAGCCGGCGGATTAATACCATGGTGCTGGATTTGGTGCAATCAAGCATGGGAAAACCCTTCATTGCCATGAGCCCGGCTGTGCAGGAGGCTATGGATAGATTAAGAACTTTTATGTTTGATCATGTATATATTGGTTCAGAGGCCAAAAAAGAAGAAGATAAGGCCCGGCATGTGGTGGAAGGGCTTTATTTGCATTATATCCGGCATCCCCGGCTGCTGCCGGAGTACTTGCTGCAGCGGCTTGAGCAGGAAGGGGTTGCCCGGGCGGTGTTAGACTATATTGCCGGCATGACCGACCGCTTTGCGGTGGCCCAGTATAAAAAAATGTTTATTCCCAAAGGTTTTCCCCTGGGATAAGGGTTTGTGCTATAGAGATTGCAAATATTGGTAATAATAAAGCTGTTGTCATAAGAAAAAATGTCGAAGCGTTGCAGGAAATTTTTTAGTAACAGCGAATAAACTTTAAACTGTAGTTCAGATTCGGGTTTCTTCCAGTGGCAGGAAAAGCACCCTTGGACAAAGAAAAACCTTATGTACCTGTGGTAGAAGGGTGGTTTTTATGGCAGGACGGATCCCGGAAGCCGTGCTTGAAGAAATCAGACAGCGTTCAGACATTGTAGAGATTGTTGCACGGTATGTTCCTTTGGAAAAGCGAGGCAAAAACTATTTGGCCCTTTGCCCCTTTCACCAGGAAAAGACGCCCTCCTTTAATGTCAGCCAGGAAAAACAAGCCTTTCACTGTTTTGGTTGCGGCGTGGGAGGAAATGTCTTTAGCTTTATCATGATGGTGGAGGGTCTTTCTTTCCTGGATGCTGTAAGATTTCTGGCTGCCCGGGCGGGAGTCAAAATACCCGCCGAAGCATCACCGGCTGAGCAGGCACGCCAGGGAAAAAGAGACAGGGCTTTTAAGATATACGGCCTGGTCAGGGATTTTTACCGCCTGCTGTTGGGCAAAGAAATCGGCGCCGGGGCACGCCGTTACCTGGAATCGCGCAGGCTGGCCGAGTCAGCTGCAGAAACCTTTCAATTGGGTTATGCCCCGGCCGGCTGGGATAACCTGGTCAAATTTTTAGCTGCCCGGGGGATCAAAACAGAAGAAATGGTACAACTGGGTTTGGCCCAAACCAGGGAGAGCGGCGGTTGTTATGACCGTTTCAGAAACCGGGTGATGTTTCCCATCTGGGACAGCCAGGGGCGCGTGGTGGGTTTCGGCGGACGCACCATGGGAGATGATAATCCCAAGTACCTGAACTCGCCGGAAGGAGAATTTTTTAATAAAGGCCGCTTGTTATACGGTCTGCATATAGCTCGCCGGAGCATCCGTGAGCTGGGATATGCCATTTTAATGGAAGGGTATATGGATGTCGTATCTGCCTACCAGCACGGCGTCGCCAATGCGGTGGCCTCTTTAGGCACCGCCTTTACCAGGGAACAGGCCGGGTTATTAACGGCCTATACCAATGAAGTGGTAATAGCCTATGATGCGGATGCAGCCGGTATTAAGGCAGCCCTGCGGGCGGCAGAAATTCTGCAGCAGGTCGGCTGCCAGGTGCGCATTGCCAGCATAACCGGGGCCAAAGACCCGGACGAGTTTATCCAAAAATACGGCCTTGCCGGCTGGCAAAAAATAATTCAGCAAGCTGCCCCTCTGGTGCAGTTTAAGCTGTTGCAAGCTGTTAAAGCACATGGATTGTCAAATAAAAGAAAAATCCTTCAGGAGGTGTTACCCAACTTGGCTGCTGTGGCCAGTCCAATTGAATTAGAAGAAGCTGTTAAACAAACGGCCACGGTTTTACAGGTAAATTGGGAGACCGTGCTGGAGGAAATTAAATCTTTCAAGAAAAATACCAGAAAAATATCCCAAATTGGGGATAATTCTGTAAAAAACAGCCATAATATAGCGAGTACGCGCCCTGCCGTTCCGCAACAGCCCAGGGATGCCCGATCCCAGGCCGAAGCCGGGATCCTGCGCATGGCTTTGGAAAACCGGTCATGGTTGGAGCGAATACTGGCCGAATTGGGACAGCAATTCTTTCAAAACAGCGATTATCAAAGTATTTTTAATGCTTATCTGGCCGGCGGCTCTGACCGGTCGGCGGCGGCATTGTTTAATTTGCTGGACGAACCCCGGCAAAAAATCTTAAGCAGTATTCTGCTGCAGGAACTGCCCGGCCCGATTACCGAGCAGATGTTAGCTGATTTTATTAATACAATTAAGAAATTGAGCGATAAGGCCCGGCTGGAAGATTTATTGGCCCGGTTGGCGGCGGCTGAACAGTCCGGCGATACCGCTCAAGTGCGCGATCTCAGCCAACAGATTCACATTCTGATGAATAAATTGAAGTGGCCCGAAAGGGGAGTGGCAACATGAGGGACGAAACAAAAGTAGAGCAGGTTAAAGAACTGATCGAAAAGGGCAAAAAACGCGGCGTGCTTACCTATACAGAGATCATGGATACGCTGCAGGGGATTGAGCTGTCCCCGGACCAAATTGATGACATTTATGAGAAAATTGCTGCCATGGGTGTGGAAATCGTCCCTGAAACCACCGATTTGGAGCCACTGGAAGTAGATGACGCCATAGACGCGCCGCCGGAAGAAGTGGAAGTTGACCTTACCATTCCGGAAGGCATCGGGATTGACGATCCGGTCAGAATGTATTTAAAAGAGATTGGCCGGGTTCCTCTGCTGTCACCCGAAGAAGAGGTGGAGCTGGCCAAACGCATGGAACAGGGGGATGAGGAAGCGAAGCGCCGCCTGGCGGAAGCCAACCTGCGCTTGGTGGTCAGCATTGCCAAACGCTATGTGGGCAGGGGCATGCTGTTTCTGGACTTAATCCAGGAAGGCAATCTTGGCTTAATTAAAGCGGTAGAAAAATTTGATTACCGCAAAGGTTATAAATTCAGCACCTATGCCACCTGGTGGATCCGCCAGGCCATTACCCGGGCCATTGCCGACCAGGCCCGCACCATCCGCATACCGGTTCATATGGTTGAAACCATTAACAAATTAATCCGGGTTTCCCGCCAACTGTTGCAGGAGTTGGGCCGCGAACCAACCCCCGAAGAAATTGCCAAAGAAATGGATATTTCCAGTGAAAAAGTGCGGGAAATTATGAAAATAGCCCAGGAACCGGTTTCCCTGGAAACACCCATTGGCGAGGAGGAAGATTCCCACCTGGGAGATTTCATCGAAGATGCGGATGCCCGGGCACCCGCTGAGGAAGCATCTTTCACCCTGCTGCGGGAGCAACTGGACGAAGTGCTAAAAACCCTCACCGACCGGGAACAAAAAGTCTTGCGGCTGCGTTTTGGGCTGGATGACGGCCGGGCCAGAACCCTGGAAGAAGTGGGGCAGAAGTTTGGGGTCACCCGGGAGCGCATTCGCCAGATTGAAGCCAAGACGCTGCGCAAGCTGCGTCACCCCAGCCGCAGCAAAAAGCTGAAAGATTACCTGGATTAACGGTTAAAAAATGTGATAAAAAACAACAATATGCTGTTGACCTGATAAAGTTGTTTTAGTATAATAACTTTCGTGGTGATGCTCCTCGATAGCTCAATGGTAGAGCAACCGGCTGTTAACCGGTAGGTTGCAGGTTCGAGTCCTGCTCGGGGAGCCAAATCAACGGGCCTATAGCTCAATGGTAGAGCATCCGGCTCATAACCGGCGGGTTCCAGGTTCGAGTCCTGGTGGGCCCACCAGTTGAGATGTGGGTGTGAGAGGTGCCAAGCCTCTTACAATCTGCATCAAAAATTAACCCATAAATGAAATGCGGCCCCTTGGTCAAGTGGTCTAAGACACCGCCCTTTCACGGCGGTAACACGGGTTCGAATCCCGTAGGGGTCACCATATACCGGGCGATTAGCTCAGCTGGGAGAGCGCCTGCCTTACAAGCAGGATGTCGGCGGTTCGATCCCGTCATCGCCCACCATGCAAAACCTCACCGTTAGGTGAGGTTTTTTTGCATTTTGGTTTGGGACGGTACCATTGAATTTGCAATTTGTTTAGTTCAAAATGGTGTCCCGTCTTTGTTATAGTTGTACCAGAATAACTTTCCTGACAATAATGCAAACCAGCGGACCTTTTTTGTGTCCGCAATTTGTCGAAATTTAGGCAATGCACAAGACATTAGCACCCCACCCCTTAATGATAATTTAATAATAATGGAAACAAAGGTTAAAAAATCCTAAAATATTTCATGTAAGGGGTGTGCGGATGCTGCAAAGTGTTAAAACAAAATTATTGATCCCCCTGCTTGTGCTGTTGGGACTCTCCCTGGTCATGCTGGTAGCCATGGGATACCGGCAAATGCGCGAGGCTGTTTTGGATCAAGAGCAAGTGCGTTACCGCAACATCGAATCCATCGTCAGAAACGACCTGGAAGCAGTGTTTGCTGCTGCCGGCATGGGCCTTAGCGCCTTAATTGAAATGCCGGAGGTGCAAAAGGCCTTTGCCGAGCGAAACCGGGAAGAACTTTACCGGCTGACTGCGCCGGTTTTTGCCCGGGCCAAACAGGAGGGAATTGAGCAAATTCAGTTCCACCTGCCACCGGCCACTTCTTTTTTGCGCTTGCACCAGCCGCAAAAATTTGGTGATGATTTATCATCCTTCCGGGCCACCGTTTTGCAGTGCAATAACGAAAAAAAATGGGTGGCCGGGCTGGAGGAAGGACGGGGCGGTTACGGTTTCCGGGTGGTTGCCCCGGTGTATTACCAGGGGCAGCATGTGGGTAGTGCCGAGTACGGCATGGGTTTTGGCGCCAAGTTGTTGGCTCGCTGGAAAGAACAATGCGGCGGGGAATTCTTTATGTACCCCTATGCCGGTAACGGCGTAGCCTGGCAAAAGGTTGACAAAGATAAGCCGCTGGCCGGCACAGCCGAGCAAGATCCCTGGCCGGTGCCCAACGAGGAAGTGAAAAAGGCGGTGGCGGGCCGGGGCTATCACCTGGTGTACCAAAACAATGCAGCATCTGCAGTGCTGATTATACCTCTTTATGATTATAGCGGTCAGCCCATCAGTTATGTCAAGGTCAACCTGGATCGTACAGAAGTTTTAAAGCAATTGTCCGCAGTTTTAAGAAACAGTGCCCTGCACCTGGTGCTTTCGCTGCTGGTGATGGGGCTGGTGATGTACTGGTTGATCGGGAATATTTTAAAACCCTTAAATCGGCTGTCTGAACATATGGCAGTGGTGGCCGGCGGCAATTTAAGCGGCAGTTTCACCGTCCAGGGTAAAGATGAGATAGCCCGGGTGGGGCACAGCTTTAATACCATGCTGCAGAATTTTCGACAGTTGCTTGGACAAACCGGCGAGGTGGCCGGACAACTGAGCGAGGCCGGCAAGTCGCTCAGCATGTCATCAGAAGAAACCAGCGCCTCCCTGCAGGGGGCTAACCAGCAGGTGGAACAATTGGCCTATTCGCTGAAAGATTTAACGGACACGGCCCGGCAGACGGCGGATTATTCTGAACAGGCCGGCCAGGCGGCCCGGGCAGGCCAGCAGGTGGTGCAACAGGCAGTGCAGCAAATGCGGGTGCTGCATCAGATGGTGGAGAACCTGGCCGGGGATACCGGCAGTTTAGGACATCAGATTGAAGATGTCAGCAAATTTGTGCAACTGATTGGTGAGATTGCCGAACAAACTAACCTGTTAGCCTTGAATGCTGCCATTGAAGCAGCCAGGGCGGGCGAACACGGCCGGGGCTTTTCCGTGGTGGCGCAAGAGGTGCGCAAACTGGCAGACAGGTCAAACCAGGCGGCAAAAGATGTGGCAAACATTATCCGGGAAATTACCGAGCGCTCCCAGGATGTTATGTTCAGTATGAATGAGGGTCTGAACGAGGTTAAAGCGGGGCACCGCTTAATTGATGAAACGGGTGAAAAATTCAGGCAGATCAAATCACTGGTGGACGTTTTGGTGGCCCGCTCCGGGGAAGTGGCGGCAGCCTGTACCAGGGCCACCGCCAACAGCACAGAAATTGCTGCCGCCATGCAGCAGCAATCCGCCGCCGCCCAGCAGGTGGCCGCATCCGCCGGCGTGCTTAACCGGTTGTCCGAGGATTTACAGAACCATATCAGTCAATTTAAAATGACTTAGGCAGTTAAGACTGTAGACAAAGGTTGTAAACAAAGTGAGGCGGTTTTATGATCCCCTGTCGGCGACTTGTCGAAGCACCGGCAACAGCACTTGATGAGCGAAAGGAGCCATTGGGGTGGCGCCCACAGGACGTGGGCGCCAGCCGAACCGGGCCAGGATGGCCCGTTTGAGGCGACCTCAAGGGCGACCGGAGCGAATCATAGTGCTGTCGGTGCGTAGACCGGAGCCAAAGGGGATCATAAACCACCGCTAATGTTTGTCGACACTCTGACTTAGGCAGTTAATGCCTAAGTTATTTTATTTTGGCAATACTTTAAAGGAATTTGCAGATGCGTCGGCGAAGTAAGCATGACAAGAAAGGTAAGGTTTTTGATGATTACGCTCAGTCAACGTTTAGCAACACTGGCCAACTATATTCCTGCCGGCAGCCTGGTGGCTGATATTGGCACAGATCACGGCTACCTGCCTGTTTACCTTGTGCTGACCGGCCGGGCACCCCGGGTGATCGCAGCCGACCTGCGCCCCGGCCCTCTGGCAGCCGCCAGGGCTACCCTTCAAAGATACCGGACGGCAGACAGCATCCAGCTGCGCCTGGGTAACGGCCTGCGAGTGCTGCAACCGGGTGAAGCGGATGTAATTGTGATAGCCGGCATGGGCGGTGGCACTATCAGGGATATTTTACAGGACAGCCCGGTTGTGGCAGCGGCTGCCCGCCGGCTGATCCTGCAGCCTATGGCGGATGAGCCGGAGCTGCGACAGTATTTAATAAACCACGGCTGGACCATCGCTGACGAAACCCTGCTGCTGGAGGACGACCGGCTGTACCTGGTTATTGTGGCCGAGCCGGGGCAGGAGGACATTAAAGACCCGTTGCTTTTAGAGGTAGGTCCCCGCCTGTGGGAGAAAAAACACCCTTTATTAAGGGAACATCTGCAAAGGTTGCTTGCTAAATACGATAAGGTTGGCCGGGGGCTTACGCAAAGCAGCCAACCGGCAGCCAGGGCAAAAGCAGACTTAATTAAAGAAAAAATGGCGGCCCTGGAGAAGTTGGCCGCAGCACTTGAGATAGGGGGTTAAAGCAAGATGGCAACCGGCAAGGAAATAGCTGCCTTAATCGAGTCCTTTGCTCCCCGCGGGCTGGCGGAGGATTGGGATAACAGCGGCTGGCAACTGGGGGATCCCGGGGCGGCAGTTAAAACCGTGCTGCTGGCGCTGGATGTTGATCAGACAATCCTGCAGGAGGCCCGGGAAAAGCAAGCCAATTTAATCCTTTGCCATCACCCGCTGTTTATGAAAGGGATAAAAAACATTCGCTTGGATGAACCTAAAGGGGCTTTGGTGGCAGAACTGTTGAAAAACAATATTGCTGTTTACGCTGCCCATACCAATTTAGACAGCGCTGTGGGAGGAGTCAACGAGCTGCTGGCGGCACGCCTGGGCCTCAGCGGGGCAGACGTCCTGCAGCCGGCCCGGGGTGAGAAGTATTACAAGCTGGCAGTTTTTGTACCGGCAGAGCATACCGAGGCGGTGCAGCAAGCGTTGGCCGGAGCAGGAGCCGGCTGGATAGGCAACTACAGCGACTGTACCTTCCAGGTGCGGGGTACCGGCACTTTCCGTCCCCGGTCGGGCAGCCATCCCTTTATCGGAGAGCAGGGTGAGCTGGCCAGGGTGGAAGAAATCCGCCTGGAAACCATTGTGCCTGCCGGAAAAGTAAAAACTGTTTTGGCAGCCATGCTGGCTGCCCATCCTTATGAGGAGGTGGCCTACGACCTGTATGCCCTGGAAAACCGGCCGGCTGCCGGCGGGCTGGGCAGAATAGGCAATCTGGCCAACCCCAAGAGCTTCGCCGATTTGGTTATTGCTGTGAAAGAAGCACTGGGCCTGGCCACTGTCAAGGTGGGCGGCGGCATGTGGCGGGAAGTCCGTCGGGTGGCGGTTTGTGGCGGCGCCGGGGGAGAACTTTGGCCGCTGGCGGCGGCCCAGGGGGCCGATGTGTTCATCACCGGCGATATTAAATATCACACCGCTCAGGATATGCTGGCAGCCGGGTTAAACTTTATTGACGCCGGTCATTTTGCCACTGAACATGTGATCCTGCCGGCCCTGCAAGAACGGCTGACAGAAGCCTGCCGGCAGCAAAAACTGGATGTTGTATTTATTTTAACCAAACGTCAATCAGATCCTTTTATGTTTCTTTAGGGATAGTGGGCCGGGTGCCCCTGTCCCTTTATGTTTTGCAGGTAATTTTAACTACCAGAAGGAGTGGTAATATGACAGACACCGGTAAATTATGGCGCTTGCAAAGGCTGGAGCAAGAACAAGCCGCAATTTGCCAAGCCCCGCCGGCCCTGCAGCAGGGGCTAAGGGAGCTGAAAAAACAAATAGAGCAAACCCAAAACTCCCTCCGGCAATTAAAAGCGAACTACCAAGAGGTTAAAGAACAGGCCGCCGTGCTGGAACAGCAGGCCGGTCAGCTCAGGGAGAACTGCCGCCAAACCGACAACCTGATCTACAACGGCAGCTTGCAACTAAAAGAAATTGCCGGCTACCAGCAGAAATATGACAAATTAAAACAAGATTTAACCCGGCGGGAAGACCGGCAGCTGGAACTGATGCAGCTGCAGGAAGACATACAAAAGGAATGGGCCGACCAAAAACAAAGGCTGGCCGGCTTGACCGAGCAATATAAAGAACAGCACCACAACTATTTGCAAGAAAAAGAAAGGAAGGCGGCACGCAGCAGGGAACTGGCCGGCGAGATTGATTCATTAATTAAGGAAATTAACCCGGCTTATCTAAAGGTTTACCGCCGGCTCAAAACAAAGTTCAACAATCCGGTCAGCATGGTTACTAAAAACACTTGCGCCGGCTGCCACCTGGGGCTGCCCTTTGATATCCTGAAACAATTAAAGCGCCGGGACGGGATGGTGTTTTGCAATCACTGCGGACGCCTGCTCTTCCTGCCCAGCGGGAACGGCTCTTAAACTTGCCTGATCAACGAATATCCGGCGGCAGATCCGGCTGCCTGGCGGCTTCCACCGCCAGCCGGTCGCAGCGTTCGTTTTCCGGGTTGCCGGCATGCCCGCGCACCCATACAAATTTAACTTGATGATACTCTAAGAGCTTTAATAACCTTTCCCAGAGGTCGGCGTTTAAAGCGGGTTCTTTTTTATTGCGCATCCAGCCGTTGGCCCGCCACTTTTTTGCCCACCCCTGCTCTATGGCGTTTACCAGATATTGCGAATCGGTGTACAAAGTGACGCTGCACCTTTCTTTAAGCTGTTCCAGCCCTACGATGGCGGCCAAAATTTCCATGCGGTTGTTGGTGGTGTTGCGAAAACCGCCGGACAGTTCTTTGCGGTGTCCCTTGTACAGCAACACCACGCCGTAGCCGCCGGGCCCCGGGTTGCCCGAGCAGGCACCGTCGGTATAAATGATAACCTCTTTCAAACTTGACATAAATCAACCCCACTTTA
Source organism: Desulforamulus hydrothermalis Lam5 = DSM 18033 (assembly GCF_000315365.1). Lineage (NCBI taxonomy): Bacteria > Bacillati > Bacillota > Clostridia > Eubacteriales > Peptococcaceae > Desulforamulus > Desulforamulus hydrothermalis. The sequence continues at coordinate 285,830 of NZ_CAOS01000013.1, forward strand.
CTTGTGCCACAATTTGCCATTAAAACAAGGTAATTATACCATGGCCTTGTTACATAACAAAGTTTTATCCGGCAGATTAAATAATTTGCCCCCGTTGCTGCTGCCCCGGTGCGGCAACAGACGGGATGATAAAATTGCCTGAAGTTCACCGGCTATAAACCGGATTGAAAATAAATGAATGGTTATCTAATCCTCAGTTGCAGCAGAGGATGATAACCATTCAAAGGTCACCGTGCCAGCCGGTCTGCCGGATATATTATCGTCACAGATCCAAAGTGTTGTTTTCACAACCTTGCATTGACAGTCGGACTATGCTTCCTTTTCTTCTTTTGCTTCCTCTTTAACGTCTTTAACTTCCATCATGCCGGGCATCGGTCCCATACCCATGCCGGGCGGTGAAGACCAGCCGCCTGGCGGACAGGGGCCGGTTGGCGGGCAGCCGGGCATCATGCCGGGGCCCATGCCCATGCCCGGGCTGACAGGATATTGGGGTTGGCCGGGGTAGGGTTGGGGCGGCGGGCAAATTTGATCTTTGGCGCCGGCCACCTGAACAGCGCAAATATTGTAAATGGGGATAATGGTAGCCTGGGTATTGCTGCCGCTACCGTTATGCAATTCAATATAGTCCTGGCCCACCGCATGCAGGGTACCTGCTACCGGGCTGGCGTTGGGGCAGGTAAGAGAAACGGTGACTCTTTGATGCAGCAGGTCACACAGACGCTGCAAAAAGGTGGGAGCCACCTTGGGAGGCATCATGCTGCCCTTTGCTTCCATTTCTTCGCTCATAAACATATCAAACCTCCTATAAGGATTTGCTATATCTTATTAATTCAAATGTAAAAAGGTGCCAAAAATAAAAAAAACCGGTCATGATGACCGGCCAGCCAGCGGTTTGCTTGCCTCAGGCTTTGGGTTTAAAGGTGTCGCATTGAGTTTCTTCGGAGGTATGGGAGTTTTGGGTGCCACAATGGTTCACTTGAATCATCGGTGCGTCACACATAACATTGGAGTTGTAGGCGCACTCGGTAACTGTACATTTAATATTGGGCATGACATTTCACCTCCCTGTTTGACTTGCTTATAGTATGCCCGGACAGAGAGATAAAATTCACTGCTAATAACCAACTGAATAATTATAATACATTTGTTATATTTAAACAATAAGTGTCCAAAAAGTATACAAAATATTTCCTGAATTTTATGAAGGAAAAAGTTATTTTTCGTAGAAAAAATTACTAGTCTCGTGTAAATGCATGAGGAGGGGAACCGGGACGGAGTTCTTAACAGAAACAGATTAAAGAGAGGAGATGCCAAGTTGATGCTGCGGAAAAAGCAAATGTTTTTGCTGCTGCTGGCAGCCTTGCTGGCGGTGGCACTGGTTGGCTGCGGCGGCGGTGACAAAACTCAACCGGCTGCTGACAATGCCCAACCGAAAGTTTTTGTGTTTGCCCAGGGTTCCGACCCCAGGGGTTTGGATCCTGCTTATGTTGACGACGGCGAATCTGCCAACCCAATTGTCAACATTTATGACGGCCTGGTTCGTTATAAGCCCGGCAGTACTGAAATTGAACCGGCCCTGGCTACTGAATGGTCCGCTTCCCCGGACGGCAAAGAATGGACCTTCAAACTTCGTCAAGGCGTTAAATTCCACGACGGAACTCCCTTTAACGCGGACGCGGTGGTATTCAGTGTATCCCGTCAATTACCTCCTCAGCGTACCGATGAAATGCCCTATGCTTCCTTTACCTTCGGCCCGGTAGAAAAGGTTGAAAAGGTAGACGATTACACCGTTAAGTTTATCTTGAGCGAACCCTATGCCCCCTTCCTGGCTAACCTGGCCATGGCGCTGGCTGCTCCCATTGTCAGCCCGGCAGCGGTAGAAAAGTACGGCAAAGATTTTATTGAGCACCCGGTAGGCACCGGCCCCTTTAAGTTTGTGGAATGGAAGAAGGGCCAGCAAATTGTTTTGGAAGCCAACAAAGAATACTGGGACGGCGCCCCCAAAATCGACAAACTGGTTTACAAGTTTGTTAAAGAAAACTCGGTGCGGGCCAGCGAGCTGAGAACCGGCAGCATTCAAGCCATGAACGGGGTTGACCCCAACGATGTTAAGATGCTGGAAGACGCCGGCCTGACAGTGATTAAAAACCCCGGCATGAACATTAACTACCTGGCTTTCTTCTGCAACAAGAAACCCTTTGACAATCCTAAACTGCGCCTGGCCGTGGCCCATGCCATCAACCGCGAACACCTGATCAGCTACCTGTACCAGGGGCTGGCCGAACTGCCCAACAGCATGCTGCCCGGCTTTATGCCCGGCCATGACAAAACCCTGCAGGCACCTGAGTACAACCCGGAAAAAGCCAAGCAACTGCTGGCAGAAGCCGGTTATCCCAACGGTTTAAAGGTAACCCTGTTAACCTATTCTACCGTGCGTCCTTATAACCCGGTGGGCGGTGACAAGCTGGCTGCCGCTATCCAGGCCGATTTGCGCAAGGTGGGTATTGATGTAGAAATCAAGACCTACCCGTGGAAAGAATACAAACAGGTTTACACACCGGAAATCGTTAAAGACGGCGACTTTATGCTGTATGGCTGGATTGGCGACAACGGTGACCCGGACAACTTCCTGTCTCTGCTGGAAACCAAGGAAATCAAGAGTTCTCTGAATGCTGCCAAGTATTCCAACAAGCAAGTGGACGAGCTGCTGGTGAAAGGCCGCACCGCCAAAACCCAGGAAGAACGCAACGCTGCTTACAGCCAGCTGCAAAAAATTGTTCAGGCAGAAGCACCCTGGGTATTCTTAAGCCACAGCAAAGACATGGCAGCGGTTAGCAAGAACGTGGTCGGTTTTGATCTGCACCCGGTGGGCGTTGTTTACTTCCGCAACGTCGACATTAAGTAGTGATGCAAGCCATGAAGGCTGAACGAAAGCACGAATATGGCCCCAGAGCCATATTCGTGTCTTCATGTTCAGGGGCTGGCGAAATTGACACAAGGGAAAACCGTTGATTACAATCCCCGGCCGGGGAAAGAGGGATGGAAATGCTAAAATACATTGTCAAACGACTGATACTTTTGGTGCCGGTACTTTTTGGCATCAGCTTGTTTGTGTTTTTGGTGCTGCGTTTGTTTACCGCCGACCCGGCCTCTGTTATGCTGGGCCAGCATGCCACAGCGGAACAGGTGGCTGCCCTGCGGGAGGAACTGGGCTTTAATAAACCACTGTATGTCCAGTTTGGTATCTTTTTAGGCCAGATTTTGCAAGGTGATTTCGGCCGCTCGCTGATGACCAGGGCGCCGGTGACGGATGAACTGCTGGCCCGTTTTCCGGCCACAGTGGAACTGGCAATGGCCGCCATGCTGATTGCCACCGTTATCGGCGTGACGGTGGGTGTTATTTCCGCCGTTAAGCAATACTCGGCCTTTGATTACCTGAGCATGGTGGGTGCCCTGCTGGGGGTATCCATGCCCATTTTCTGGTTGGGTCTCATGTTGATTATTTTATTTTCGGTTACCCTGGGCTGGCTGCCGGTATCCGGACGCATTGCGGTAGGCATGGAGCCGGCGTCCATAACTGATTTTTACCTGTTGGACAGCCTGTTAACCGGCAACTGGGCAGCCTTTAAGTCTGCTCTCAGCCACCTGGTACTGCCCGCGGTGGCCCTGGCTTCCTATTCCATGGCCATCATTGCCCGCATGACCAGATCCACCATGCTGGAAGTAATCCGCCAGGATTACATTCGCACAGCCCGATCCAAGGGCCTGGCAGAAGGCACAGTGATTTTTAAACACGCCCTGCGCAACGCCTTAATTCCGGTCACCACCGTGATTGGCCTGCAGATGGGTTCCCTGCTGGGGGGAGCCGTTTTAACTGAAACGGTTTTCTCCTGGCCCGGCATCGGCAGCTTTATTGTTAACGCCATCCTGGCCGGCGATTTTCCGGTGGTTCAGGGAGGCGTGATTATGGTAGCCACCATCTTTGTGGTGGTCAACCTGATTGTCGATATACTGTACGCTTACCTGGATCCCAGAATAAAGTATTCTTAATGATACAGTACGGTACTGCCTGATGCGCCAACCAACTTTCACTCATTAAGAAGAAAGGACGCTTTGTATGTCACAAGCTCAAGCAAGTGTGCAGGTTAAGCAACCTGCGGAGCAGGCTTATTCGCCGGCGGCGGATTTTTGGCGCCGTTTGCGCAAAAACAAGCTGGCTATGGTCAGCCTGGTATTTCTTTTAGCCCTTAGCCTGATGGCTGTATTGGCTCCCTTTGTGGCCCCCTACGACCCTTATTTAAGCGATATGCCCAAAGCTCTGCAGGGGCCCAGCGCCCAGCACTGGCTGGGTAACGACGAACTGGGCCGGGACATATTAAGCCGCATTATTTACGGGGCCCGTATTTCCCTGCGGGTAGGCTTAATTGCTGTGGGCATTGCCCTGTCGGTGGGCATGACCCTGGGTTCCCTGGCCGGCTATTACGGCGGCCGCCTGGATAATCTGATCATGCGGGTAATGGATATTATGCTGGCTTTTCCCTCCATCCTGCTGGCCATTGCCTTAATGGCGGTGCTGGGCCGCGGGGTGGAAAACGCCATTATAGCCATCGGTATTGTTTCTATCCCGGAGTATGCCAGGATTGTCAGGGGATCGGTGCTGTCGGTAAAAGAAAACGAGTATGTGCAGGCGGCCCGGGCCATTGGCAATAACGACCTGCAAATCATTTTCCGGCATATCCTGCCCAATGTGATGGCGCCCGTTATTGTGCGGGCCACCCTGGGTATTTCCACCGCCATCCTGGAAACCTCGGCTCTCGGTTTCCTGGGGCTGGGTGTTGTGCCGCCCTATGCCGAATGGGGTACCATGCTGGGCAGCGGCCGCGGTTATATGTTTAATGCGCCGCACCTGGTATTTTTCCCGGGTATTGCCATCACCCTGACGGTAATGGCCTTTAACTTGCTGGGGGACGGACTGCGCGACGCCCTGGATCCCCGGCTGCGACGCTAGGAGGTGGGTGCCATGACACAAACGTTATTAGAAGTAAAAGACTTACAAACCCACTTTTTTCTGGAGGACGGTGTTGTACCGGCGGTGGACGGGGTGAGCTTTCACCTGAACCGTGGCGAAACCCTGGCGGTGGTGGGGGAATCCGGCAGCGGCAAAAGCATTACCGCTACTTCCATCATGCGGCTGATTCCCAATCCTCCCGGGCGGATTGTGGGGGGACAGATTTTATTTAACGGCGAGGATTTGTTGCAAAAAACCGAAAAAGAAATGCGGGCCATCCGGGGCAACCGCATCTCCATGATTTTTCAGGAACCCATGACTTCGCTGAACCCGGTGTTCCGGGTGGGCCAGCAAATTGCCGAATCCCTGATGCTGCACCAGGGTTTGAACAAGCAGGCCGCCCTGGAGAAAAGCATTGAAATGTTAAGGCTGACCGGCATTCCGGCGCCGGAAAAACGGGTGCACGACTTCCCGCACCAGATGAGCGGCGGCATGCGCCAGCGGGTGATGATTGCCATGGCCCTTTGCTGCCGGCCGGAACTGTTAATTGCCGATGAACCTACCACCGCCCTGGATGTTACCATCCAGGCTCAAATTTTGGATCTGATGCTGGAATTAAAACAACAGCTGGGCACCGCCATTATCATGATTACGCACGACCTGGCGGTGGTGGCCGAGATGGCCGACCGGGCGGCGGTGATGTACTGCGGCAAACTGGTGGAAGAAGCGCCGGTGCCGGAGTTATTTGATAACCCCCTGCACCCGTATACCAGGGGGCTGCTGAAGTCCATTCCCCATATCAATGAACGGCAGGACAGGCTGTATATGATAGAAGGCATGGTACCTCCCTTAACCAACCTGCCGCCGGGCTGTGCCTTTGCGCCCCGTTGTCCGGAGGCCGGGCCACGCTGCCGGTTGGCGCGGCCTGTTTTGCAAGAGTTGGCCGCCGGGCGCCGGGTCAGCTGCTGGCTGTATGAAGGGGGTGTGCAATAGTGTCTGCACTGGTGCATGTGGCAAACCTGACCAAGTATTTTCCCATCCGCAAGGGCCTGTTTGGCAAAGAATCGGGCCAGGTCAAAGCGGTGGACGGTTTAACCTTCGACATTCGCCAGGGGGAAACCCTGGGTTTGGTGGGCGAGAGCGGTTGCGGCAAATCCACCACCGGCCGCCTGATACTGCGCCTGTTGGAACCCACTGCCGGCCGGGTGGAATTTGCCGGGCAGGATGTGCTGGCGGCAAGCCCCAGGGAGTTAAGGGCCCTGCGCAAAGATATGCAGATTATTTTTCAAGACCCTTATGCTTCCCTTAACCCCCGCATGTCAGTGGGCGACATCATTGCCGAACCCATCAAGCTGTATAAACTGGCCAGCGGGCCGGCTGTCCAGAAAAGGGTGGAGCACCTGCTGTCCTGTGTGGGGCTGGCCTCCTACCATGCCCGGCGCTACCCCCATGAGTTCAGCGGCGGCCAGCGGCAGCGGGTGGGCATTGCCCGGGCGTTGGCCCTCAACCCCAAGTTAATCGTGTGCGACGAGCCGGTTTCTGCCCTGGACGTATCCATCCAATCGCAGGTGTTGAACCTGTTAAAAGACCTGCAGCAGGAATTCGGCCTGACTTACCTGTTTATTGCCCATGGCTTAAACGTGGTGAAGCATGTCAGCGACCGCATCGGGGTTATGTACCTGGGTAAAATGGTGGAGCTGGCCGGGGGTGATGAACTGTACAACAACCCGCTGCACCCCTATACCAAAGCGCTGCTGTCGGCGGTGCCGGTGCCGGACCCCCGGGCCAAGAAACAGCGCATTATTTTAAAAGGCGACGTGCCCAGCCCGGTTAACCCGCCCCGGGGCTGCCGTTTCCACACCCGCTGTTTCTGCAGCCAGGACATTTGCCGGCACCACGAGCCGGTATTTAAAAGAATTAAACCGGGCCACTGGGTAGCCTGCCACCTGGTGGAGGAAGTAAAATAAACAAGGCGGCTGCGGTCCGGTTGTGCCGCAGCTGCCTTGTTTAGTGTTTACGGACCGGCCACCTTAACCCGGTTGCGGCCGGCAGCTTTGGCCGCATATAAGGCTTTGTCCGCCAGTGCCGGCAGTTGGCCGGCATCCGCCGTATGGGTCGGGCAGTGGGCGACGCCGAGTGAAACCGTCACCGGCCGGTGGGGGAAGGTGGTAGCGGCCACCGTCTGCCGGATGTGTTCCGCCAGCCGGATGCACTCCTCCAGGCCGGTATCAGGCAGGATGAAAGCAAACTCTTCGCCGCCGTAACGGGCCGCAATATCACCGGGCCGCACTGCCTGCCGGAACAATTGGCCCAGTGTAATTAACACCCGGTCGCCCGCCGGGTGGCCGAAACGGTCGTTATAGTCTTTAAAAAAGTCCACGTCCAGCATAATCAGGCCGATATGCCGGGACACATGGCCGTTCAGCCGGACTTCCCGGTTTATTCTTTCCGCAAAGTAGCGGTGGTTGTACAGCCCGGTGAGGGCGTCCGTAAAGGAAAGGCTTTCAAACTTTTTATTTAACAGGGCGTTTTCCAGCGCCAGGCTTACCTGAATGGTAAACAGCTCTAAAATCATGTGTCTTTCTTCCGCCGTATCCGGCGGTTGTTCATACTGGGCCATAATTATGGCCAGCGGCTTGCCGTACTTGCTGTCCAGGGTCAACACCTGCAGCATGCCCTGGCAGGGAGAGCCGCAGTGGCCGCAACAGATTGGGTGGGGCAGGGCCAGAGCGGTGTTTTTAATCCGGTGCATGTGCGAAAGTATTTTAGACAGCTTGCCACAAGAGCCAAAGGGGTTGTTAGCCAGGCTGCGCTGTACGTTGGCAATGGGAGCACCGTTTTCATCCAGCACGAGCAACTGGCAGCCGGCCACTTCGGCAATTTCCATAAAACCGTTTAAGATTAAATTATACATGGTGCGCAGGTCGTGCTCCCCTGCAATTTGGGCCACGATCCAGTGCAGCTGCGTCAGCTTTTCATTTAGCTTAACCAGTTTTTGGAATTTGGATAATATGTTGTCATCAACCACCGTGGTTTGCCTCCCTGTGTGAATTAACAAGTAAATTCTCTGATGCCCTTGGAAAATCCTTGGCATAAAAAGTATATTAACGTCGAATTAACATTATTTTAAAAAGTCCGTTCCGGTTGCGCATAACCTTGCAGCAGGCTGTTAAACTATCTGTGAAAGGAGCAGGTATGCATACCATTATCGTTACAGCGGCTATTATTGTTAACCAGGATAAAATTTTAATTGCCCAGCGCCCCGCACAGGCTGAGCACGGTTTAAAATGGGAATTTCCCGGTGGCAAGCTGCATGTTGGGGAAGACCCGAAAGCCGGCTTACAGCGGGAAATTCAGGAAGAACTGGCCATGGAGGTGGCAGTGGAAGATATTTTTGAGGTGGTTTCCCACTGCTACGGCGACAGGCATGTCCTGCTGCTGTGCTACACCTGCCGTTACCTGGGGCAACAGCCGGTGGCCCGGGAGTGCCGCGATTTCCGCTGGGTAAGACCTGACGAAATGGATGGGTACGATTTTACCGCCGCGGATTTGCCGGTGGTTAAAAAGTTGCAAAAGTTATTGGACAAGAAAGAAGCCTGCCAATAAATACGGCAGGCTTTAAAATAAAGATATATTGAGAAGGAGACAGATTCACTGGGTGTAAACAATTGTACCACGGGTGACGAACTTTGACAATAACATGCACATTTTTGGACAAAAATTCCTTATGGACATGCAGAATTTTGTGATATAATTCCTGATAAAGGCCTGCCGATCACCCCGGGTAACCACCGGGGATATTCATTTTTATACACTGTTTAACATCAAGGGGAGATCGAAGTTGCACAAACAAGTGGTATTTCCCGAGTTTTTGGGGGAATCTGAAATAGCCGTGGTCATCATCATTCCTTCGCTGCAACAGGAGCTGGGCGACCTGTTTGAGCGGTTTTACGCCGGGGACGAGATAGACTACCGGTTTACCTGGGATCTGGTGGTTACCAACACCGCCGAGTACCTGGTGGTATTGGAAATTGATTGGGATGAAGGCGAGGGGTTGCTGGTTGCCTTCAGCCCCGAGATGTGGGAGTTCATCAACCTGATTGCCCAAAAGCAAAACCTGGTTCTTGTGGGCGACTGGGGGGCTTTAGAGGAAGGGGCTGCCCTGGCTCTGGCCGAAGGCGGCGAATACCGGCCCTATGCCCTGTTGATCCGGGATGCCCACAGCGGTTTGGACAAATTATACGATCATGTCAAAGAGCTGGCGGCGGCCAACCAGGAGGTGCCCGAGCTGGCTAGACTGCAGCTGATCCTGGAAGGCGCCGGCAGCCGGCCCCTTACTTACCACTAAGCAAGCGGCCTTCAACTAACCCAGGCCGCCCGAAGTGCGGGTAGCGGCAAAGCAAGCCGGGTGGCCGGCCAGCAGTTGGCTGCCGGCATAGGCATAAAAGGTTGGTTCGCCGGACGCCAGCGGCAGGCCGCACAGCGCGCAGGTCACCTGGTCCTGACAGGGTATTAAAATACCGGTCAACTGACCGCCCTGCCAGGGTACCGTCAGCTGTTCCAGCCGGCTTTGCAGGGGCTGTACCGGGCTACAGGCCGGGTGAAAAAAGTACCTGAACTTGCGGCCGTTCTGGCGGTATTTTAATTCCACCGCCGGGCTGAAGGGGGGTATGGGCTGCCGGCAATGGCGGCAGGTGCGGGCCCGGCCCAGCGTGCTTTTTAATACATACCTGGCCTGAGCCGGTTTTTTGCGCACCTCCCGGTCTTTCCAGTACAGTTGCTGGCGGGCCGGATCACTGGCCACCCATTTTTCAATTTCGTTATAATATGATCGGTAATCACGGTCTACCAGCTTGATGTGAGCCGGAAAACCGGCTTCCACCACCATCCGGTGAAATTCGTTTTCGGCAGCCTCATGGGCCAGCCCGTCCATTTTGTGGGTGGCCCAGTTATATCCATGCTCGGTTAACCACTTGTGGTAGGTGTGAAAAATGTTGCCGCTGCACACCAGGTAACGATCCGCCGGGCCGGCCCCGGCGGCAGCCATTAAATCAATCATCAGCTGGCAAACCAGCTCCTCCCAGCCCATTTTATTGCTCCAGGTTACCGGCACCCGGGCTGCATAAACCTCATTGGTTTCCTCACACACCAGCACCAGCACTTCACCAAAGGCCCGGCAGCCGCCGCCGGCATCCTCCACATACCAGGTTTTCAAACATATCACCTCATCAAGCAAAACAGGCCTCCGGTTGGCCACCAAGAAGCCTGCTGTTGTGTACCAGAACTATCACTTAATATAGTAAACAATTTTCCGTGGTCTTGCAACCGCAGATTCTGCCTGCCCGGTCAGTGTCGGGAGCATTAACGGACGGCCGCTTCACCGGCCAGGGTTATTTTGCCCTGCCGGTACACCGGCACCACTTCTAACAGATCCACCTGGGCGCAATAGGCCAAATCTGACGCCAACCCCAGTTGCACCAGTTTTTGCCCGTGCAGGGAGTCATGCAGGGCCTGCAGCGGGTTGGCGCTGTAGTATTCAGCCAGCCGCAGGGCTGCCATTGCTGCGTCGGTCAGCACCAGGGGGCGGCCTTTATAAAGGGGCCGTTCTTCCGCATACGGCCCGTCGGACGCCGGAGCAGCCGCCGGTGCTGTTGCTTCTCCGGAGGGCAGCAGCTTTAACAACTGCCGGATAACCAGGCCGGCCGCCAGGGTGTCCTCCAGGGAAAACTGCCCCCGGGTGCCGGCGCACACCAGCGCCACGTCACGGCCTGCCGCCACCAGTGCCCGGGCGGTTGCCGTAACGTTCAGCAAACTGCCGATGATAACCAGGCCGCTGCCCGCGGCTGCCAGCCTAATGGCCCGGGTGCCGTTGGTGGTGGTTAAAATAATTGTCTTGCCCTGCACCACCGGCCGGGTGTATTCCGACGGCGAGTTGCCCAGGTGAAAGCCCGGCAGCCTTACGGCACCCCGTTCACCGCCCAGCAAACAGGTTTGTTCCGGCAGGCTTTGGGCCAGCGCCAGGGCATCCGCCACTTCTGACACCGGCAGCACCGCCTGACAGCCGTTCGCCAGGGCAGTGCAAACTGTAGAACTGGCTCTTAAGATGTCGAACATAACTGCCGATTTATTTATCAGGGACTCCCGGCTGATCTGTTCGGCAGTGGGAATAAGTGAAATCTCCATCTGTATCATTCCTTTCCCGACCCTTCATTATGCTCATATTATACATTAAATATAAAGGGGGTTCACGATGGCTCTGAGTGGCGAGAGCAAAGGTTAAAGAAAATTTAAATCTGCCCTTGATGCAGGAATTTAACCGCAACTGGTCGTAAATTAGAAAATAATTCAATTTTAATTGAGGATGTGACGAGATTGGAAATTATGACCCCTCTGGGGATTTTATTTGCAGCCACCTGCCTGATTGCAGGTTTCCTTTGGGAAGGCGGGCACGCCTCTGCCCTGCTGGCCCCCAGCGCCTTTGTCATTGTTATCGGCGGCACCATAGGTGCCACTGTTATTGCCTTTTCCACCAGCGAAGTGCTTTCCATGCCCAAACTGGTAAAAACGGCCATGACCAAAAAACTGCCGGATTTTTCCGAAACCATTAATTTAATCGTGGAGCTGGCCGAAAAGGCCCGCCGGGAAGGTTTGCTTTACCTGGACAGCCAGCTGCACACCATTGAAGACCCGTTTCTCCGTAAAGCCATGCAGCTGGTGGTGGATGGCACCGATCCGGAAATGGTGCGCAGTATTTTGGAAACAGAGGTTTACGCTTCCTACGAAAGGCACCAGGTGGGCGTACATATTTTTGAAGCGGCAGGAGGCTATGCCCCTACCATGGGCATTATCGGTACGGTTATGGGTCTGGTGCACGTGCTGGGCAGCCTGCAGGACCCGGACAGCCTGGGTCCCGCCATTGCCATGGCCTTTATTGCTACCCTGTACGGGGTATCTTCCGCCAACGTTTTCTGGCTGCCCATCGGCGGCAAATTAAAAAATTTGAGCAAAAAAGAATTAATCCTGCGCGAAATGATGATTGAGGGCGTGCTGGCCCTGCAGGCGGGCTACAACCCCTCCATTATCCGGGAAAGACTGAACGCCTTTATTAAACCCGGCCAGGTGAAGAACCAAGCAGATGAAGGTGAAGCGTAATGAAAAAACGGGGCCAGGAACCGGTTAAGGAAAACCATGAGCGGTGGCTGATTACCTACGCCGACTTAATTACCTTGCTGCTGATTTTTTTTGTGGTAATGTACACCCTCAGTAAAATTGATGCCAATAAATATTATGCCATAGCATCCTCCCTGGCTAAAACCATGGGCGGCAGCCAGAGCATTATGGAGAGCGGCGGCCCCTCGATGGTGCCCGGGGCCAGCGAAAGCAAAGAGCTGGACACCGCCATGGAAAACCTGGAACAGCAGAACATGGAGAAGATCAAACGGCAGATCCAGGCCTATGTGGACGAAAACGGCTTGTCCGGCAAGGTTACCGTTACCATTGAGGAACGCGGCGTGGTGGTCAGCTTCCAGGATGTGGTTTTGTTTCCCCTGGGCGTGGCCGAGCTGAATTCTTCCTCCCGGGAGATTGTCGACAAGGTGGGGGCTATCCTGCGCCAGACCCCCAATTACATCCGGGTGGAGGGGCATACCGACGACCTGCCCATCAATACCAGCCGTTTCCCCTCCAACTGGGAGCTGTCTCTGGCCAGGTCAGCCAGTGTGGTGCACCGCTTAATTGCATACAGCGGCATTTCGCCCGACCGGCTGTCGGCCACCGGCTACGGCGAATACCGGCCCAGAAAACCCAATGATTCGGATGCCAACCGCCAGCAAAACCGGCGGGTTGATATAGTGGTATTAAGAACCAAGTTCCGGGATGTGGAACCGGAAGCGGTACACGAACTTTTGCCAACCAACCAACCCAAGGAGTGATGGATAGTGTCAAAGGCCATGCAGAACAGCCAGGAACTGCAAATTGTTGTGTTTCAACTGGCAGAACAAGTCTACGGCATAGATATTAATTCTGTTTACGAAATTATCCGGATGGAAAACATTACGAAAATTCCCCGGGCACCTCACTTTGTGGAAGGCGTGATTAACCTGCGGGGCCGCATTATCCCGGTCATCGACCTGAGCCGCCGCTTTGGCCTGGAGCAAAAGCAGCGCACCCAGGCCTGCCGCATTATCATTGTGGAGGTGGCGGGTCAAACCGTCGGCATGATTGTGGATTCCGTCCAGGAAGTGCTGCGCTTGCCCCTGGCCGGTATTGAGCCGCCCCCGCCGGTGGTGCATGGCATTGATGCGGCCTACCTGCGGGGCATTGCCATTTTAGAGGAACGGTTAATCATCCTGCTGGATCAGGATAAAATCCTGCTGGAAGAAGAAAAGGCCCAGCTGCTGCAGGCCGATATTGCCGGGAGCCAAGTCTAGGAGGGACAGAGCATGTTTTCAGATTTAGAAATTGGGGTATTTATTGACGAGCTGGAAGAAAAAATTCAGGTTATTAACGACGGCCTGCTGGCGCTGGAACGGGATGAAGGGAACCCCGACATTATCCAGGAAATCTTCCGGGCCGCCCACACCGTTAAAGGGTCTTCCGGCATTATGGGCTATCAAAATATGGCCAATCTGACCCATGAAATGGAAAACCTGTTTGACAAAATCCGCCATGGCGAAATCCAGGTGACTTCTGCCATGATTAACGTGCTGTTTGAGTGCCTGGATACCCTGAAGGCCCTGAAGGAAGAAGTAACCGGCGAGGGGCCGCCGGTGGACACCGCCGGCGTAGTGGCAAAAATCAAGCAGTTTGTGGCGGGGGCGGGTTCTGACCGGCCGGCCCGGCCGGCGTCGGCAGCGGCGCCGCCGGAACAGGCGGCAGCTGTTGCGGCTGCTCCGGCCCCCCGGCGCTGGCTGGACATCGGCGAAGTGGAAGAAAACGTAATCCGGGAAGCGGAACTGCGGGGTTTTCAGTGTTATAAAGTGGCGGTGGACATCGACCGGGATTGCCAAATGAAAAACGTGCGGGCTTTCCTGGTTTTTGAAACCCTGCAGCAGGCAGGAGAAATTATCAAAAGCGAACCGCCGGCCGAAGATATTCAAGAAGGCAAGTACGACCTGGGTTTCCAACTGCTGCTGGTGACCAAAGAGGATGCCGACCGCATTAAAAACCTGGTTATCACCATCTCCGAAGTTACCGAGGCGGAGGTGCAGCCGGTGGTGCTGGGTAATCCGGAACCCGCCCTGGCTGCTGCTGCGCCCGACACGGCCGGCCGGCTGCCGGCAGCCGGGCCGGAGCATAACGGTACCAAGCCGGAAGCTGCTGATAAAAAGGCGGTTAAAACCGTACGGGTGGATGTTAACAAGCTGGATAATTTAATGAACCTGGTGGGCGAATTGGTCATCGACCGCACCCGCCTCAACCGTTTTGCCGAAATATTTGAGTCACGCTTTGGCTCGGATGACCTGGTGGAAGCCATTAACGAGATTTCCAACCACCTGGGCCAGGTTACCGGCGACCTGCAGGAGCAAATTATGAAGGCGCGCATGCTGCCGGTGGCCCAGTTGTTCAACCGGTTCCCCCGCATGGTGCGGGATACCGCCCAGAAACTGGGCAAAGAAATCGACTTTGTGGTGGAGGGCAAGGAAACCGAGCTGGACCGCAACGTTATTGAGGTAATCGGCGACCCCCTCATCCACCTGATCCGCAACGCCATCGACCACGGCATCGAACCGGCCCAGGAGCGACTGGCCGCCGGCAAGCCGGCCACCGGTACCCTGCTGCTGAAGGCCTCCTATGCCGAAAGCCATATTGTTATTACTGTTAAGGATGACGGCCGGGGTATGGATGCCGGCAAAATACGCCACAAAGCAGTGGAAATGGGCTTTGTGGACCGGGAAACCGCCGATCGCATGAGCGACCGGGAGGCCTTGCAACTGATCTTTAGGCCGGGCTTTTCCACCAAGAACAATGAGGTGAGCGATTTATCCGGCCGGGGCGTGGGCATGGATGTGGTAAATACTGCCATTGAACAAATCAACGGCACGGTGGAATTGGATACCAAGCCGGGCGCCGGCACCACCATTACCATCCGGCTGCCCCTGACCCTGGCCATCATCCGGGCCCTCATGGTAACCCTGGGCAACCAGGTGTATGCCTTCCCCTTGACCAACGTGTCTGAAACCATCCGCATCACCGACCAGGATGTCCGCCGCATCGGCAACAATGAGGTCATTGTGGTAAGGGATAAAATCCTGCCCTTGGTACGCCTGGGCCGGCTGTTCAACTGCTCCGAATGTCAGGAAGACAGCAAAATGTTTGTGGTCATTCTTGGTTCCGGCGACAAGCGCATTGCCGTAGTGGTAGACAAGCTGCTGGGCGAACAGGAGATTGTGATTAAATCTCTGGGCGATTACCTGGGCCAGGTGCCCGGCTTGTCCGGCGCTTGCATCCTGGGCGACGGCAAAGTGGCCCTGATTGTAGACGTGCGGGGCCTGGTGAAAGAACTGGGTACCGAGGAGGTAGCTTATGCTGCCGGTTAAAGTCCTGGTGGTGGATGATTCCTCGCTGATGCGGCGGCTGATCAGCCGCCTGCTGGAGGGTGACAGGGAAATTAAAGTCATCGGCACCGCCGCCGACGGCCTGGAGGCTTTGCAGCAGATTAAAAACCTCAAGCCGGATGTGGTTACCCTGGACGTGGAAATGCCCAAACTGGACGGCATTGCCACCCTGCGCCGTTTGATGAAGGAATGTCCCACGCCCACAGTCATGTTAAGCGCCCACACCCACGAAGGTGCCCGGGCCACCATGGACGCCCTGTCGGCCGGGGCGGTGGACTTTGTGCCTAAACCGGCCACTTCCGCCGAACTGCCCAGGATGGTGGAGGAATTAAAGGCTAAAATCAAGGTGGCCTCCCGGGTGGTATTGCGCCGGGTGGTCAAAACCACGTTGGCGCCGGCCGGTTCGGCAACCCCGCCCCGCCGGCCGGCCCTGGCGCCCCGGCAACAGGTGTGCGGCAAAATCGACCTGGTGGTGATCGGCTGCTCCACTGGCGGCCCGGCCGCCCTGCAGCAAATCATCCCCTACCTGCCGGCGGATCTGCCCGCCGGCGTGGTGATTGTGCAGCACATCCCGGTGGGTTTTTCTAAATCGATGGCAGAACATTTAGATAAAAAAAGCGCCCTTGCGGTGCGCCATGCCGAGTCGGGCGATGCCGTCAAACCGGGCCTGGCGCTGGTGGCGCCGGCGGGCTATGATTTGAACTTTGTACCCCAGGGCAGCGGCGCCGCCGTAAGCCTGAGCAATTTTGGCCAGCCGCTGGCTCCCGGCGGTTTCCGCCCTTCGGTAGATTGGGTTATGCAATCTGCCGCCGAGGTGTACGGCTGCCGCGCCCTGGGGGTGCTGCTTACCGGCATGGGGCGGGACGGCGCCCGGGGCATGCTGGCCATTAAAGAACAGGGCGGTCCCACCATTGCCGAGCACGAAAGCACCTGTGTGGTGTACGGTATGCCCCGGGCGGCGGTGGAACTGGGGGCAGCCCAAAAAGTGGTGCCCTTGCCGCAAATTGCCCAGGAAATTCAAAGGTTTTTCTGAAAAACAGGTTAAGAAACAGGCCTAACCTGCCGATATATACTGCAGTAACAAGAGAACTTGCAGGTGATCGAGATGAAAATCAACGGGTTTAAACCAGCCGGTGACTTAATTAAAGCATATAACCGGCAAAAGACCGAGCAGGCCGGGTCAAAACAGGCTGCCGGTACGGCCGGGGCTACCCTGCAGCTGTCTGCAGCAGCCAGGTTTAAAAAAGAAATTGAAACAGCCTTGCAAAACCTGCCGGAGATCAGGGAAGACCTGGTCAACCGCTTGCGAACAGAGATTCAGGCCGGCACTTACCGGCCGGCTGCCGATAAAATTGCTGAAGGCATATTGAAAGAGAGGCTCCTGGATAAATTGGTTTAAAGGATGATGCAAAAATGGAGTCTTTATTTTTTAACTTGAGCCGGCTGTTGTCCGCCCTGCAGGAAAAACTGGCGGATATGCTGCAGGCCACCGAAAAGCACAACCAGGCCCTGCGGCACAACGATATGGAGGCCCTCCGGCTGGCGCTGCAAGAGCTGCACGCCATCACTGCCCAGACCAGGCAGCTGGACCGGCAGCGGGAAGCCGTACAAGCAGCCCTGGAGGCACAGCTAAATTTGCCGGCGGGGGCCACCTTAAGCGAAACCCTGCAGCACGCTCCGGCCGGGCTGGCCCGGGAGATGCATAAAACGGCCGGTTCCCTGCGGCAGTTAACCGAAGCCATTAACAGCATGGCGGCATTAAACAAAATCCTCACCCAAAATGCCATGCAGTTTAACCAGATTTTGCTGGCCGGCTGCCAGCCCGCCCAGACCACCTACAAGCCGGGCGGTCAGGCAACGGTGGCCGCCGAACCCCTCTCGTTGCTCAACAAAACCGTTTAACTTTATGCATGATGACAGCTAACAGCCGGCCCTATTGCCGGCTTAAAAAGGTGGTATCTACATGCCTGGAACCTGGTTTGGACTGGAAATTGCCAAAAGGGGCGTCATGTCCCACCGTACTGCCCTGGACGTAACAGGGCACAACATTGCCAATGCCAACACCGAAGGCTACTCCCGCCAGGAGGCGGTGCTTAAGCCCACCGATCCCTGGACCCTGCCCGACCTGGCCACCAAAATGCTGCCGGGCCAGCTGGGCACCGGCGTATCGGTGGAAGAAGTGCGGCGCATCCGGGACTATTACCTGGATGTGCAGTCCCGCCAGTCCGGCAGCTACGAAGGCTACTGGGAGAAAAGGCTGGACCTGGCCAAACGGATGGAAACCGTGTTCCCGGAACCGGACGGCCGGGGCCTGCAGGCAGTGCTGCTGAATTTCTTCAACGACTGGCAGGATGTCAACAACAACCCGGCCGACCCGGGCGTTAAAAAAGCGGTGATTGAATCTGCCGATGAACTGGCGGGTATTTTCCGCCAGATGCACACCCAGCTCAGCACCATCGGCGAGGGCATTGCGGTTGCCGCTGCCGGCGAGGATCCGCCGGGCTACTTCCGGGTGGTGGGGGGTATGATGAGCTTTGAGGCAGATAAAATCAACCTGATTACCAAAAGGATTGCCGATCTTTCCAATACCATCATCCGCCTTAAACAAAACGGCGCTTCCCCCAACGACCTGCTGGACCAGCGGGATGCCCTGCTGGATGAGCTGGCCAAATACGGCAATATTAAAACCACCATCAGCGACGGCGGCCAAATCACGGTGAGCTTTATCGATGCCGGCGGCAGTTTTGATATTGTCAAAATGAATAACGGCCAGGCTGAGGCGGGCCAGGTGGCAGTGTTTAAGGACAACAGTGCCGACCCCCATTACCACCTGCTGCTGGATTACGACGGCACCTTTGATGCGGCCGATGCCAAACTGGACTTAACGGCACGGGCTGTTTATTCCCCGCTCTTGGCCGGTTCCGGCCAGGGTTCCCTGCTGGGCCTGGAAGCCGCCCGCCAGGATAATGCCAAGCTGTTGAAGGATTTGGACGACCTGGCCCTTAAACTGGTGGAACTGGTAAACGGCGGCGCAACCGATAGCCCGCCCGGCTCCGGCATTGAGTTTTTTGATGCATCTGCCACCGGGGCGGCCGACATCAAAGTAAAAGCCGGCTACCTGGATATTATCGGCCAGAACGCCATCAACGTGGCCCGCCTGCGCAGCACCTTGATTACCGTAGGCAGCGTCGCCAACACTACCTTTGAGAACTTTTACCAGGGCATTGTGGCCCAGGTGGGGGCCAATGTGGATCACTACGCCAACATGCTGGAAAACCAGCAGGCCATCGGCAGTCAGATTGAAGCCCTGCGCCAGTCGGTGTCCGGCGTTTCGGTGGACGAGGAACTGACCCGCATGATCCAGTTCCAGTACGGCTACCAGGCCTCCGCCCGCATGCTCGCCCTGCAGGACGAGTTGCTTGATTATTTAATTAACCGTATCCGCTAAAGGGGGAGGTGTGTAAAATGTTGCGTGTTTCCAACACCCTGCTGGCCAACAATATGTGCCGCTATATCCAGAACAACCTGCAGCGGTCGGCCAAAGTGCAGGAGCACAGCGCCACCGGCAAAACCATTAACCGGCCTTCGGATAACCCGTCAGAAATCAGCCAGCTGATGGCCATTAACGCCACCCTGACCGGCAACGAGCAATACCTGCGCAACATCCAGGACGGCCTGGCTTACCTGAACCAGACCGATACCGCCCTGAACACCGTCGGTGTGACCTTGCAGGATGCCAAAGCACTGGCCCTGCAGGGGGCTAACGGCACCCTGACGGAAGAAGACCGCAAGGCCATCGCCGAGCAAATTGACAAGCAAATTGACGCCCTGGTGGACCTGGGCAACAGCAGCCTGGGCGGCAAGTACCTGTTTGCCGGCACCCAGAACGGCATGCCGCCCTTTATGCGTCAAGGCGATAAGATTTACTACCGGGGCAATACCGACCTGGTGCAGCGGGAAATCCTGTTTGGCGGCAGCTACCCGGTGGTGGCGCCCGGCGTGGCGGATGCAGCGTCGTCAGAAAACGGTGTTTTTGGCAAGCTGACCGCCAACACCATAGAAGAACCGCCCGGTTCCGGCCAAATCTGGACCGAGGTGACCGGCGGCCCCCTGGAAGTTTTGAAAAACCTGCGGGATGCCCTGCAAACCAATGACACCGCCGGCATTAATACTGCCCTGGGCCGGTTGGACGCCGCCCATGATGAAGTATTGGCGCATCGGGTCGCGGTGGGCGCCCGTACCCGCCACCTGGAAGCGGTGCAGGAACAGCTGGAGGATCAAGAAACCAAGCTGAAGGAGCGGCTGGTGCAGGTGCAGGGGGCAGACATTGCCAAACTCACCATTGAAGCGGCCGAAAACCAGCTGGTACACCAGGCCTCCCTGATGACTGCCGCCAACCTGTTGAACGTCAGCCTGCTGCAGTATTTGAAATAACAGCAGGTATTACTGCTGCTGCGGCAAAACCGCCGGGTAGTATGAAGAACTGACCTGCAGTACCGGGGCCGGCTGCCCCAAGGGAGGTGCTGCCTTATGAAAATCGGCGCGGGCGGCCTGCAAAACCTGGCCGCCCAGGAAATGATCGCCCGCCAGGGCGATGCCGCTGCCAGGAGCAAGCCGCTGCCCGACCCTGCGGTCATGCAGGCCCGGGACATGGCCCGGAACCTGCTCCACCAGGACCTCAACCGGGCGGTGGAACAGCTTAACCGGCTGGCCCGCATGCTCAACCAGAGCCTGGAATTTGCCCTGGTTAAGCAGGGCAAAGAAAGCCGCATCAGGGTAAAAGACAAAGCCGGCGGCCGCAGCCGGCATCTCACCCCGGCACAAGCCCTGGCCCTGCTTGCAGAGGATGCACAACCGTCAGAAAAAACCAAAGGCCGCCACCTGGACGGCTATGCCTAGCGGCAACATTTTAATTGTATATTTTAATTATATTAAAATACAAACAACTTCCTGGAATTTCTGTTACAATCACTATAAATGCTTAAAAGCGAGGTTTGTACAAACCGGCAACCGCTGCCTGCCAGGAGCGGTTTTTATTTTAACAAAAAAATATTTCTCAACACTAAACTTATTGCTGCCACTGCCGAAATAAATACTGGAAAGCAAATCCGGGGCGGCCGACCGGATACAGCTTTTACCGCACGGATGCGGTAATAAAATAAATTCATGGAGGAATGAAAAATGAGAATCAACCACAACATTGCAGCGCTGAATACCTACCGTCAGTTGAGCAACAACAACGCCATCGGCGCAAAATCGCTGGAGAAGCTCTCCTCTGGCTTGCGCATCAACCGCGCCGGTGACGACGCAGCAGGTTTGGCCATCAGCGAAAAGATGCGCGGGCAGATCAGGGGTTTGGACATGGCATCTAAGAATGCTCAGGATGGTATTTCCTTAATACAGACTGCTGAAGGTGCTTTAAACGAAACCCACAGTATTCTGCAGCGTATGCGTGAATTAGCAGTTCAGGCTTCTAACGACACTAATACTAATGATGACCGTGAAGAACTGCAAAAAGAATTAGATCAGTTAATTAAAGAAATTGATCGTATTTCTGACACTACAGAATTTAACACTAAGAAACTATTGGATGGCTCGCTTAGTGGTGTACGTTCAGTTGCACAATTTGCTAAATTTGATGAAAATAACACGGCTTCATTTACTGCCATTGCAGCTGCAACTACAATCAGTGTTGACAATACTTATAACGTAAGAATTACATCTGCTGATTCTACTGGGACAACCTATATCGTTACCTGGACAGATTCTACTGGTACTAGTGGGACATTTGCGGTTAACAAAACTGGCGGCACAATTGGGTTTACTAATGCCGCAACCTTAACCTTAGCAGCATTAACTGCTGCTAACATTGGTGATGAAGTGACCTTTACTACAAGGCAGACAGTTACAGATAATACCGATACTGCTTTAAGCTATCAAATTGGTGCTAATTCTTCTCAAACAATGCGCGTTGAGATAGAAGACATGAGTGCCAGTGCTCTGCATGTTAGCGGTCTGAAAATCAATACCCAACAAGCAGCTGAAGCATCTGTCTCCGCTATCAATAAAGCGCTGACTGATGTTTCTGCCCAGCGTGCTAAGTTAGGTGCATTCCAAAATAGACTAGAACATACCATTAACAACCTTGGTACATCACAAGAAAACTTAACTGCCGCTGAGTCAAGGATTAGAGATGTAGATATGGCCAAGGAAATGATGGAATTTACCAAGAACAATATCCTGTCTCAAGCTGCCCAGGCAATGCTTGCTCAGGCAAACCAACAGCCACAAGGAGTTCTGCAACTTTTACGGTAGTAGAAATAAAGAGGGAGCAAAAGAAGCTCCCTCTTTATTATATAAAACTTATATTTTGCATGTAAGAAGGGAACATGAAAGATGAAACTCTCGGCCTGTGTTATAACAAAAAATGAAGAGAAAAATATTGTATCCTGTTTGGAAAGCGTAAAGTCTCTTGTGTCTGAAATGATAGTAGTGGATACTGGTTCGACGGATAAGACGGTAGATGTGGCAAAAGGGTTAGGGGCTAAAGTGTATCATTATGAATGGTGCAACGATTTTTCCAAAGCTAGAAATTATGCAATATCTAAAGCTAAAGGGCAGTGGATAATTTTTCTTGACGCAGACGAGTACCTTACAAGAGAATCTATTAATAAATTAAAGCTAGTAGTTATTGAAGCTAATAATAGAAAAGCAGACTTTTTGGTTTGCATGCTAACTAACTATGATAAGAAAAGTAAAAAAGCGATAAATTCTGTTCCTGTTATTCGCATATTTAGAAATGACAATAATATTGAATATTATGGTGCAATTCATGAAATGTTAATTCGTAAAGATTGCAATCCAAAGATATTAGATGCTACAAATTATATTAAAATTATTCATACAGGCTATTCCTTGGACGATATTAGGGATAAAAACAAGATGCACAGGAATCTTGAACTGTTGCTGAAAGAACTTGAGAAAAACCCCCAAGACAGTAATTTGTGTTTTTATATTTCTGAATCATATGCTATAGGGGGATGTTATGATAAAACAATAGACTATGCATTAAAAGCGATTAAATATAATAACGGTACATTGCTTGGTATGTATCAGAAAAACTATCTTAATTTAATAAATGCTATGGTGCAATTAAAGTATCCTAAAGAAGAAGTCATAAATATTGTTAAAGAAGCTAACAAAGCTTTCCCGGAATTTCCTGATTTTTATTTTTACCTTGCAGATTTTTATGAACAAGATAAACGTTATTATGATGCTATTGATGCATATGAACGGGGCATACAAAATTTTGAGAATGGATTGATTGGTCAATCTAGTGCGCATTTTAACTTGGCTAATATAACAAGACTCATGGGTGATATATATTTTAAAAAGGGAAACTTTCATAAAAGTATAGAAATGTATATTGAATCGTTAAAGACTGATTATGATAATTATATTTCACTAAAACAGTTACTGTTTATTCTTTCGAAGTTTGAATCTGCTAAAGAGATAATCAAGTTCTTAGGTAATATGTATGATTATAGCAATTTAAAACATTTACTGCTTTTATTAAAAGCTTCATTACAAGCTAATAGTCCTAATCTTGCAGAGTATTATTATTTTTTGATTCAAAACTTATCGCAGGGTGATAAACTAACTAAGGAATCAGCCGATATTGATATGTTAAATGATAAATATGATAGTGCAGCAATGAAGTTTAATCAGCTGTATCTACATGCATATGACACTAGATTTGCTATTAAAGGAACAATAGCTTCTATTTTAGCTAAAGATGAGGAGAGTTTATGCAGGCTTAAGAAAATCGTAAAGCCTTCATTAAAAAGATTTATTCAATGGTATCTAAAAGAAGACGTATCATTTTTAAAATCTGACAAGTATGTTCTTCTTGATGTTTTTCAAGAAATGATTAAATTATCTAAAATTGACAAGTTGACTATTTTTAATGATATAATCGAAAATATGGATATTATTCAAGAAGTTGCAGAGTTATGTTATTATTATGGGCAATATAGTTATGCAGTAGAAATGTTCCATAAATACATAGAAAAAGATAATATCTTGCCTTCACATAAATTGGCTGACATTTTAGTAAAAATGGCAGATTGTTTGTACAAAACTGGTCAGTTAGATCTTGCACTTGAGTTTTTTATTGATGCTCTAAAAATTAACCCTATGGACTTTAGAGTGTATGAAACACCTATAGAAATCTGTAAAAAATTAAATAACCAACAACTTCTTAAAGAACTGGTTGACAAAGCAATTCTTTATTTCCCTGACTCAAAATATATTATGTCTTATAAAAAGGTTGTGAATTAATGAATAGAGTTAAAAATATTTTATATTTGGGTTGGTTAGGAAGGGGTAACGTAGGAGACGATATTTTATATACTCTTTTTAAAAGGTTGTTTTATCAGTTCTTCGATAGAAATGCAAATGATTATGAAGTTAACATTGATGGATATTTGCCAATTAATAATTATACATGGGATTTAAAAGTTTATGATTTAGTCGTATTAGGTGGGGGATCATTATTTAATATTCCTTACTGGATTGATCTGTGCTTAAAAGCAAAGGAATTAAATATACCCCTAATATCTTGGGGTACCGGAATTGATGGCTTATATACTTCAGAGGATGTTGGCAAGATTAATGACACAAGAGTATGGTTAAATGATGACTTGAAAACAAAGATTATGGAAATAACAAGTTATATGAAATATATTTCAGTTCGAGGTCCTTTAACGAAGGAAGTACTAATAAATATAGGCGTTGAGCCCTATAAGGTGCAAATAGTTGGTGATCCAGCACTAATATACACCAACTCGATAAGCCAACCTAATAATAGAAAAATTTTGGTAAATTGGGGGACCTCATATAATAATATTTTTGGCGGTAACGAAGAAAAATTAGAGGAACAATTAGAGATAACAATACAGATCTTGCTTAATAAAGGATATGACATAGTCATATATCCAATATGGGTAGAAGATATTGAAGTTGTTCAAAGGCTTGGCAGCAAATTCACAGAAAGTAATTTGACAGTTATAAATCAAGTTTATGACGCAAATAAACTTGTTAAACTAATTAATGATTCTTTTTTAACTATAAATATAAAATTACATGCTAATATAATATCAGCTGCAGTGGGTCGACCATTTATATCGTTAGCATACAGAGGTAAATGTTTTGATTTTGCAGAGACTGTTGAGAGTAATGATCTAATAATTTCTACTGATAAAGTACATGCTGGGGAAATTTTAGATCGGATCAAGTTAATAGAAATTAATTATAAACAAATTGTAAACCGCTTTATTAAAGCAAAGGAAGAGTACATGCCTAAATTATTGATAAGCTTAAAAAACATTGTTAAATTGTTAGATAAGGAGTAATACTCAAGTTTGAAGGAAGTGTAAGGAGTATTGTATAGTTGGTGTATAAAATTTTATGTTTATGACAAACTAAAAATAGAGCACGGCGAATTGCAAAACTTATAGGCCTTTGTAAGCGGTCAATACTTTTGGCAAAAAACGGCCATTAATTTTGGTGAGAGTGTAAAATAAATTGTGCTTTTGTCCTTTCCTCAATTACAATATCAAGGAAAGGTAGGAAAAGCATATTCACTCATGGACAAAAATTAACTCCGTCATTTATCAAAGAAAACAACCTGAAGTCCGTAATAGACATACAGAATGCACTAAAAGAGCTGTTCGCCGACACACTACAGGAGATGCTTGAAGCCGAGCTAGATGAAAGCCTAGGTTACGAAAAGAATGATATTAAGAACAAGAAACCACCCAACCGCCGCAATGGCCACAGCAAGAAGCAAGTCAGGAGGAAATATGGTCAGATAGACTTGACTGTTTCCCATGGCATAGAAGGCGAATTTGAACCCGTTATCGTTTAAAAACACCAAAAAAGTGTGCTACAGAAATTTAAGATGGTAGTTAGCTATACGGTTACCTAACCATCCAGCTTTACTAATATACCGGCAAAGGTCTCCAGATCAGCAAGGTGGTTTTCAATAATTTTTTGCAGTATATTAAGATTAACAGACTGGTAATCGTGCACGGCTATGTTGCGAAAACCTACCATGGCTTTTAACCGTTCCGACAGTTCCCTTTCAATCAAACCGTTTTCATAAAGCAAGTCAAAGGCTTGCCGGCTGCTTTGAGGCAAGCCCAATTTCTTCTCGGCTACCACATGCATGGCCAGGTCGATGGCAGCCTCGCAAGCCCGCTGGATGTTTAATATAATCGAATCCTGCCTGGTATAGTTTAATAAATTCTGAAAATTATTATCATATTCTTCCTGGATTCTTTTCTTACAACGCTTAATGACTTGGGTTTTATTTAAAATGACATCATTAATCATGGCAACCACTTTCCTCAATTTTCTTTAAAATGCACTGTCGCTCCTCATTTAACTTGGCGTATTTTTTATAAACAAGCATATAAAAGAACATACGCTTGTTTTCATCCTTTGAATAAATAATTTTGCCGGTACTTAAAACCCTGGCTTGAAAAACGGTAGATGCTTTTTCTAAATCCACCAGGTCGATGTCCCGGTTTAAAAGATCTGCCAGGCCCTGACCGGTCAAAAAAACTTCATAGTCGCTGAATTTTTGCTCGCTTAAAAAGGCAATATCAATGTCACTGTCGGCCATCAGGCGCCCGTCGGCGGCTGAGCCAAACAAGATAATCAGATAAGGCGCTATTTTTTCAGCCAGGTACTGTTTAATGATTGAAATTGCTTTGTCGTCAAGGTGCATTATGCAACACTCCAACTGCAAGCATGCGCCGGCGATTGCCGATTTTGCGGGCTGCTTGCAAACGTTACTTTTCTTCCGGCGTTTTTTCCTGTTCCAGCAGCTTGTTAATATCCAGCATCCTTACCGGGCAGGCGGCAGCTTGCCGGTTTTCCTGCCGGATGGCCTGCAGCACCTCGCTGCGCAAAATTTGAATATGCCTGGGGGCGGTAATGCCCAGCTTAATGGTATCACCGGCTACCTCTAAAATAGTTACTGTAATGTCATCCCCGATGTGGATGGCTTCTTTTTTTTTGCGCGAGAGAATCAGCATGCTTGGCCCACCTTTCCCTGCAGCAGGTTGCTTAATGGTTCCCGCACTTGCCAGGCGGGTTCGTTCAGCACCACCTGCATGCCTTTTTGCTGCCGCACATTAATAACCACCGGGGCCTGCAGGTTGACAGTGGCGTTGGCCAGGCCCTGCCGGGCGTTAACCACATTAAAAACCGCCACATCCGCCGGTTCTTTAATCTCCAGTACGGCTAAAACCGCTTCGGGCAAGTTGAATTCATAGGCGGTGGTTACTTCAAAGGGATTAATTAACAAGAGGCAAATGTCCTCCGGCGGGGCGGCCTGCAGGTAGTAAAAGGGGCTGTCCGCCAGGGGCTTGCTGATATAAAATGCACGCAGTTCTTCAAACCCCGGCAGGCCTTGCTCAAAGGTTATTTTCACACCGTTTGCGGTTGTTTGATCCAAAGTAATGCCTCCTTATTTGTCCGGTGCCGGCATGATGCAGCACCCACGTTTCATTCAAACTGTAGCGGAGTTTGTTTTAAGCACGGCTAAATGTTTTTTCATCCCCTGGGTTAATTGAAAAAATGTTTTTTGCCTGTTTATAATTTACCATACAAACCCTCAAGAGTCACAGCAAACAGCCGAATTTTGTTGTAGGAATCTGCGAAAGGCGGGGTAGTATGGGATCTAATTTGCGTATCGGCGGTTTAGCCACCGGTTTGGATATAGACCAGATGGTCAGCGACTTAATGAAAGTGCAGCGCCTGAAGGTGGATAAAATTAAGCAAAAAAAGCAAATTGCCGAGTGGCAGCGGGAAGACTACCGGGATATTAACAACTCCCTGCGGGCCCTGCGGGACAATGTGTTCACTATGAAGCTGCAGGGCACCTATTTAGTAAAAAAAGCTGCTTCCTCCAACGAGAGTATTGTTAAGGCTACTGCTACATCCGCTGCGGTGCCGGGCAACTATACCTTGCAGGTAACGGCCCTGGCCAGCGCTGCCACTATGAACAGCACCGCGGAAGTAGCCTTTAACAAAGAGGCTGCCACCTTGAAGGAGCAGCTGGGGCTCACCGGGAGCGGGGCTTTCAAATTTACCGTCAACGGCAGCCAGGAAATCGAGATTAACCCGGACAGTGACACCATTGATTCTCTGGTGGCCAAAATAAACGGGGCCAAGCTGCCGGACGGCAAAACCGGCGCCGGGGTAACCGCTTTTTTTGATAAAACCGTTAACCGCATGTTTGTTTTTTCCAACCGTACCGGTGCCGAACAAAAAATTAATTTTACTGCCGTAGACGGTTTTGCCGATCAGGTTTACGAGCTGCTGGGCGATAAGTTAAAGCTGGACAGCGACGGCGACCCTGCCAACGGCATTGATGAAGCCGGCGGTACAAACGCCTCCTTTGTATTTAACGGCACAACCATCACCGGCCAGTCCGCCAACCAGTTTACCCTGGCCGGCATCAACTTTAATTTAACCGGCGCATCACCCGGTGAAACGGTAAATATTACTGTGGCTCATGATACAGAGGCGGTTTTTAATGCCGTTAAAAGCTTTGTCGACCTTTACAACAGTACCCTGGAAAAAATCAATACCAAGCTGAGTGAAGAAAAATACAAGGACTACCTGCCCCTGACCGACGACCAGCGGGAACAACTGAGCGACGAACAGGAAAAGAAGTGGGAAGAAAAGGCTAAAAGCGGCTTATTGAAAAATGATACTGTTTTATCAGGCATTGTCAGCAAGTTGCGTAATGCCGTCAGCACATCCGTGAGCGGCGTAAGTAACAGCAACTACGACACCTTGGCGGAAATTGGCATTAAAACACTAAGCTATACCGAAAAGGGCAAGCTTTACCTTGATGAGTCCAAGCTGAAGGAGGCCATTACAGCCAACCCCGAGGCGGTGCTGCAGTTATTTACCAATAATTCTGATACTTACAGCAATAAGGGGCTGGCGGTAAGGTTATATGATGAACTGACAGCTGCTATAAATACCATAACCAATAAAGCCGGGGCTGCTTCCGGCTACAGCCTGGTGGACAACAGCGTATTAGGCAAGCAAATCAGCAGTTTGGATAAAGAAATAGATACCTGGGAAGACAGATTAGAAGAAATTGAGGACAGATATTGGAAAAAATTTACAGCTCTGGAAACAGCCATTAACAAAATGAACAGCCAGAGCGCCTGGCTGGCCCAGCAGTTTGGCAGCGGTAATTAATCATAAGGGGGAAAGCGGTATGATTGCCAAGGATCCGTACAAAAGCTATCAGCAAAACGCTGTTTTAAGTGCGGCGCCGGAAGAGTTAACCACCATGCTTTATCAAAGGCTGGTGAAGGATTTAAAGCTGGCCCGGGAGTCAGTGGAAAAGAAAGATATTGAGGCGGCGCACCGGTGCATTACCCACGCCCAGGATATCATCGCCCACCTGCTGGATACCCTGGACACAAGCTATGAAGTGGGGCAAAACTTGCAGCTGATGTACGACTACATGAACCGCCGCTTGGTGGAAGCCAATATTAAGAAGGATCCGGAGATTCTCCGGGAAATTGCCGGCTATGCGGCAGAACTGCGGGATACCTGGGTGCAGGCGGTCAAACAGGTGAAGACCGGCGTGGCAGCGGGGAGTTAGCAAGGTGCAGCCGGCGGAGTTGTATAATCAAAAAAAACAGCGGTTGGAGCAAATCCTGGCCCTTACCCGGCAACTGGCGGTTGTCCTGGAACAGGATGAACCGGACCAATTGGCTGAATTGCTGGCGGCCAGGCAGCGGTTGATGGATCAGGTTGACCGGCTCGACCGGGACATCAGCTTGCTTGCCGGTGTTTCCGGCAACCCGCTGCCGGCCGAAACACCGGCCCACATAAACAGCTTGCTACAGCAAATTATTGAGCTTGATGAAGCAAATAAAACCCGCCTGGTTAGGGAATTAACCGTGGTCAGGCAAAAGCTGAAGGAACTGAGCGGCGGCAAGGCCGTGCGGCAGGCCTACGGGATGGCGCCGGTGCCCGGCAGCTGCGGCTGTTTCATTGATAAAAAAAAGTAGACCGGTGCGGGAGGTGAATTAGATTTGTTGGAAGCAATCAGCGCAGCGGTAAAAACAGCAGACTATATGCAACGGCCGGCTAACGAGCAACTGACCGCCCGGCAAGCCGAGCAGGCAGCTGCTGCGGCTGCCAAGGAAGAAGGGGGCGGCCGGCCTGAACCGGAGGAGCAGCCTTTAAAAGCCGAGTCGGTGCAGCAGGCTGTGCATAAGATGAACAAAACCCTGGAAACCTATGGCACGGAGCTGCGCTTCCAGCTGCACGAAAAAAGCGGCGAGTATATCGTCAAAATCATCAACACCAAAGACCATTCGGTAATCAGAGAAATACCGCCCGAACGGGTGCTGAACATGGTGGCGTACTTTAAAGAAATGCTCGGCCTGGTGGTGGATAAGTTTGCCTGACGGAGGGCGGCTTAAAGGGATTGCCCCTATAAGGCCGCTTCTCATGAAAAAACATCCCGTTTCACTGAAAAGTGGGGCGGGATGCTTGCTTTTGCCAGGGAATTACTTTTATCACGACAGCAACACTTGCATTTGTTAACCCGGGCGGGCCTGATTGGTATATAATAAAACCTGATACCCCTTAGATAAGGAGATAAGGCCAATGCACAACCCGCAACAAAAAGTAAGAGAATTTGAAACCGCCTTTGCCCGTTACCTTGACGTTAAATACGCGGTGGCGGTGGCCAACGGTACGGCGGCCCTGCATGCGGCCCTGTATGCAGCCGGGATCAGCCACCAGGATGAGGTAATTTTATCCCCCCTGGCCCACCCGGAAGTGGCCCACGCCATTCGCTACCTGGACGGCGTACCAATTTATACCGACATCGACCCGCAAACCGGCTGCCTGGATCCCGCCGCGGTTAAGTGGCGGCTGTCCGGCAAAACCAAAGCGGTCATTGCCACCCATTATGCCGGCCTGCCCTGCCCTGTGGCAGAGCTGCAGCAACTGCTGCGGGACAGGGATATTGTCTTGATTGAAGATGCTTCCCAGGGGCTGGGGGCGGTATGCGGCGGTCGCCCGGTGGGCACTTTAAGCCCGTTAACCGTGTTTGATTTTTCTCATCCCCAGAGTCTTTATACCGAGCTGGGCGGCATGGTGGTAACCGATTCGGAAGAATATTACCACTGGCTGACCCTGTTCCGGGATACCGGCCTGATGCTGGCCCGCGAGGGGCTGGTTAAAGAGGAAGGCCCCTGGCATTTTGAAGCCCAGGAAATCGGGTATAACTACCGCATGACCGGCCTGCAGGCGAGCCTGGGCCTGCAGCAGCTGCCCCGCCTGGCAGAGCAGCTGCAGCGCCGCCGGGCAGTGGCTGCCGCCTATTATGAGGCCCTGCGGCAAGAAGCGGAGTGGCGCCTGCCGCCGCCGCAGCTAGTGCCGCAGGCGGCCTGGTACAGCTTGCCCCTTCTTTTACCAGACCGGGTAAAGCCGCAACGACGCCGGCTGGTGGAGCAACTCCTGGCCCGGGGTGTCCAGGCCACTGTGCAGTACTATCCCATCTACCTGCACCCCATTTACCTCTGGCAGGGCCATCCGGATATTTGCACCATTGAAGGGCCCCTCTGCCCCCGGGCGGAAGATTTTTACAGCCGGGTTATCAACCTGCCCGTCGACCCGGCCCTGACTGATGAAGCTGTGGAAAAAACCGTCGCCCTAACTAAAAAGATCCTGCAGGCAGGATAAAAAACCATAAGACTATGGTCCTATACTTTTTAGACCATAGTCTTATGGTTATATCTGGACATTTTGACATGTTTTACAATAAAATTAGAAAAAGTATTATGACAAAATACAACAAATAAGACAACAAAGTTAAGAACAAAGATAAAATTAAAATCGTCTTTACTATAACAATAACCCAGAGTAATGCCGGCCGGATTGATAAAGGGGCTTATCAGCGCCGCCAAGGTTTGCCGTTGCTGATTTGTAATGCCATAAAGCGGGTGCGGGGCGCTAAAATTTTAACAACCGGCTGTGCGGCGGCAGGTTTTTTTTACAGAAAGTAGAATTTTATCAGATGGTGCGGTGTTTTCAGACTTTTAACCTTAATCCACATTGTTCCTTAACCATGTTATCGTAAAATTAAACTGCATCTTTAGATTGTTTTAAGAAAAATTTACTCGGGGGTGAACAGCATGCATATTTTCGACAGCCCCGTCATTAATGTCCTGAAACAAGGGTTGGATGCCGGTTCCCTGCGCCAGCGGGTAATTGCCCACAACCTGGCCAACCTGAACACGCCCGGCTTTAAGAAGTCTTACGTCAGTTTTGAAGACCGCCTCAAGGCCGCGCTGAGCAAAGAAGGCGTTCCCCTTAAAGGCACTCACCCGCTGCATATGGGGACGGCCGGCCCGGCGGTTAAGCCGGAGGTAAAGCAGGTAAAGGACAGCACCATGCGCTACGACGGCAACAACGTGGATATTGACGAAGAAATGGTCAACCTGGCAGCCGCCACCATTCAGTACGACCTGCTTGGCCAGGGTTTAATTGACCGCTATAATATTCTAAGCCTGGTAATCGGCGGCAGGAGGTAGCAGCTATGGGATTGTTTGATACCTTTCGCATCAGCGCTTCCGGCATGACATCCGAGCGCCTGCGGTTAGATTTAATCGCCAACAACATTGCCAACATGAATACCCCCGGCCGGCCCAACGACCCCGCCAGTCCGGTGTACCGCCGCAAGATGCCCCTGTTTGCCGAGCAGCTGCGGCAGACCATGGCGGCCGATGAGCAGCAGCCCCGGGGCTTAGGGGTGCGGGTCAAGGCCATTGTGGAAGACCCGGCGCCGCCCCGCATTGTCAACGACCCCAGCCACCCGCTGGCAGACGAGCAGGGCAATGTGGCCTATCCCAACATCAATATTGTTAACGAAATGATCGATATGATTACTGCCAGCCGCACCTACGAAGCCAATGCGGCCGCCCTCAATGCAGCCAAGAGCATGGCCTTGAAGGCCCTGGAAATTTCCCGCAGCTAGGAGGTTGTAAGCAATGAAAGTTATGCCGGTGGCGATCCCCCTGCAGGCGCCGGACATGCTTGCTAAAGAAACATACGCAGGCAAGGAAAGTTTTGCCGGGGTATTAAATAAAGCTGTTGATAAATTGAACCAGGCAGAACTGAAAGCCGATGAAGCGGTACAAAAGTTCCTGGTGGGGGAGATCCAGGATTTGCACCAGGTGACCATTGCCATGCAGGAAGCCAAGCTGACCATGCAGCTGGCGGTGGAAGTGCGCAATAAAATTGTCGAAGCATATCAGGAAATATCTCGCATGCAGTTATAATCCCCTTTGAGGTGGTAACGTGAATTTTCGAGACCTGCTGGATAAATTAAAACAGCGGTGGCAGGCAACCAACCAAAAAACAAAGGCTTTAATCATTCTGGTTAGCGCAGTTATCCTGGCAGGTTCGCTGTATTTGGCTACCGTTTTTATCCGTCCCGACTATGCTGTTTTACTGGCCGGTTTAGAGCCCCGGGAAGCCGGCGGGATTGTAGCCCAGCTGGACAACCAGAAGGTGCCTTACCGGCTGACAGACCAGGGTACAACCCATCCTGGTGCCCAAGGATAAAGTGGATGAGGTCAGGGTGAAGCTGGCCGGCGACGGCGTCTTAACAGGCGTGGATCAGGGCTTTGAACTGTTTGACAAAAGCAAATTCGGGGAAACCGACTTTGAGCAGCAAATATCATAACAAAGGGCCCTGCAGGAAGAACTCCGGGCCACCATTACCAGTGTTGAAAGGGTGGAAACAAGCCCGGGTACACCTGGTGATCCCCCCGAAAAGCGTTTTTATTGAGGAGGAAGGCACCGCCTCGGCCGTCGGTGGTGTACTTTAAGTTAGAAGGCCGGGCCGACCAACTACGAAACCCGAACGAGGTAGGAAAGGCCTCTGCGTATTTGATTGTTGGCAGTGTGGCCGGGCTGACAAGACGGAAAACGTACATATCATTGACACTGAAGGCAATGTTTTAAACGATTTCTTGAAAGAGGACGGTAACCTGGGGGCTGGCGGGTTTTCCGGCAGTGCCGTGGAGCGCCAGCTGCAGATACGCCGGGCTTTTGAAAGGGAGCTGGAAAACCGGGTGCAAGCCATGCTGACCCGGGTGCTGGGACCCAATAAAGCGGTGGCCATGGTGACCGCCGAGCTGGATTTCAGCCAGCAGCAGACCAACACAACCGAAGTGACCGCAGGGCCGCTGGTCAGCGAACGCAGCATCAAGGAAAGCGGCAGCGACGGCAGCGGCGGCGGCATAGCCGGTTCAACCGCCCAAATGCCCGGGCAAAGTATTCCCGGCCAGGTTGCCGGCGAAAACAGCTACCAAAAAAGTGATGACACAAGAAATTATCAAAACAGCACCCGGGTGGGCACGGTAGTGCAGGCTCCCGGCAGGGTGGTAAGAATATCCACCTCGGTGGTGGTGGATGATGCCGTCAAAGGCCTGGATGAAAACCAGGTGCAGCGGATTGTCAGCGCCGCCATCGGTTTCGATCAACAACGGGGCGACCAAATTACTGTTGCTTCCATGCCCTTTGACCGCGGCCAGTATGACCTGGGCGACCAAACAACGGCTCAAGCACAGCAGGATAAAAAGCAACTATATTTGATGGCGGCTGCCGCCGCCGGGGGCTTATTGCTGCTGGGCCTGATAATTTTCCTGGTGCGCCGGCGCCGCCGCCAAAAATTGCAGGCACAAACCGAGGCAATCCAGGGGTATCCTGAGGCAGCAGCCCCGCCGCAGGATACCGCAGCAGATGAACCGGCGTGGGAGATCCCGCCGCCCAAAGACAAACAAAAACAGCTGAAAGATTTGGCGGAAGAACGGCCGGACGATGTGGCTTCCGTATTGAAAGTATGGCTGAGGGAATAAGGGGTTAGATCCATGAATTACGACAAACTGACCGGTGAACAAAAAGCAGCGATATTGCTGATCTCCCTGGGGGCCGACATTTCTTCCAGGCTTTTAAAGCACGAGTTTACCGAGGAGGAAGTGGAACGCATCACCGCTGCCATTGCGGAAATGGATAAGGTGCCCAACGAGATTCAAAAGCAGGTTATTGAAGAATTTATATACTTGCTGCAGGCCAGGGACTATCTCTTAAACGGCGGTGTCAATTATGCCAGGGAACTGCTGGAAAAAACCTACGGTTACCAGAAGGGTTCCGAAATTTTGGAAAGAATCAGTTCCACCATGCAGTCGGTGCCCTTTGGCTCCCTGCGCAAGACCGACCCCAGGCATATTTTAAGTTTTATCCGGGAGGAGCATCCCCAGACCATCGCCTTTGTGCTTTCATATTTAAAGCCGGATCAGGCGGCAGTTATCTTGTCTGAACTGGATCCCCAGGTGCAAAGCGAGGTGGCCCGGCGGGTGGCTATCCTGGACAGGATTTCGCCCGAAGTGGCCAAAGAAGTGGAAAAGGTGCTGGAGAAGAAACTGGCTTCGGTGGCGCAGCACGAAGAAACCGTGGTGGGCGGCGTCCAGTGCCTGGTCAACATCCTCAACCGGGTGGACCGGGCCACCGAAAAAGCCATCTTCGAGCAGTTGGAACAGGCTGATCCCACCCTCAGCGAAGAAGTGCGCCGTATGATGTTTATCTTTGAAGATATTGTCAAGCTGCATGACATATCCATACAAAAAGTGCTGCGGGAAGTGGATAACAAAGACCTGGCCCTGGCCATGAAGGGCGCCAACCAGGAGGTAAACAACCGTATCTTCAAGAATATGTCCAAACGGGCTGCTGATATGCTGAAGGAAGAAATTGATTATATGGGGCCGGTGCGCTTAAAAGAAGTGGAAGAAGCCCAGCAGCGCATTGTCAATGTCATCAGAAAGCTGGAAGAAGCGGGCGAAATTGTCATTTCCCGCGGCGGGGAGGATGCTATCCTTGTTTAGGGTGATCAAAAGCGCTGCCCTGGACCAGGGTGATCAAGTGTTGCCTTTGCGGCAGCTGTCGCCGCCGCCGGCGCCCGACGAAACGCCCGACCCGGCCCGGCTGCTGGCGGCAGCCAGGCAGCAGGCGGCAGAACTGGTGGCCCGGGCCGAGCAGGAGGCGGCGGCCTTGCTGGCGCAAGCCCAAGCCGAGGCGCAATCAGAGGCCCGGCAAATAAAAGCGGCAGCCAGGCAGCAGGGCTGGCAGGAGGGCATGGAAGCCGCCCGGCAGGAAGCCGACAGTATTCGTAGCCAGGCTCGCCAGGTGTTGGAGCAGGCCCGGGCCATCCGGCAGCGCACCCTGGATAATCTGGAACAGGAGCTGGTGGATCTGGCGGTGGATATTGCCGAACGGCTGGTGATGACCCAGTTGGCGGTGGAACCGCAAACCATTATGGCCGTTGCCCGGGAGTGTATGGAACTGGTGAAAAACCGCCCCCTGGTTAATATGTATGTCAACCAGGCGGATCTGGCTTTGGTGGAACAAGAGCGCCACCGGCTGCTGCAGGGATTGCCCGGCCGGGTGGAATTAAACATCCTGGCAGACAATGCCGTCAGTCCCGGCGGCTGCCGCATCGAAACCGACCAGGGGCAGGTGGACGCCACCCTGGAAACACGCTGGCAGGAAATGCTAAAGACACTGTACGGCCGGGAGGAATAAGCATGCAGGAGCAGGTTGCGATTAATCTTGCCCCTTATAAAGAAAGGGTCAGCCGGGCCAGGGTAATTAAGCCAATAGGCCAGGTTACCCGGGTTATCGGCCTGATGATTGAGGTGCAAGGCATTATTGCCCGCATCGGCGAAGTGTGCGATATTGTGGTGCAGGATGCGGCGCCGGTTAAAGCAGAGGTGGTGGGGTTTCGGGACCGGCACTCCCTGCTCATGCCATTGGGCGAGCTGCGGGGCATTTACCCGGGCAGTGCTGTGGTGCCTACCGGTCGCCAGCTGACCGTCAAAGTGGGTCGCCATTTGCTGGGCAAAGTGCTGGACGGCCTGGGCCGGCCCTTTAATGCCGCGGCGGATGAGCCGGGCGAGGATTTTCCGGTGGACAACCGCCCGCCCCAGCCGCTGCAAAGGCAGCGCATCCAAACTGTATTGCCCACCGGGGTACGGGCGGTGGACGGCCTGCTCACCTGCGGCCGGGGCCAGCGCATGGGCATTTTTGCCGGCAGCGGGGTGGGCAAGAGCACCTTGCTGGGCATGATTGCCCGGCACGGCAGTGCGGATGTCAATGTCATCGGGCTGATTGGTGAGCGGGGCCGCGAGGTGCTGGAGTTCCTGGAGGAAGACCTGGGCCCGGCAGGTCTGGCCAAGTCTGTTATTGTGGCTGCCACCTCCGACCAGCCGGCCCTGGTGCGGCTGAAGGGGGCCTTTGTGGCCACCGCCATTGCCGAGTATTTCCGGGATCAGGGACTGGATGTCATGCTGCTGATGGATTCGGTAACCCGCTTTGCCATGGCCCAGCGGGAAGTAGGACTGGCGGTAGGCGAACCGCCGGCCACCAAAGGCTATACCCCGTCGGTGTTTGCCTTGCTGCCCCGGCTGTTAGAACGCTCCGGCATGGGCCAAAGGGGTTCTGTTACCGCCTTTTATACCGTGCTGGTGGACGGGGATGACCTTAATGAACCCATTGCCGACGCTGTCAGGGGCATTTTGGACGGCCATATCGTGTTAACCCGCCGTTTGGCCGCCGCCAACCACTATCCGGCCATTGATGTTTTGCAAAGCGTCAGCCGCCTGATGCCGGAACTGGCTGCCGAGGAACATAAAGCCCGGGCCGGCCTGCTGAGGGACTTGCTGGCGACTTACAACCAAGCGGAAGATTTAATTAATATCGGGGCCTATGTAAAGGGGTCCAACCCCAAGATTGACGAAGCCATCGAGAAACACGACAGCATCATCCGTTTTCTTAAACAAACGCCGTCAGAGTACAGCAGTTACGAAGAAACCTTAAACCAATTGGCAGCCCTGGCGGGCAGGGGGTAGATTAATTTGCCGAAATTTCACTTCCGGCTGGAACAGGTGCTGCAGCAAAAAATTAAGCAGGAAGAACAGGCTTTGCGGGAACTGGCCGCTGCCCGGCAGGATTGTGACCGGTGGGAGCAGGCATTAAAAGCCTCCCGGGAAAAACTAAAGCAAACCATGTCCTACAGCGCCGCTGTGCAAAACCCGGGTGAGCAAATGCAGTCGATGCTTTATCTCGAATACCTGCAGCAAACCATTGTGACACAGCAAAGACACCTGCAGCGGGCGGAGGAAATCCTGCAGCTCAGGCGCAGGTCGGCCATGCAGGCTCGCCAGGAGCGGCTGGTGCTGGAAAAGCTCAAGGAGAAACAGGCAGCTGAGTTCCAGGCCTGGTTAGCCCTGGTAGAACAAAAGGAAATTGATGAACTGGCCACCCTGGGTTATGGCAGAACCCAGGTTAAATAAAACCGGTGCGTGAAAGGAGGTGAAAATTTGGAGATAGGTAAAGAAACAGGTAAAGTATGGCCGGGAATTCCGTTCAGCTTGCCGGGAGAGAAGTCAAACGAGCAAGGCGAGGGCTTCGGGGAACTGTTGCTGGCCCTGTTGCTCAATGCACAACCGGCGCCGGCCGTACGGGAAGAACAGGCCTTGGCGGAAGAAACAGCCGGGGCGGCGTCTGTTAAGTCAGGTCTTTGGGACGGTGACCAGGGTGCGGTTATAAGCGGTCAAGCCAGGCCGGGGGCAGGGGTGATACGGCAAAGTGCTGAAAACATGGTCAGTTTTACTGAACCGGATATGCCCGTACTGCAGTATAAGGCGGACTTTGCCCCTGTATTTGCTCAAACATTTGCTCAAACAGAAGGCCATTTGCCGCCTGATAAACATGAGCAAAGTCAGATTTATATGCAGGCAGCGGCTTTCTTTAAGGACAACGGGGCTACAGAGGCAGTTCCGGCAATTAACTCGTCCGGTTTTGAGGAACTTAGCTCGATTAATCAACCGGAGCTGACCGGCCACCGGTTGCTGGACACGGCTCAAAGCGTTATTCATCATAATTTGGCGCCTGCTCAAGGTTTTGTGCAGCAGAAGCCGCTTGCCGGCCGGTATGGTCAAGCTGACGGGTCAGTTGTTGACACAGGGGGGGCAGCGCAAAAACAGGCAGCAACGGTTGAACACAATGGCTTAACGGCAGCCAAACAGCAGCCGATGCCCGAAAAGACGCAGTTTTACCAGCCGCCGCAAGCGGTTGTTGGCAATGGGCTACAAGATAACAAAAACGAGAACCGACCAACTGCGGCTCCGGTTTTAACAGATGCGGCAGGCCGGGTTAATCTTGCCGCCAACGGGGAAGCCAATAAATTAGTATCAGTTGCCAATGTGCTAAACCGGGAAAAAAGCCATCAGACGTTGGCAAGCAACCATATGCCTCTAATTGCTGGAACTGAAGAAAACCTTCGGCACGAGCGCCCTGTTTTGGAAGGTCCTTTGACTGGGCAGGCAAAACTTGACCAGCCATTGACATTAGTTAGCCAACCGGATTCTTTTGCCATAAATGCCAACCAGGCCGAGCAAACCGGTCAGCAAGTCAAGCCGGTGCCGCAGCAAGAGGTGACTGCAAGCCAACTGCCGGCCAAAATCAGCGAAATGATACGCAGCCTGACGCTGCAGCACAATCCCGAGCACACCGTACTTAGGATAAAACTGCAGCCGGCTCATTTGGGGGAAGTTCAGGTTAAGCTAACCTGGTCGAAAGGGGAATTATCGGCGCAATTTATTGCCTCCACCGTGACGGCCAAAGATGCCATCGAGGCGGCCTTCCCTCAATTAAAAGAAATTTTGGCCCAGCAGGACATACGTCTCAGTGAAGCTGCCGTATTTTTAGGGCAGTCAAACTCCCAAAGCAACCAGCAAAGGTCGCCCCATTGGGAAAAGACGGCGGTCCTTAGAAACAAGGTGTCCGGCGCTTATTTTGCGGAACCGTTGGCTGACGCCAACGCACCAGCGACCGGGACGGGCGCCATTGCCATGGCAGGCCTTGATCTCACAGTGTAAGGAGGTGGTTTGATGCAAGTAAGCGATACTGCCGGCAGCAACAATGTCTATTTAACCGATAAACAAAAGAAAACCCAACAAACCCTGGATAAGGATGCTTTTCTGCAGTTATTTATTACCCAG
The DNA here is from genome assembly GCF_000315365.1 of Desulforamulus hydrothermalis Lam5 = DSM 18033. NCBI lineage: Bacteria > Bacillati > Bacillota > Clostridia > Eubacteriales > Peptococcaceae > Desulforamulus > Desulforamulus hydrothermalis. The sequence goes on from NZ_CAOS01000013.1 coordinate 325,573, forward strand.
CTGCGTTACCAGGATCCTACCAGTCCCCAGGATACCAGCCAGTTTGCCAGTCAAATTGCACAGTTTACCATGCTGGAGCAGTTAACTAATTTAAATACAGCAATAAACAAACTGTTGGAGATGAATCAATTAAACCATGCGGCAACTCTGATCGGGCGGCAGGTGGTTGTGACAAAGGATACGTCCCTTGTGAGCGGCCAGGTGGATAAGGTAACTGTTGATAAAGAAGGGGTCAAAATATGGGTTGCCAATAACAGCTACACCCTTGACCAGGTAGTGTCCTTTAGCGGCTTAACGCAAGCCGCGGGCGAAAATACAGAAGGAGGGGCAGCAACCGGTGACAATTCAGAGCAAATGCCGGCTGCCGATGCAACCCTGCAGTCAGGCGAACAAGACGGTACAAGCTAACAGGCTCAAGGAAAACAATTTATCTTTTCAGGAGTTGCTGCACCAGGAGTTCCGGCGGCAGCAGGAGGTAAAGCTGTCAGCCCATGCCGCGCAAAGGCTGCGGGAAAGAGAGATTGTGCTGACCGAACAGGACTTCAGCAAAATTAACCAGGCTGTGCAAAGGGCTGCGGCCAAAGGGGCCAGGGATTCGCTGGTGCTTTACGGTGACCTGGCACTGATTGCCAGCGTTGCTAACCGGACCATTATTACCGCTGTAGACAGCAAAAACATGGCGGAGCATGTGTTTACCAATATTGACAGTGCTGTCATCGTTAAATAGCAGCTGGACCGTCAGGAGGCTGCTGAACTGCCGAACGACTGAGGCGGTTCATTGTTAACTAAAAGAAGGGGGATATCCTGTATGTTGCGGTCGCTTTACTCCGGGGTTTCCGGCTTGAGAAACCACCAAATTCGCATGGATTCTGTGGGCAATAATATTTCCAACGTTAATACCGTAGGTTATAAATCGTCCCGCACCAACTTTGTTGACGCCATCAGCCAGACCATTCGCTCCGGCAGCACCAGCACCAACCCGGCTCAACTGGGCACCGGCATAAACGTGGGCAGTGTATCCAACAACTTTGTTCAGGGTTCGCTGCAAAGTACCGGGCGCACGCTGGATTTAGCCATTCAGGGCAAAGGGTTCTTTGCTGTCAAAGCTATGGACAGCAGCGGCAACTTAACAGGCAATCCTATGTTTACCCGGGAAGGCATCTTCTTCCTGGACCAAAATAATAACCTGGTTAACTCAGGGGGGTATGCGGTGCTGGGTTATACCGGCGGTATGCCCAGTACGACGCAGCCGGCGGCTGCCAACAGCGGTGAGGGCAAAATTACCATAAACCCCACCACCCACGAACTTAGTACTTTAAGTATAGACAAAAACGGTTACATCACAGCCATCAATAAAACAACCGGTGATGTGGAGTTTATTGCCCAGGTGGCTCTGGCAACCTTTCCCAACCAGGAAGGGCTGGTGAAACTGGGGCAAAACCTCTTTACCACCAGTCCCGCCAGCGGCACAGAAAAGATTGCCTCTAACAACCATGCTACAGACGGCGCGAAAGCCGAAATCAACTCCGGCTATATTGAAATGTCCAACGTGGACCTCAGTGAGGAATTCGTCAACATGATCACCACCCAGCGGGGCTACCAGGCCAATGCCCGGGTGATTACGGTCTCCGATACCCTGCTGGAGGAACTTATCCAGCTCAAGCGGTAATCTGTAAGCAATATTTAGCCGGTGAACATTATTAGTAAAGGGTGAGTATCAAGTGGCGGCAGCACCGCAGCAAGCAGCACCACAGGTGCCAAAGAAGAAATTCTTTACCGTTAAAACCTTGCTGATCATATTAATTATTTTGCTCTTTTTAACCGGGCTGGGCGTCGGGGGCTACATGTACCTGAAGGCCTCCCTGGCCGGCGCAAACAAAGCAGGCCCGGATCCGGAAAAACTGGTAACCTTCAGCATGGGCAGCCTGCTGGTGAACCTTGCTGATGCCGGCGGCAGCAACTTCATGCGACTCACCCCGGTGCTGGAATATGAAGCCAATAAAGAGAACAAAAAGCTGGGCGAGGAACTCTCGAAGAACAAAGTAGTTTTGCAAGACTGCATAATCCGGGTTATCCGCAAGAAGAAGCTGGCGGATGTGCAGCCGCCGGACAGCATTGATAAAGTGGCGGCAGAGTTGAAAGATGAGATTAACAAGAATCTCCATTACGGCCAGATTCACCGGGTGTATTTCTCGGAATATCTCACTCAGTAAGGGTGATGCAAGATGATGACGGAAAAAGAAATAGAGCAGTTTCTGAGTGAGCTTCAGGATACACCCGGCCGGGGGGAAGCGGCCGTCAGAAAGGTCCGCTTTTCTCCCCTGGATTCTTTAGCCCGGCCGGGCAGTGCTATTAAAACCGGCCTGGCCCATATTGAGGATGTAAAGGTGACCATCAGCGCCGAACTGGGCGAAAAGACCATGAAATTCCGTGAGGTGCTGAATCTGGATGTGGGTTCGGTGATTGACCTGGAAAAGTCTGCCGGCGACGCAATAAATGTTTACATTAATGAGGAAAAAACAGCCCTGGGGGAAATTATAGTTGTTAACGATAATTTTGCCGTCAGGATTAATAAAATCCTACCGCCAAAACGACTGGGCGAGAGAGTGAACCATGGACAGTGAAACCCTCTGGTTGTTTATCAAGTTAATTACCCTGCTGCCCCTGGTGCTGGTGTTGGCTTATTTGAGCATTAAGTATGGGTTGGCCCGCAACCGGGGCATCGCTGCCGGCGGCCGCCGCCTGCGGCTGGTGGAATACCTGCCCCTGGGCCCAAAAGGCGGGCTGGCCCTGGTGGAGCTGGCCGGCCGTTATTACCTGGTGGCTTACCAGGAAAAGGGTATTGCTTTGCTGAAAGAATTTGATGCTTTGCCCGACCCGGCAGAGGTACCGGCTGCCGGGCCGGGGAACGATTTTGCCAAAGTTTTGGCGCAGCAGTGGAAACAGTTGTCACAACAATACCTGCCCGGGCGGCACCGGCAGGAAAAAAGCAGGAGTGGGTGTCAGGCCAGTGATCAGGCTGATGAACAGTAACAGGTACAGCATCTTAATTTTGACAGCATGTTTATTGCTCATGTGGCCCGGCGGTGCGGCAGCCGAGCCCTTAATCCCGCTGCCTAACATTAACCTTAATATTGAAACCGCCAGCCAGCCGCAGCAGGTGGTGGACAGCGTTAAACTGCTGATTTTTTTAACCCTGCTGTCCCTGGTGCCGGCCTTTTTGATGATGCTGACCTCCTTTACCCGGATTATTGTGGTGCTGTCTTTTTTGCGCAGCGCCCTGGGTACCCAGCAGACACCGCCCAACCAGGTGTTGATCGGTCTGGCCCTTTTCCTGACGGTATTTATCATGGCGCCGGTGTACCAGGATATTAACCGTCAGGCTGTGCAACCTTATTTAGCCAACCAATTGACCTATGAACAGGCGGTGGATAAAGCAGCCGAACCACTGCGCAGCTTCATGTCCCGGCAGACCAGGGAAAAGGATTTGGGGCTGTTTCTTAGCTTGGCCAAAACCGAGAAGCCCAGAAACATCAGCGAAGTGCCCATGTCCGTGCTGGTACCGGCCTTTGTCATCAGCGAGCTGAAAACCGCTTTTCAAATTGGCTTCATCTTGTTTGTGCCTTTTCTCATCATCGATATGGTGGTGGCCAGTACCCTGATGTCCATGGGGATGTTTATGCTGCCGCCGGTGATGGTGTCTTTGCCCTTTAAGCTGCTGCTGTTTGTGATGGTGGACGGCTGGTACCTGGTGGTTAAATCCCTGGTTGAGAGTTTTCGCTAAGGGGTAGTTTGAATGACTTAAAACTTAGGTGCCAGGCGCCTGAGTTTTGTTAGGAGGGGCGGTAGTGACGCAGACATATGTATTGCACCTGGCCCGGGAAGCCCTGATGATGGTGGTAATTTTATCCCTGCCCGCCCTTGGGGTAGCCATGCTGGTGGGACTGGTGATCGGCATCCTGCAGGCCACCACCCAGATTCAAGAACAAACCCTGTCCTTTGTGCCTAAAATGGTGGCAGTTTTTGTTACCTTAATGATTGCTGCCGGCTGGCTGTTAAGTATTGCGGTAAAGTTTACCAGCCGCTTGTATGAGCAAATACCTAATCTGGTCCGCTAGGGGTGCAGGGTGTGCTGGATCTTGCTTACATTACGGTTTTTTTTCTGGTGTTGATACGCATGGCTTCCTTTGTCGCTTCCTGTGCCCTGTTTAGCTTGCCGGGCATCCCGGCCCTGGTAAAAGCCGGCCTGTCCTTTATTTTGGCGGCTCTTGTGACGCCGCTGGTAATGCCGGCTGTCACCGAACTGCCGCAGGGTGTCTGGGAGTTTGCCCTGGCTGTGCTTGGTGAAGCGGGTGTGGGGCTGGGCCTGGGCTTAGTGTGCACCTTGGTTTTTAACGCTGCCAGGATGGCCGGGCAGTTGCTGGACTTTCAAATCGGTTTTGCCATGTCGGCGGTTATGGATCCCTTAAGCGGCAGCATGAACACGCTGCTGTCCCGTTTTTTCTTTTTCCTGACCTTGGTTTTGTTTATGAACATGGACGGACACCATGCCTTGATCCGGGCACTGGTAAACAGTTACCGGTTGGTGCCGTTGACTTCCGCAGGCATTAACGGAGAAATAACGCTTCTTATGATACGAATTTTTACCGATACTTTTGCCCTGGCGGTGCAGATTTGTGCTCCGGTGGTGGCTGTTTTGGTGATAACCGACCTGGCTATGGGCCTGATCGGTAAAACAGCTCCCCAGTTAAATATTTTTCAACTGGGATTTCCTTTGAAAATAGCGGCGGGACTGTCGGTGCTGGCTGTTCTGCTGCCGGCTCTGACTTCCCTGTTTAAATATATGTTGGAAACCTTGCAGAAGGATTTGTTACTTTTTATGAAGGGGTTGGCCTGATGCCAGAGGGTTCGCAGGAAAAAACCGAACAGGCGACGCCCAGGCGGCTGCAGGAAGCCCGGCGGAAAGGTCAGGTGCCGAAAAGCGCCGACCTCAACGGGGCGGTCCTGCTGCTGGCGGCCGGGCTGTTTGCGCTGCTGGCCAAAGACAGCCTGCTTAACCAAACCCGGGCTTATTTTTACAGTTATTTCAACAGCTTTGTGCATCAGCAGCAGCCGGACAATTACCTTGTGCAGATACTGATAGATTTTGCCGTCAGTGTTTTTGCAGTGTTTATACCTTTCTTCTTGGTGCTGACGGTGGTGGCGCTGGGGGTTAACATGGCCCAGATCGGCCTGCTTGTGGCGCCGGAGGCCGTCAAGCCCCGCTTGGACAAGCTGAACCCCCTGAACGGGCTGAAAAACATGTTTAGCGGCCGCGCCATGTTTGAACTGGTTAAATCGATATTAAAAATTATTATAGTAGGTTGGACTGTTTATGCCGCAGTAAGGGGAGAATTGCCCAACCTGTTAGCCGTTTTTCACTTGCCGCCCTCTGCCCTGCTGAATCAGGTGCTTACGGTGGCCCTCAAAGTCATGTTGTGGGGAGCGGTTGTTTACCTGGGCATTGCCCTGCTGGACCTGCTTTACCAGCGGTATGCCTTTCAAAAGCAAATGCGCATGACCAAACAAGAGGTCAAGGATGAATATAAGCAAACCGAGGGGGATCCCCAGATTAAAGGCTGGCTGCGCCGGCGCCAGCGCCAGCTGCTGATGAACCTGGTGCGCAAGGAGGTTCCCCGGGCCACCGTAGTGGTAACCAACCCCACCCACTATGCGGTGGCCTTGAGATATGAACCGCCCATGGAGGCCCCGGTGGTGGTGGCCAAAGGCAGCGACCGGCTGGCCTTGCAAATCAAAGAGGTGGCCCGGCAGCATCAAGTACCGGTGGTTGAGAATGTTGAGGTGGCTCGTTTTTTATACGCCAGCGTAGAACCCGGTCAGGCCATTCCGGTGGAAATGTACCAGGCAGTGGCTGAAATCCTGGCGCTGGTGTACCGCTTAAAAAACAAGAAGGGTTTCTAGATGTTTCTGCCTGTCCACAAGGCTGCCTTTTCCGGCAGCCCGGCAGGCCACAGCCATACCATAATCCGGAGGTTATCGATAAGTGGCAGCACCGTCAACTCTGGCAGCCAATTTAAAACAGTACAGCGACCTGGTCATTGCCGGTTTAATCATCGGCATTGTGCTGCTGATTATTGTACCCTTACCACCCGGCATGCTGGATTTCTTTCTTATTCTCAGCATGTCGCTGGGGCTGGTGATCATGCTGATTACCATGTTCACCACTGAGCCACTGCAGTTTTCCATTTTCCCCTCGCTGCTGCTGGTAACCACGCTGTACCGGCTGGCTCTCAACATTTCTTCTACCCGCCTGATTTTGGGCGAAGGGGCTGCCGGTAAAGTGATTGAGGCCTTTGGCCAGTTTGTGGTGGGCGGCAACTATGTGGTGGGCGCAGTGGTTTTTATTATCATTACCGTAATCCAATTTGTGGTCATTACCAACGGTTCCGGCCGGGTGGCCGAAGTGGGCGCCCGCTTTACCCTGGACGCTATGCCTGGCAAGCAGATGAGCATTGACGCCGACCTTAACTCGGGTTTGATCACCGAGGACGAAGCCCGGGCCAAAAGGGAACGCCTGCAGCGAGAAGCAGATTTCTTTGGCGCCATGGACGGTGCCAGCAAATTTGTGCGGGGAGATGCCATTGCCGGCATCGTAATTCTAATTATCAATATTTTAGGCGGTTTTGTCATTGGCGTAGTTCAACTGGGACTGCCCATGGAAGAAGCATTGAAGCGGTTTACCATTTTAACCATTGGCGACGGCCTGGTGGCCCAGATACCTGCCCTGCTGATCTCTACCGCGGCGGGTATTCTGGTTACCCGGGCCACTTCAGAGGGTACTTTTGGCAAAGATATTGCTAAGCAATTTTTAAATTTTCCCAGGGTACTGCTGCTGGCAGGCGTTATTTTAGGCTTCATCGGTTTAATTCCCGCCATGCCCAACCTTTTATTCCTATCCATGGCCGCGGTGCTGCTTTATGCCGCAAAAACCGTCAGCCGGGAGAGAACCAGGCAGGCCTTGGCGGAACAGCAGGCCCAGGCCCTGCAGGCCCAGAAAATGCAAAAGCGGGAGCCGGAAAATGTTTTCAGCTACTTCCAGGTAGACCCGCTGGAAATAGAGATTGGCTATAACTTGATTGCTTTAACCGACGAGTCCCAGGGGGGCGACTTGTTGCAGCGGCTGGCCGCCGTGCGCCGGCAGTGTGCAGCGGAAATGGGCATCCTGGTGCGGCCCATCCGCATCCGCGATAACATGCAGTTATCCTATAATGCCTATGTTATTAAAATTCGCGGCGTGGAAGTGGCAAGCGGCGAGCTGATGCCGGGCCACCACCTGGCCATGGATCCCCTGGGACAGGAATTGCAATTTAACGGGATTCCCACCACCGAACCCACCTTTAACCTGCCGGCCTGGTGGGTTGCCGGGGCAGACCGGGAGTTGGTGGAATTGCATGGTTTTACGGTGGTAGATTGCTCCACCGTGCTGGTAACCCACCTGACCGAAATACTTAAGCAGCACGCTCACGAGTTGCTGGGCCGGCAAGAAGTGAAAGAGCTTATTGAAGTGGTTAAAGAAAAGAACCCGGCAGTGGTGGAAGAACTGGTGCCGGATATGCTTTCCCTGGGCGAGATTCAAAAGGTGCTGCAAAACCTGCTGAAAGAAAGGGTGCCCATCCGGGATTTGGTGACCGTTTTGGAAGCCCTGGCTGACGGTGCCCGGATCAATAAAGACCCGGATTACCTGACCGACTGTGCCCGCCAGAGCCTTTCACGCACCATTTGCCAGCGTTATACCGACGACCGGGGCAAACTGTCGGTGATTACCCTGCACCCCAGGCTGGAGCAAGCTGTCCAGGAGGCCATTCAGCCCACACAGTTCGGTGCTTACCCGGTGCTGGAGCCCCAATTGGTGAGAAAACTGCTGGACAAGTTGAACACGGTGGTGGAAGACGTTACCATGCGGGGCTTAAACCCGGTGGTGCTTTGTTCTCCCAGGGTGCGTTTGCCCTTCCGGCGGCTGATTGAGAGATACCTGCCTAACCTGGCTGTGCTTTCCTTAAATGAAATACCGGCCAACTTAGATGTGGAAGCCATTGGGACGGTGAGTATTGATTGAAGATAAAAAAATATACCGTCAACCGGATGCAAGAAGCCTTGCAGCTGATTAAACAGGATTTGGGCCCTGAGGCGGTGATAGTCAGCAGCTACAAAATTAACGGGCCTGGCTGGCTGGGTTGGCTGCGCAAAAAGCTGGAGGTAACCGCCGTGCTGGATGACACGCCGGTGCCGGAGCCCCCCAGTCTGCCGCCGGCCGAGGCGGCTGTGCAAGTGAAGGTTCAGCCGGATCCGCTGTCCCAGCCGCCCCAGCCCAACCTGCCGCCTGCTAATATGCTCGGCCACCAAACGGTAAGAAGCCGGCAGGCTGTTGCCTTTAACGGTGCTGTGGAACGGGTGCAGTTGCCGGAAACCCGTTTTCAACCGCTGTTGGATGAGGCGCTGCTGCAGCTGGCGGAATCAGACCTGGAAACGAAGGTGAAAGGCATGGAGCTTCGCAGCAAAAATAACATGTACCGGCGCTGGCTGGATAAGCTGCGGCAGATGGATGTGCAAGAGAATATTGCCCGGGTCCTGCTGGAAGCAGCCCTGCGGGAAGTGCGGGAGCAGGCCACCGATGATATGATAGAGTTATTATTAATCAACAAAACGGCAGAAGTATTAAAATCCGCTTACCGCGAGGCAGCGGATGCTCGTTTTATGACCTTTGTGGGGCAGCCCGGCGTAGGCAAAACCACCACGCTGGCTAAGCTGGCCACCCGCCTGAAACTGCTGCACAAGAAAAAAATTGCCCTGTTGACTGTTTATACCTACCGCTACGGCTGCCAGGATCCCCTGAAGGTTTACGGCGATACTTTGGATGTGCCGGTGGAAGTGGTGATGACGCCGGCTGAATTGCGTCAGGCCATTGACAGCCATGCCGATAAGGATCACCTGTTAATTGACACTGTGGGCCGGTCAGCCAAAAATACCGGTCAGGTGCTGGAATTAAAAGGTTTTTTAGAAGTGATACCCGGCCCGCACGATATTTTCCTGGTGCTTAATGCCAGCACCAAAGACCGGGATTTGTTTCGCACCATTAAGGAATTTCGCCTGGCCCACTTTAATAAATTTATCTTTACCAGGCTTGACGAAACGGAAACCCTGGGCTCCCTGCTCAACGTGGTGAGCCGCACCGGGCTGCCCATAGCCTATTACAGCGACGGGCAAAACATTCCCGATGACCTGGCCAGGGCACATCCCAAGAAATTGGCCAATTTGTTGTTCAGGAGCGCCGATGCGTATGCGGAGCCCCAACTTTAACTTTTTGCAGCCTGTCAGTCAGCCGGGCGATGCCGGGGCCAGGGTGATTGCCGTCACCAGCGGCAAGGGCGGCGTGGGCAAAACCAACCTGACGGTCAACCTGGCGGTGGGATTAAACCGCCGCGGTTACCGCACAGCCATTTTTGATGCTGACTTAGGCATGGCCAACGCCGAGGTGCTGCTGGGCATATCGCCGCGCTATACGCTTTATGATTACTTGTATAACGGCAAAAGCATGATCGAAATTATAGCGGTTGCCCCCGCCGGGGTGTCTGTTATTTCCGGCGGCTCCGGATTTGTGGAGCTGGCCAACCTGGACTACCAGGCGAGAAAAAGGCTGGGGCGGGGCCTGCAGGAGCTGGACCGCTGCTTTGATTTTGTGCTGGTGGATACCGGCGCCGGCATCTCCAAGACGGTACTGGGTTTTGTGGCCGCCGCCCAGGAAGCGCTGGTGGTGCTGACGCCCGAACCGACATCCCTGACGGATGCCTATGGGTTGATTAAAATACTGGCGAAATATAATGTGCACAACCAAATTATGGTGGTGGTAAACCGGGCCGGGGACGAAAAAGAGGCCTGGCGCACCTACCAAACGCTGCAAACCACCACCGAACGGTTTTTGCAAGTGCGGCTCATCAACCTGGGTTTCCTGCCGGATGACAAAACGGTGGTGCAGGCAGTTAAGCAGCAGCAGCCCTTTATTATGCAGGCACCGGCGGCACCGGCGGCCCAGCACCTGGTGCAGGTTGCCAACCGCTTGCTGGCGGGGCGGCAGGCCGAGTCCCCCGGGGGTCTGCAGAGTTTTTTCGGCAAGCTAATGCGTTTGTTTGGGTAAGGGAGCTGAGGGTGTGACAGTAGAAAAATTAAGGATCGGACAAAAGGTTACGGTTATTCCCACCGATCAAAACCAAAATTATTTCAGCACGGTTTACGATATTGACGACAGGGGCATTTATGTTCCTATTCCCTTTGCCGGCAACCATCCCCTGGTGTTGAGCCAGGGCCAGCGCGTACATGTCAAGTATATGGGCGAAGACAGCTCCTACATGTTTGTCACCGAAGCCATCGGCCGTAAAATTGAGCAGGACAAGCTGCCTATGTATATTTTCAAGCACCCGGCAGAAGCGGCCATTCAAAGAATTCAAATGCGTGAGTTTGTACGGGTGCCGGCCATGCTGGAAGTGCAGTACCTGACGCTGCCGGAAAAAGACCAGGGAAGCGTCAAGAAGGCATATACCGTTGATATCAGCGGCGGCGGCATGAAAATAGCAGTTAAGGAACCTGTGCCACAGGGCGCCGCTTTGCTTGTATGTTTTTCACTGTACATTAAAGCCAAAAAGAAGCAGCAGGAATTTCGGCTGCCGGCTGCGGCGGTGCGCTGCACGCTGGTTGATGACGAAGCCAGGGTGTATCATGTGGGCCTGAAATTTTTAGACATTACAAGGGCCCAGCAGGATTCAATCATGGCCTTTGTGTTTGAACGCATGGTGGATATTAAACGCAGACAGTAACTGGAAGTGGTTATTATGTCGGTTAACATAGCTTGGGAAAAGTATTTGGCAAGCAGGGACGAGGCAGCCCGGCGGCAGTTGATTCTGCATTACCTGCCTCTGGTAAAACACCTGGCCGGCCGGCTGGCTGTCAAACTGCCTGCTTTTATACCAAAGGAAGACCTGGAGGGTTACGGTGTCATTGGTTTGATGGAAGCCCTGGATAAGTTTGACCCGGCCATGGGCAGCAGTTTTGACACTTATGCCTACCACCGCATCCGGGGAGCCATGCTGGATGAGGTGCGCCGCCAAAACTGGTTGCCCCGGACCACCTGGCAAAAGTTTCAGGCTGTCAAGAGTACCCGGGAACGATTGGAGAGAGAGCAAGGCAAGGTGGTATCGGATGAGCTGCTGGCCAAAGAAATGGGCATCACCACAGAGGAACTGCACCGTCTGCTGGGGCATGGCAGCCGCATGTATTGGCAGTCTTTGGACGAGGAGCTGACCGGCCTGGACGGCAGTTCCGTCAGTAAACTGGATACCGTTGAAGACGCCGGCTCGCCGGATCCCTTGAGCATTGTGGAAGAAAAGGAAAACAAAAGGCTTTTAACGCTGGCCATAGAAAAACTGGGCCAGCGGGATAAGCTGATCCTGTCCCTGTACTACTGGGAAGGACTGACATTAAAGGAAATCGGCCGTGTGCTGGAGGTATCGGAATCCAGGGTTTGCCAGCTGCATGCCCAGGTCATGAAAAAACTGCGGCACACCCTGCAAGAGATGATCTGCTGTTAAAGGGAGGGAAAGTTATGCTGCGCGGTTTATATATAACCATGAACAGTTTGGATGTTCAGCAGGCAAAATTAAATAATATTTCCAACAACCTGGCCAACCTGGCCACTCCGGGTTATAAGAAGAGCAACCTGTTGGACAACCGCTTTGCGGAAAGCCTGCAGCTGGCCCTGGAAGCCAACGGCCCGGGCGGTAAGCGGCAGCCCGTGGGTGAGGGGAACCTGGGCAACCTGGTGACGCAGGTACAGATTGATTGGCAGCCCGGCCCCTTAACCGAAACCGGCCAGGCCACCGATTTGGCGCTGGAAGGCAAAGGTTTTTTTGTGGTTGAAAATGACAACGGTGAACAACTCTATACCCGCAACGGCTCCTTTGTGATAGACGCCGAAGGTAATTTGCGAACGGTTGAAGGGTACCTGGTGCTGGGCGAAGGGGGGCCCATTACTGTTGAAGACCGGGAGCACCTGGTTGTCCGGGAGGACGGTACCATTATGACAGGGGCAGGCCGGGAGGCCGAGGCGGTGGATAAGCTGCAGCTGGTTGAGTTTCCGGACACCGCCCGGCTGCAAAAGGCGGACGGCAACTACTTTACCGACCCGGACGGTACTGCCGAACCGGCTGCCGCCACCACTGTGGTGCAGGGCTGGCTGGAAAAATCCAACGTGGATCCGGTGCAGGCCATGATTGATATTATCCCGGTGGCACGCATTTATGAAGCCGGCCAGAAACTGGTGCAGGTCAACGACGACCTGTTGGATAAAGCCATTAACCAGGTGGCACGGGTTAAGTAATAAAAATTTAACAAGCAGGTGATAAAATGATTATCAAGACCCTGGCCAGCGGCGCCTCGGGCATGCGGGCGCACCAGTTAAAACTTGATACTATTGGCAATAACATTGCGAACATCAATACCACCGGCTATAAAAAAAGCAGAGTTAATTTTGCCGATATGGTCCAGCAGGCCCTGGGGGATGAAGGTATCCCGGCCGCGGCGGATCCCCGGCCGGCGGGCGGCTCGGGCGTCCGGACGGTTACCGTAGCCCGGCTGTTTGAACAGGGAGATTTGCTGCAAACCGGCCGCGAGCTTGATTTAGCCATCGAGGGGGAGGGCTTTTTCAAGGTGATGCCTGCCGACGGTGAGGATGACCGGGAATATTACACCAGGGACGGTTCCTTTTATATCACCACAATTGACGACGAGCCGGTGCTGGTTAATGCCGGCGGCTACAAGCTGGACTGGGACGGCCAGCTGGATCCGGAAACCTACAGCTCTTACCAAGTAAACGAAAAGGGTGAAGTTTACGGCCTTAAAAAGGACGGCACCATAGATAAAGACCCCATTGGCACCATCCAGCTTTATACCTTTGCGGCGCCGGCCAATTTAATGAGCAAGGGGAACAACCTGTACCTGCCCACGGCAGCCAGCGGCGAGGCCACAGCCGGTACGCCCGGGGAGGAGGGGGTTGGCTATCTGCGGTCGGGTTATTTGGAGCGCTCCAATGTAGACCTGGCGGTGGAAATGATCGGCATGATTGAGGCCCAGCGGGCCTATGCCGCCAACTCCCGCACCGTCCAGACAGCCGATGAAATGTGGGACAGGGCCAATAATTTGCGTAAATAAAGTAAACAGAGATTTTGCTTGATATCAGCCTTAAGGGGGGCAGACATGGAATTAGCAAAGGGAAATGCGGAAATCCAGGTAGGCATTGCTGATTACAAGGTAGCATCATCCCCCCAGCGCCTGATTACCCTGGGTCTGGGTTCCTGCGTGGGAGTGGCGCTGTACGATCCTGTTACCAAAATCGGGGGGCTTTTGCACATTATGCTTCCCGACAGCAGCCAATTTAACAACGTAACCAAACCGGCCAAATTTGCGGATACCGGCATACCGCTGATGATTGAGGAGATCAGGCGCCGGGGCGGCAGCCCCGGCCGGCTGACCGCCAAACTGGCGGGAGGGGCGCAAATGTTTTCCGGCCTGGATGAAAAATTTGTTTTAAACATCGGCCAGCGCAACGCCGCCAAGGTGCGCGAAATTTTAAGCAAACTGGGCATTCGCATTCTGGCCGAAGAACTGGGCGGCAACCGGGGCCGCACCATGATTTTTGATACTGCCACCGGGCAAGTTATTATTCGGACCATCGGCACGCCCAACAAGGTGATATAATATGACTGATTTTATTCGTTTCAAAGAAAAGATATATCATTCCTTCGGGCTGGATCTTAACAGTTACAAAGAAAACCAGTTAAAAAGACGGCTGGATAATTTATTGGCCCGCAAGCAGTACAGTGATTACCAGGCTTTTTATAACTACTTAACCAGCCAACCGCAGGCCTGGCATGAATTTTTAGATTACCTTACCATCAACGTGTCTGAATTCTTCCGGGACGTTAAAATGTTTCAAACCCTGGAAACTAAAGTTTTACCCGAGTTGATGCGGCAAAGGGGAAGTTTAAAAATCTGGAGTGCTGCCTGCTCCAACGGCTGCGAACCCTATAGCATTGCCATTATTCTGGAGGAAATATCCCCCGGCAAAAGGCATCACATTGATGCCACCGACATAGATAATACCATCCTGCGGGCGGCGGCAGCAGGTGTTTATAGCGGTGACGCCGTGCGCAATGTGCCAAAGGACCGGTTGATCAAATATTTTTCCCAGCAGCAGGGGAAATACCACATTGCCGGGTCGATAAAAGGCAAAGTTTCTTTTAAGCAGCATAACCTGCTGGCCGATAACTATCCCAGGGGTTATGATTTAATTGCCTGCCGCAATGTCACCATTTATTTTACCCGGGAAGCCCAGGACAAGGTAAACCAAAAGTTTGCCCAAAGTTTAAACCCCGGCGGTTATTTGTTTATAGGCGGCAGCGAAACCATTTTTAATTATGCCGACCTGGGCTTTGAAAAAGCCGCACCGTGTTTCTACCGAAAAAAATAACCCGGCTGACGGAGGCTGAAAGGATGGGATAAAATGGCCGAACACCGACTTTTAACCGAAACCCACTTGGACGTGCTGAAGGAAATCGGCAATATTGGTCTGGGCAATGCAGCTACCGCTCTGGCTACCATGGTTAATAAACGTATTGATATGGCCGTGCCCCGGAGCAGGTTTCTTTCCCTGGAAGAGGTAATGGAGCTGATCGGCGGGCTGGAAGAAATAGTTTGCTGTGTCAGCCTGCGGCTGGAAGGGGATGTGCCGGGCCAGATACTGTTTATTTTTAATCTGGAAAGCACGTTTAATCTGGTTGACATGCTGATGGGCATGGACAAGGGAACCACCCGGGAACTGGACGAAATGGGCGAATCGGTGGTGAAGGAAATCGGCAATGTATTAACCGGTTCTTTCCTCAGCGCCATCGGCACCATGACCGGCTTAACCATGATTCCCACCGTGCCTATGTTTGCCACCGATATGCTGGGGGCCGTGCTGAGCACTTCCCTGGTGGCCGGCGGTTATGTGGAAGATCATATTTTAACCATAGAAACCTTGCTGTTTGAAGACCAGGAGGAAATTAAGGGGCACTTCTTCTTATTTACCGACCAGAATTCACTGCAAACTCTGTTTAACTCTTTAGGATTAACACTTTAAGATTAGGGGGATTGGCTGATGAGCAAGCGTGTATTAATTGTGGACGATGCTGCTTTTATGCGCATGATGATTAAAAATATACTGACCAAAAACGGTTATGAAGTGGTGGGAGAAGCAGAAAACGGTGCGGTGGCCCTGCAAATGTATAAGGAGCTGAAACCGGACCTGGTGACCATGGACATTACCATGCCCGAAATGGACGGCATTCAAGGGGTTAAGGCCATCCGGGCGGTGGATCCCAATGCCAATATTATCATGTGCAGCGCCATGGGCCAGCAGTCTATGGTTATGGAAGCTATTCAGGCCGGCGCCAAAGACTTTATTGTTAAGCCTTTTCAGCAGGACCGCATTCTGCAGGCCGTTGAGCGGGTACTGTCCAGAGGATAAGGCGGCGATACCTGCTTTACGGGGGGTGTAGAGGTTGTCCAAGGATGTTCTCAGCCAGGGGGAGATAGATTCACTGTTGGCTGCTTTAATGGCAGGCGATGTGCCCCAGGAAGCCGTTGAAGCCAAAGAACATAAAAAATTAAAACTTTATGATTTTCGCCGGCCCAATAAATTTACCAAGGAACAGCTGCGCACCCTGCAGGTTTTGCACGAGGGCTATGCCCGGCTGCTGTCCAACTTTTTATCCGGTTACTTGAGGTCGACCATTACCATTGAAGTGGCTTCCATTGGGCAGTTTACATACGAGGAGTTTATTAATTCAGTGCCTACTCCCACGGTGATGACCATTTTCAGCCTGGCCCCCTTAAAGGGGACAGCCCTGATGGAAACCAACCTGCAGTTTTTGTTCCCGGTGATTGACCTGCAATTTGGGGGGCCCGGCGAAATGCCGCCCCGCGTCAGGGAACTGACTGACATTGAGCTTTCAGTGGCCAACCGGATTATTAAACGGCTGCTGGATCATTTAACCATTACCTGGAAAGATATTGTTAATATTGCCCCCAAGGTGGAATCCATCGACGCCAACCCGCACCTGCACCAGTTGATGTCGCCCAACGACATTGTGGCGGTGATAACCTTTTCCGCCGGTGTGGGCGAGGAAGTGCGGGGGCTGATTAACCTATGCCTGCCCTACAGCCTGCTGGATTCTGTGCTGTCGCGGTTTTCCATGGCCAACCAGTTTGTGCGGGAGACCGAGCAGGAAGAACAGGACCTGCGGGCGCTGGAATACTGGCTGGCGGAATCCGACGTGGAGATCAGTGTGGTGGCAGGCCATGCTGACATCAGCGTGAGGGAGTTTCTGCAGCTGCAGGTGGGGGATGTACTGCCCTTAAACCGGGGCTATACCCAAGATCTTGATTTGTATGTGGATGATGAGCTTAAATATAAAGTCCAAGTGGGAACGGTAGGCCAGAGCCTAGCGGTTCAGGTAACCTCACTGGCCGAGGAGGCGTGGGAAATTGTCTAAGCTTTTAAGCCAGGAAGAAATTGACGCATTAATGAGGGCCCAGGCCATGGG
Source organism: Desulforamulus hydrothermalis Lam5 = DSM 18033 (assembly GCF_000315365.1). NCBI lineage: Bacteria > Bacillati > Bacillota > Clostridia > Eubacteriales > Peptococcaceae > Desulforamulus > Desulforamulus hydrothermalis. Next base: position 342,264 of record NZ_CAOS01000013.1, read on the forward strand.
CGACAGCCCGGCACCTGTGCCGGACAGTGAAACGGCGGCAGACGGCGGCTTGCCGCAGGAACCGGCCGCCGCTGCGGCGCAGCCGGCGGGAGAACTGCCCCAGATGGATTTATCCCTTTTAATGACCCCGGAAGAAATGGATGCCCTGGGGGAGATCGGCAATATTTCCATGGGTTCTGCTTCTACCACCCTGTCGGAATTATTGAGCCAGCGGGTCAGTATTACCAGCCCCCGGGTAAAAATAATGACCAAGAAAGAACTCTTTGATTCTTTTTCAGTTCCTTACCTGGTCATTAAAGTTGATTTCAGCGAAGGGTTGAACGGCTATAATTTACTGGTGATCCGCTTGCAGGATGCTGCCACCATGGCCAGCTTGATGATGGGCGGCGACGGCACCCCCATGTCGGAGGAAATTTCTGACATGGAAATCAGTGCGGCTGCCGAAGCCATGAACATGATGATCGGCACCGCTGCCACCTCTTTATCCCAGATGTTTCACCGGCCCATTAACATTTCACCGCCGGAGACCAATTTGCTGAAAAGCAAGGAAGATCCCCTGGCCCAGCCGCCGCAGGCCATTGAGGACGTTATTGTGGTGGTTTCCTTTGATATGAAGATCGGCGACCTGGTTGATACCGACATCATGCAGATAATGAGTGTGGAAACAGCCAGGGAAGAAGCCAACCTCTTATTAAAAGATATTATGGGTTTGCCGGATACGCCGTCGCAAACAAACTTTGCTGAGGCACCGGCGGATCCGTTGCCCTCTTCGCCGGGCCTGCCAAGCTCCCAGGAGCTGGCTGAACCGGCAGGTCGGCCGGTTCAGCCAAGCAGCCCGCCGCCCGCCGCTGCAGCGGCGGCACCGCCGCCGGCAGCCGCCGCTGTTCAGCCGGCTTATCAGTCCTCAACCCTGGGATCGTTGGAACAGCGCAATCTGGATTTAATTCTGGATATTCCCCTGCGGGTTAGCGTGGTGCTGGGCCGGACCCGGCGACCCATTAAGGATGTGCTGAAAATGGCTCCCGGCTCAGTGGTGGAGCTGGACGCTCTGGCGGATGAACCGGTGGAAATACTGGTTAACGGCACCCTGGTGGCCACCGGGGAAGTGGTGGTGGTCAACGAAAATTTTGGCGTCCGCATTACCAACATTATCAGCCCTCTGGAGCGGGTCCAGCGGCTGGGCGGCAAAAAATTCTAAAGCCAAGTCGCGCAAGATAAACAGTAAGAAGATTGATGATCCCCTGTCAGCTTTTTGTTGAAGCACCGGTCACAGCACTTGCTGAGCGAAAGGAGCCATGGCGGTGACGCCCACAGGAGGTGGGCGCCACCACCATGGCGACCGCTGACCGGAGCTTAAGGGGATTATAAACCGCAGTTAATGTTTGGCGACACCTATGGTGAGGGCATTAATCCCTCACCTCTTAATTTAGCTTTTAATCCGGTTGTCAAGCAAGCAGGACAGCCAGCTGGTATTGCCCGTCCTCTACCGCCTTGAGGGCGGCTGCCGGATCCTGAGTGTAAGTCACTGTTGCCGACCTGTCCTGGGGGCTGAGGTTTAAGATGCCGCCCAGCACCTCTTGCTCCAGCAGGGCCCGGCTTGGCTCGGCTTCCGGGGCAACCTGCGGCCCCAGGCTGCTGCTGTCCTTCAGGGTGTTGATAAAGACGCAGTCTCCCCCGGCGTATACGGACAGCACCGGCCGCCGGCTGCCGTCGGCCCGCCGCCCCAGGGCGGCCATTCTGTTTAATAAAATATCCAGGTTATGATAGTCCTGGAGCAAAATAAAATCCTCCTGCATGAAGTTTTTGGCCAGTCTGTCCAGCAACGACAGGGGATGCAAGCTGCACTGCCTGATTAAAGCCACCTTAGTCATCCGTAGGCACCTCCGCTTGTTTTTCTATTGGCTTAATGCGGGTCCAGCGGTGGCTGTCCCGCTGCCGGTATTTTTCCATCATGTCCTGAAAGGCCTTGTCCAGGTCAATCTGCAGTGAATTGGCAAAACAACCTACAATGAATAATATATCTGCCAGCTCCAGGGCGAGGTTTCCTGCCGGTTCCCCTGGTTTTTTGGGTTTTTGGCCGTACAGGTGGTTAACCTCCCGGGCCAGCTCACCCACTTCTTCGGTTAAACGGGCCAGCATGGACAGGGGATGCCAGTAACCCTCCTCGAACTGGCTGATCCACCGGTGTACGTCCTGCTGCATATCTTTGAGGCTCACACAACCACTCCCTATGTAAATGCTTCCACAGGTACATTATACCATCCCATACCTAATATTGTTACCCCTGGCGTCTTTTTCATGTGCTGCTGGCATAAAGCAGCGGGTACCTCAGTATGATGATAGAAAGAACTTAGCCAGGGGGGATATTTTGTGCTGATACCCAGACAGATTTTTTTTAACAGGCGCCGGCTGGTTCCGCTGGCAGCTGCAGCTGCCCTGGTGCTTGCCTTTATTTTTTGGCTGGGCCGGTTATTTTCCGGCACCGCTCAGGCCGACCAGGAGAAAATTTTTATCACCGCCCTGGATAATACCCTGGCCAGCCGCAGTTTTCGTTTTGCTGTAGAAACAAAGCTCTTAGGGGAACACGAATTTTACAGCAAGCTGGAAGGGGAACGGGTGCTGCCGGATAAGGTGCATATTAAAGGGACTGTTTTGCAAACACCGGTGGAATTTACGCAGGTACAGGACAATACCTACATGAAAGACCCTTTTTCCGGTAAATGGCTGATGTTAAAGGATATTAAAATGTCCCAAACGGAACTGTTTTTTGCCGAGTTAAACCCCCTGGCGTATTTTAATTTTAAGGATATACCGCAGCTGGTACTGCAGGGGGAAGAAAAGGCGGCCGGCTACAAGTGCCTGGTTTTTGAGTTGAAGCCAAATTTGGAAAATATTTTTTTAGAAGATCAGTTTAACGACTATACCTATCAAGTGTGGGTGGATAAACAAGACCTGGTCATCCGCCAGGCTCTTATCCGGGCCAACCGGGCAGATACCGGCAGCCGCGGTCTGGAAATGAGCATTAAGCTCTGGGATTATAACCGGCAGCTGCAGGTAGAGGTGCCGGAGGAAATCCGGCCCAACTAGCCGTTTGCCGCAGACTTGTCAACAGTTTTTGCCGTTTCTTGCTGAAACGGCATTTTTTACGGTCAGACGGGAAAATCTATACCAGAGAACTTCAAACTCAACTATTGACGAAAAAAAGGTTTTTTTGTTATGCTCATTTGGTAGGCAAAGACTGGCAAGGAGTGAAAACAATGCATCCCCATGTGGAAAAAATACTGTTAAACGAACAGCAAATCCAGGAACGGGTCAAACAGTTAGGTCAGCAAATTACCGCAGACTACCAGGGCGAGAGCATCCTGATGGTGGGCATTTTAAAGGGAGCCATGATTTTTCTGGCGGACCTGGTGCGCAACATTGAAATACCCACTTTTTTTGATTTTATGGCGGTGTCCAGCTACGGGGCGGGCACAGTTTCTTCCGGCGTGGTTCGTATTTTAAAGGACCTGGACAAGAGTGTGGAAGGCAAACACGTTATTATTGTGGAGGATATTGTTGATACCGGGCTTACCCTGCAGTACCTGCTGGAGAATATGAAGTCCCGCGGGCCGGCCAGCCTGAAGGTTTGCACCCTGCTGGACAAGCCGGATCGCCGTAAAGTTGACATTCCCATAGATTACAACGGTTTCCGCATACCTGATGAGTTTGTGGTGGGCTACGGTCTGGATTTTAATGAGCGGTACCGCAACCTGCCTTATATTGCGGTGCTGAAACCGGAAATTTATAAAGGTTAAAGTTTTTACTGAACGGAGGAGTTGTAAATGTCCTTTGCCGAGCAGGAGCTTATCCTGGTGCTGGATTTCGGCGGCCAGTACACCCAGCTGATTGCCCGCCGCATCCGGGACTGCCGTGTTTATTGTGAGATTGAACCTTACAACGTGTCCCTTGATAAAATAAAAGCCCTAAATCCCCGGGGCATTGTTTTCTCCGGCGGCCCTGCCAGTGTCTATTTGCCCGACGCCCCCAAGGTGGATCCGGCTGTTTATGAGCTGGGCATCCCGGTGCTGGGTATTTGCTACGGCATGCAGTTAATGACCCAGCAACTGAAGGGGAAAGTGGTGGCTGCCGAGCAGCATGAGTACGGACGCACCAGAATGCAGGTAATGCAGTGCGATAATATTTTGAAAAACCTTACCGCCGATGAAGAATGCTGGATGAGCCACGGCGACCGGGTAGAAGAAGCGCCGCCGGGCTTTCAGGTAATTGCCAGGACTGACAAGGCACCGGTGGCAGCCATGGCCAACCCGGACAAGAAGCTGTATGCGGTTCAGTTTCACCCCGAGGTGGTTCACACCCCCAAGGGTACGGAAATTCTCAAGAGCTTTTTGTTTGACATTTGCGGCTGCAGCGGCGCCTGGAACATGGGTTCATTCCTGGAGGAGGCGGTTCGGGAGGTTAAGCAAAAGGTGGGCAACCGCCAGGTTTTGTGTGCCTTGAGCGGCGGCGTGGATTCTTCCGTGGCGGCGGTGCTGGTGCACCGGGCGGTAGGTGACCGGCTCACCTGTGTGTTTGTAGATCACGGTTTATTAAGAAAGAACGAAGCACAGCAGGTGGTAGAAACCTTCCGCAACCGGTTTAACATCAAACTGGTGCATGTGGACGCTTCGGAACGTTTCTTAGAGAAACTAAAGGGTATTACCGATCCCGAACAAAAGCGTAAAATCATTGGTGCCGAGTTTATCCGGGTGTTTGAGGAAGAAGCCAGGAAACTGGGCGATATTGATTTTCTGGTACAGGGCACCCTGTACCCGGATGTGGTGGAAAGCGGCACCGCCACAGCGGCCGTCATTAAATCCCACCATAATGTGGGGGGCCTGCCGGAAGATATGCAGTTTGAACTGATTGAACCCCTGCGCTGGCTGTTTAAGGATGAAGTGCGCCGGTTAGGCGAAGAACTGGGCCTGCCGGAAGAAATTGTCTGGCGCCAGCCTTTCCCCGGCCCCGGTTTAGCGGTCAGGATACTGGGTGAAATCACCAGGGAAAAACTGGCCATATTGCGCGAGGCAGATTTTGTGGTGACCGATGAAATTAAAAAGGCCGGCTTGGCCAGGGAAATCTGGCAATACTTTGCGGTGTTGCCGGACATGCGCAGCGTCGGTGTCATGGGTGACGGGCGTACTTACGCTTATGCTGTGGTGGTGCGGGCGGTTTACAGCCATGACGGCATGACCGCCGACTGGGCCCGCATCCCCCATGAGGTGCTGGCCAACATTTCTACCCGCCTGGTCAACGAGGTGGCAGAGGTTAACCGGGTGGTGTACGACATTACTTCCAAACCGCCGGGTACTATTGAGTGGGAATAGTAAAAGAAAAACCCTGCAAGATTCTATATTATAGGGCTTGCAGGGATTAATTTTATACTGTCCATTTGAAGCCCTACCTCCAATTCATAGAGCATGACAGTTGCCTGGCATAACCGGAAGTGGTCATTAAGCGGTGTTCAATAATAGCAAAGAACCAACGAATGGCTGATGCACTTTTTGGAAAATACGGATTAGTCTTTCTCTACGCCTGATTTCCAATTTAAGCGGGAACCTTTTGACGGGCTTATTAAGTTGAGGTTAGCTAGCAATAAAAAAGAAGGTATTTATTCGACAACATCTGATCTTTGTTTACAAAGGAAATATTAAATTTTGCGTAGAATATAACCCACAGTCGGATAATTAATTAATTAAGAAGCAGATTTGTCTTTTTTTGGAACATTTTTACCATTATAGAACACCGAAAATAAAAGGCAATGCAAAATTGATTTATTATAGAACGGATTATAACGGATAATATATGGTATGGATTTTGCTATAAATTTCAACGAACTTGTCTCCGAGCCGTTAGATCTAAAGCATAAGCCATGATCTCCCGGCCGTTAGGGTTCACCGGGAAACCGGTGGGCCTCCCGTGAGGAAAGGAGTACGGTAAATACTTGGCTAACAAGGCCAGGGTCTGCCTGCTTCTTTGCGGAGACTCTGGTTTTTATTTTTTAACAAGATAAATCTGAATTGTGAGCTCCGAGCTTGGTAGTCTAAGGCAGTGCTATGACGGCCAAGCCGATAGGGTTTAATGGGAAACCATTAAGCCTCCCGTGTGGAAAGGAGTATAGTAGTAAACCTTGGGGGTAGAATGCCAGGGTGCTGTTTATCCTTCCACAGCATCCTGGTTTTTATTTTTCTATCATAAATACAAGGGGGATATGGTTATGAAGATGGTACCGGTCCAGGAGGCGGTGGGAATGGTTCTCTGCCACGATATTACCCAGATTATACCGGGTAAATTTAAGGGCAGGGCATTCAAGAAAGGGCACATTGTAAAGTTTGAAGATATTCCAAGACTGTTGGATCTGGGCAAGCAAAACTTGTACGTATGGGAAATAAATAAAGACCTATTGCATGAAGATGACGCAGCCCTGAGAATTGCCAGGGCAGCTGCCGGTCACGGCATAACCCTTACTGAACCTAAAGAGGGCAAGGTAAACCTGGTGGCCAAAGAAAAGGGGCTGCTTAAGGTAAATTCAGATGCTTTATACAGTATTAACGAACTGGAAGATGTAATGTTTGCAACTCTACATACCAACCAAATAGTTGAAAAGGATAAAGTATTAGCGGGTACCAGAATCATTCCTCTGGTTATTAAGGACGACAAAATTCGCAATATTGAAAATATATGTCGAATTAACTACCCGTTGATTGAGGTCAAACCCTTTAGATCTTTAAAAGTTGGTGTTGTCACCACCGGCAGTGAAGTGTATCATGGTCGAATTCAGGATGAATTTGGACCGGTAGTAACCAAAAAAATAGCGTCGTGGGGGAGTTATGTCTTCAGACAGATATTTGTGTCTGACAGCACAGAAATGATTGTAAATGCAATCAACCAGTTATTGCGAGAGGGGGCTGAGATGATAACAGCTACCGGAGGCATGTCTGTAGACCCCGACGATTTGACTCCCGCCGGAATCAGAGCTGCCGGTGGACGCATTGTTACCTACGGTGCACCCACTTTGCCCGGGGCTATGTTTATGGTGGCCTACATGGGAAAAGTACCGGTTCTGGGGTTGCCAGGTTGTGTAATGTACAGCCGCAGCAGTATTTTTGACCTGGTGGTCCCTCGCATTTTGGCAGGGGAAGAAATAACCCGCAGAGATATTGTTGCTCTGGGTCACGGTGGTCTCTGTGTTAACTGTAAGGAATGCAGATATCCGGACTGTGGTTTTGGCAAATAACTTGGAATTGAAATTTAAGGTGCTGTTTGACAGGCCTTAAAGATTTAATAAATAGAGAAGGAGTGTAAAAAATTGATTAAAAAGAAGCTTAACATCAACGGTGTTACTACTGTTGTAGTTGCCGATCCGGAAGCTATGCTGGCAGATGTCCTGCGTGGACAACTGCACCTGACCGGAACCAAGGTTGGCTGCGGCAAAGCCCAGTGCGGGGCCTGCTCGGTGATCTTGAACGGCAAGGTAATCATGTCCTGCGCCTACAAGATGAAACGCATTCCCGACGAATCCATTATTACCACCATTGAGGGTATCGGCACCCCCACCAACCTGCACGCCCTGCAACTGGCCTGGGTTAAATACGGCGCTGCCCAGTGCGGCTTCTGTTCCCCTGGCTTTATTGTATCCGCCAAGGGTCTCTTGGACCAAAACCCGAACCCGACCCGGGAAGAAGTACGCGACTGGTTTCAGAAGCACAGAAATGTCTGCCGCTGCACCGGTTACAAGCCCATCGTGGACGCTGTGATGGCGGCTGCCAAGCTGATGCGCGGTGAAATCACTGTAGAAGACCTGAGCTTCCGGATGCCGGCTGACGGCAAGATCTTGGGTACCGATTATCCACGTCCATCTGCTGTGGGCAAGGTCACAGGCACCATTGAATACGGCTCCGACTTCGGTCTCCGGATGCCGCCCGGCACCCTGCAGCTCAAACTGGTCCAGGCCCAGGTTTCTCATGCCAGGATTCTCTCCATCGATACCTCCGAAGCTGAAAAAATGCCCGGTGTTTACAAGGTTGTTACGCATAAGGATATTAAGGGTAAAAACCGCATTAACGGCTTGAACTTCCCAAACAACAAGGGGGACAGCTATGACCGTCCGATCCTGTGTGATGAAAAGGTCTTCCAGTTCGGCGACGCCATTGCCATTGTCTGCGCCGACACGGAAGCAAACGCCCAGGCTGCTGTAGAAAAAGTTAAAGTAGAACTGGAAATTCTGCCGCCTTACATGAGTGCTCCTGCTGCCATGGAACCCGATGCCATTGAGATTCACCCCGGTACCCCCAATGTTTATTATAAGCAGCTTATCGAAAAGGGTGAAGACACTGCGCCGCTGATGGAAAAAGCAGATGTTGTGGTGTCTATGGAAGACTTATACGTCGGCCGCCAGCCCCACCTGCCCGTCGAGCCGGATGTTGCCGCCGCTTACTATGACGAAAACGGCAACCTGCAAATTCTGTCGAAGAGTATCGGCCTGGACCTGCACGCCCTCATGATTGGCGAAGGCCTAGGCCTCGAGCCGGGCAAAAACCTGTTCCTGTCCCAGTTCCCCGGTGTGGGCGGTACCTTCGGCTACAAGTTCAGCCCCACCATTGAGGCACTGGTGGGTGCTGCTGCCATGGCTACCGGCAAGCCTTGCTTCCTGAACTTCAACTACTACCAGCAGATTACTTACACCGGCAAGCGGTCACCTTTCTTTATCGACCTGAAGTACGGCGCTACTAAGGACGGCAAGATCATTGCCATGGAAAGCAACTGGGCAGTGGACCATGGTCCTTACTCCGAGTTTGGCGACCTCCTGACTCTGCGTGGTGCCCAGTTCATTGGCGCCGGCTATGGCATTCCGAACATCCGCGGCGTAGGCTACACGGTTTGCACCAACCACTGCTGGGGTTCCGCCTTCCGGGCTTACGGTTCACCCCAGAGCTTCTTTGCCTCCGAGACTCTAATGGACGTCCTGGCTGAGAAATTGGGCATGGATCCGCTGGAACTGCGCTATATTAACGCTTACCGCCCCGGTGATACCAACCCCTCCGGTCATGAGCCTGAAGTATACTCTATAACCGAGTTGATCGACGCTATCCGTCCCAAGTATCAGGCTGCTCTGGAGAAGGCTAAAAAGCTATCTACGCCGGAGAAGAAGCGCGGCGTCGGCGTATCTGTCGGTGTCTACGGCTGCGGCCTGGACGGCGTAGACGGCGCTGAAGTGTGGGTAGAACTGCTGGCAGACGGCAGAGTTCAGATAAGTACCAACTGGCAAGACCACGGCCAGGGTGCAGACATGGGTCTGCTGGCCACCTCCCACGAAGCTTTACGTCCGATGGGCATTAAGCCTGAGCAAATTAAACTGGTTATGAACGACATGAATTTAGCCCCGGCCGGTGGCCCCGCTGGCGGCAGCCGCTCCCAGCTGGTTATCGGGAATGCCGCTATCAACGGTTGCGAACAACTGTTGAACGCACTGAAGAAGGCCGACGGCACTTACATGACCTATGACGAGGCAGTGGCCAACGGTATCCCGTTAAAATATATAGGTCAGTGGAGCACAGCTGCCGATAACTGCACTGCCTGCGATGAAAAAGGTCAGGGCAAACCCTTTGCCACTTACATGTACGGCGTCTTCCTGGCTGAAGTGGAGGTGGACACCAAGACCGGCAAAACTCAGGTTGTGGGTATGACTTTGGCCGCCGACGTAGGCGAAGTTGTTAACCAAACCGTCCTCGACGGTCAAATTTACGGTGGCTTAGCCCAGGGCATCGGCTTGGCGCTGAGCGAAGATTTCGAAGACCTGAAGAAGCATACGAGCATGGCTGCTTGCGGCATTCCGTACGTCAAGGACATTCCGGACAACATGGAGATCATCTACGTAAACAAGTCTCGTAAGATTGGACCGCACGGCGCTTCCGGCGTGGGCGAACTGCCGCTGACTTCTCCCCATGCTGCCATCTGCAACGCTATTTACAACGCCTGTGGTGTACGTATCACCCAGCTCCCGGCCCTGCCGGAGAAGATCCTGGCCGGTCTCCGGGGTAAAGAAATCCCTGTAGTTAAACGACCGATTAAAAACCCTGCTTTCTAAACAAAGAAGCATTTTGGATTGAAATATTAATTAAGTAAAGGTCTCTGCCTAAAACGAACTAAACAGTCTCACGCTTTTAGTTCGTTTTAGGTTTCAGTCGTCGATCGACAGGCAACCGTCGTCAGGTTTGCAAGTTTTTCTTTTAGGGTCTTTTTATTCGTTGAAACCAGAGTTTTACATTACCCCTGACAACTGAAGACCGACGACTGAATAAGTAAGGTGGGATAACATGGATCATAAACGAATATTTGAATTTGAAGAAAAATGTATTCAGGAGCACCCACCGGCTTGCACCGCTGCCTGTCCCGTTCACGTAGATGTGAAAGGTTTCATACGGGAAATTAAGGCCGGGCGCTTTGATGAGGCATTAAATATATATAGTAAGTCAGTTCCCTTTCCTGGTATCATCGGTCGCATCTGTGACCATCCCTGCCAGGCTGCTTGCAAGCGTAAGGAAGTGGGTGACGCCATTGCTATCGCGGCCTTGGAGAAGGCCTGTGTTCAGCTGGTGCAAGCCAGCCCACCTAAAGTAACGGCTCCATCCGGTAAGAAACAGAGGGTGGCGGTAATAGGTGGTGGTCTTAGCAGTTTAACAGTTGCCTTTGACCTTGCTAAGAAGGGGTATCGGGTTACCCTGTTTGAGGCCGGAAGTAGATTGGGGGGAAGCATATGGGAGATTCCAGAGGTGGACTTACCGCCACAAGTTATAGACAATGATCTGGCGGTATTAAATAATCTTGGCGTAATAATTCATTTCAATACCAGAGTGGGAAAAGACATTTCCTTTATCTCTGTTTGTGACGACTATCAAGCCATCTACCTGGGAACAGGAAATGCTGTTTGGGAATTTAATCTGCCGTTAGATGAGCAAGGCAACTTAATAATTGACCCGGTGACCTTTGCCGCGGGGCGGCAGGGTATCTTTGCCGGTGGTACATTGAGAAGCGGGGGCACCTATTCGCCTATTACTTCTCTTTCAGATGGCAGGCGGGCGGCTATTTCAATAGACCGCTATTTGCAGGGAGTTTCACTAACTGCTGCCCGTGAGAATGAAGGGCCTTACCTGACCCGTCTTTTCAGCAGCACCAAGGGTGTAAAGCCCCTACCGGCAGTACCGATGGGAAACGGCAGGAGTTTTTACAGCAAACATGAAGCTATGCAGGAGGCTGCCAGATGCCTCCAGTGCCAGTGCTTAGAGTGTGTTAAGGTCTGCCAATACATGATTCATTTTAAGGGGTACCCAAAAAAATTTATACGGCAAATAAACCACAACCTTAAAATGATCAAGGGTAGGCATGAGGCTAACATCTTGATTAACTCATGCAGCCTGTGCGGACTCTGCCAGCAGGTTTGTCCGGAAGGTCTCAACCTGGGAGAACTTTGCCAGGAGGCCCGTGCCGAGATGGTAAAAAAAGGAAAGATGCCGCCATCGGCCCATGATTTTCCCATTAGAGATATGGAATTCAGCAATGGGGAACAATGTGTGTTAAGCCGCCATCAGCCGGGTCATACTTCCAGCAGCTATCTTTTCTTTCCGGGCTGCCAGTTAAGCGCATCCGCTCCTGAGCATGTAGAAAGATCCTATGCTTATTTAACCGAACGGCTTACGGGAGGGGTTGGCCTGATGTTGCGGTGCTGCGGCGCACCCGCAGCATGGTCAGGACGCACAGAGTTGTTTTTAGCAGAATTGCAAAAAATTAAGGACCAGTGGCGGGAAATGGGCAGACCGCGTCTGATTCTGGCCTGTTCCACCTGCTACCAAATGTTTAAGAAGCACCTGCCGGATGTTGAAATTATCAGCCTATGGGAACTGTACGACCAATATGGGCTGCCCAAGGTCAACAGCGCTCATAGACCGGCCCTGGTTGCTGTGCACGATGCTTGCACCACCAGGCATGAAAGGCACGTTCAGGAAACTGTGCGAAAAATCCTGCACCAAATTGGATGCCGGATTGAAGAACTGCCTACCAGCTGCGACAAGACGGCATGCTGCGGATTTGGCGGTTTGCTGCAGTTTGCCAACCGCGGGCTGGCAGATGAGGTGATGAGGCGGCGCATAAACGAAAGCTCTGCTGACTATGTTGCTTACTGTGCCATCTGCCGGGACAATTTTGCTGCCAAAGGTAAAAAAACCTATCACCTGCTGGATTTGATTTACGGTGAAGCAGATGCTGCTGCCCCTGCCAAACGCGGGCCGGGTTACTCACAGCGGCGTGAAAACAGGGTCAGGTTGAAAAATAAAATGCTTAAAGAGGTTTGGGGAGAAAGGGTAGCAGCAGAAAAAATGTCCTTTGAAGCAATAAACTTGATTATCCCCGCCGCAGTGAACGAAGTCATGGAGGAACGCCTGATCCTGGTGGAAGATGTCCAGAAAGTGATAGAGTATGCCGAGAGAACAGGTAACAAACTGTTGATCCGTAATAACGGCCATGTTTTGGCCTGTCACAGGCCGGTAGCCATTACCTACTGGGTAGAGTACACACCGCAGGAGGACGGTTTTACTATCCACAATGCCTACTCGCACCGGATGGAAGTAAAGGGTAATCATTAAGGTGCGGTTCGGTGAAAAAATAACTTAATCAAAGAGGTGTGAGGCGAGATTTTGGCTGAGCAAAAGGAATTAAACCGGGTTAAACTAATCATTTCTGAAGATACCCGGCATCTTATGGAAAAAAGGCATATTTTGGACGAGGATATCCAAAGAGTTATTAATTATGCCGAAGCAACCGGCAGTAAATTATTGATTCGCCATACCGGTCACTACCTGGCTTACCATAGACCGGTAAGCGTAACTTACTGGGTAGAGTACCTGCCTCGGGATGATGGGTTTATGGTATATAACACCTACTCTCATCGAATGGAAATTAATGAGGAAGTGAAAGAATGAGCCAAGCAAAGGGCCAATCGGATGGAAAGGTTATAGAATGTATGAAATGCGGTATTGTTTTGGAGCCGGGAAAAGTTGAAGTTGCGTATTTGAATAACAAATTTTCTGTTGAATTGCTTAAATGCCCTAAATGCGGCATGGTTTACATCCCGGAAGAACTGGCCACCGGTAAAATGCTGGAAGTGGAAAAAGCCATGGAAGATAAGTAATTTACGAAGTAATGCCGGGGGGATTTAAAAAATGTCTACCGAGAAAATATGCCGCATTTATGAAGGCCATGCTGTAAGACAAGTCACCGGCGATAGCATCAGGCCAGGCGGGTTAAGTTTGACTGACCGTGCCATAAATATATGTGCCTTGCCGCCCGGGTCCAAAATCCTGGACGTTGGTTGCGGAACAGGTGCAACAGTTGAACATTTAATAGATAAATATAAATTAAATGCAGTTGGTGTGGATCCATCGGCTGTTCTTTTAGAAAAGGGGCGCCAAAGAAGAAGTGATTTACCCATATTTCAGGCTGTGGGCGAATGCCTGCCCTTTGCCCAGGGTGACATGGACTGTATTTTTGCCGAGTGCTCACTTTCATTAATGATTAATGTTGATCTGGCCCTGTCAGAATTCCACCGTGTTTTAAAAAATAACGGGCTGCTGGTTATTTCAGATATTTATGCCCGTAATCCAGAAGGGGTTTGCCGGTTGCGAAGTTTACCGGTAGAAAGTTGCCTGAAGGGGGCTATGTCCAAGGAGGGATTAATCAAGAGAATTGATAGTGCAGGGTTTAAAATTAAATTATGGGAAGATCACAGCGACCTGCTGAAAGAACTAACTTTTCAATTAATCATGGCCCATGGTTCCCTGGAAAATTTCTGGCAAAGCACTTCCCCAGGGGAGCTTGACGTTATAAAAATTAAACAGATCATCGCCAAGTCCGGACCGGGTTATTTTTTGCTTATCGCTGCCAAACAAGAAAGGGATTGAAAGGAGAAAAACATGTCTCAAGAAATGTTCCGCATGTTTGAATTGGCCCAGCAGGGGTTTGCTTGCAGCCAAATTTTATTAATTATGGGACTGGAAGCCCAGGGAAAAAGCAATACGGAACTGGTAAGGGCTATGACAGGGTTAGCCGGAGGCATGGGCTTTAGCGGTGATACTTGTGGTGCTTTAACCGGCGGGGCCTGTTTGATGGGTCTTTTTGCCGGCAAAGGTTCTCCCGAAGAACAAGCCCACGATGAATTTGACTTAATGGTTTCAGAACTGGTTGACTGGTTTAAACAACGGATGGGAGAAGAATTCGGCGGGATTACCTGTGGCGCTATTCTGGGAGACGATCTGCCATATAAAGCAGTTTCTGTCGGGTGTGGCAATATAGTCAGTGCCACCTACGATAAAGCAAAAGAGATAATGTTAAAATACGGAATTGTTCCTGCCGAGGCAAAAGCATGAGTGAACAAGACCTAACGTTAAACAGTACGGAAAGTGTTTGTCCCCATTGTCTTACCAGGATACCGGCCCGTAAGGTGCTGCGGGGGGAAAATGTTTTTCTGATTAAAAGCTGTCCGGAACATGGTACCACTGAAACTGTTCTTTGGAGGGGATTGCCGGATTACCGGACATGGGCCAGGCCCAAAATACCGTCGCAGCCCACAAGGTGTTTTACAGAGGTGGCGCAGGGGTGTCCCTTTGACTGCGGCCTTTGCCCTGATCACAGGCAGCACAGTTGCACGGTTTTGTTGGAAATTACTCAAAGATGTAATTTGGGCTGTGCCTTTTGCTTTGCCGATGCCGGAGCCAGCCCGTCGGCAGACCCCGGCCTGGAGGTTATTAAAGGCTATTTTGAAACGTTATTGCTGGCCGGCGGTCCCTTTAACATTCAATTGTCCGGCGGCGAACCCACTCTGCGGGACGATTTGCCGGAGATTATAAGGCTTGGCAGGTCGCTTGGTTTTAACTTTATTCAGCTTAATACCAACGGGTTGCGGCTGGCCGAAGAGCCATCTTTTGTTAAAAAGTGCAGAGATGCCGGCTTATCCTCGATCTTCCTCCAGTTTGACGGTACTTCTGATGAGATATACCGTGTTTTAAGGGGTAGGCCCATATTAAAACAAAAGATATTGGCCATTGAAAATTGTGCCAAATACAATATAGGGGTAGTACTGGTGCCTACCCTGGTGCCGGGGGTTAATATACACAATATCGGAGCCATTATTGACTTGGCCCTTAGTTATTTGCCAGCCGTCAGGGGAGTTCATTTTCAGCCGGTCAGTTATTTCGGTCGTTACCCCAAGCCGCCGGCTGATAACCACCGCATTACCATACCTGAGGTGATTAGGGAGATTGCCCTGCAAAGTTACGGCAAAATAAAAGCCGACAGTTTTAAACCTCCCGGTTGTGAAAACGCATTATGTTCCTTCCACGGAAACTTTGTGCTGATGCCCGGTGGCGAACTGCGTTCCTGGACCAAGCACGAAGGCTGCTGCGGTACTGCGGAAAAGGCCGAAGCGGGAGCGGCTAAAGCCAGAAACTTTGTGGCGAAATACTGGTCTGCCCCGGAAATAAAAAGTATTTCAGTTAGCACAGGCGGTGGGGCTTTTTCCCTTTGGGATGCCTTTATAGAAAGAGCTCGCACCCACTCCTTCAGTATTTCCGGTATGGCCTTTCAGGATGTCTGGAATCTGGATTTAGACAGGCTCAAGGACTGCTGCATTCATGTTATGTCCCCCGCAGGCAAATTGGTTCCTTTTTGTGCTTATAATTTAACCGACAGCGAAGGTCGACCATTGTATCGGCAAAGGAGATCAAAAAATGGAAATGACTCCGCTAAACAACTGGATTGCCCGTAAAATTGGTGTTAACGTCAGTGGGCTGACCAGAGAAAATATAGAAAAATACCAGCTCCAAAAACTCCGTGCAATCTTGGAACTGGTTAAAAATAAAAGTGTCTTTTATCGGAAAGCCCTGGCTGATTTTAAGACTGAAAGCCTCACTTGCCTTGCCGGCTTGAAATATATTTCATACACTACAGCAGAAGAAATAAGAAATAACCCGCTACATTTTCTTTGTGTTTCTCAGGATCAAATCTGCAGGGTTGTTACCCTGCAGAGTTCCGGCACCACGGGGGAACCAAAAAGGCTATACTTTACCAAAGAAGACCAGGAATTAACCATTGATTTTTTCCATATCGGGATGTCCACCCTGGTAGTGCCCGGCGATAGGGTGCTGATCCTGCTGCCAGGCAAGCTGCCAGGCAGTGTCGGGGATTTACTGGCGAAGGGGTTAAGCAGATTAGGGGTAAAGGGTATTCACCACGGCCTGGTCACCGACCCGGGCCGCACACTGCAAATTATGCTTGAACAAGAGGTCAACGCCCTGGTGGGAATTCCCACCCAGGTGCTTTCCCTGGCAAGATACAGGGATGAGGACGGAAATAACATACCCCTCAAGTTAAAGAGTGTGCTCTTGAGCACAGATTATGTTCCACAGGCGATCACCCGGGAACTGCAGCAAAGCTGGGACTGCCGGGTCTATAGCCATTACGGCATGACCGAGATGGGGTTTGGGGGCGCAGTAGAGTGTCAAGCCTTGGCCGGATATCACCTCAGGGAAGCAGACCTGTACTTTGAAATTATTAACCCTGTAACCGGTCTGCCGGTGCCGGAGGGCGAAGAGGGCGAGGTCGTATTCACTACCCTTACCAGGCAGGGAATGCCCCTTATCCGTTACCGCACCGGTGATCGGGCAAGGTTTATCCCGGAACCCTGTCCCTGTGGAACAATACTAAAGAGAATGGCACCGGTGACAGGTCGTCTCAATAACGTCTGCCAAGTGGCAGGCGGGTTGTTAACGATGAGTGATCTGGATGAAGCCCTTTTCCCGGTGGCCGGGCTATTGAATTTTCAAGCCAGCCTATCCTGCCCGGAGGGTATCGACAGGCTTACAGTCGGCGTCTGGTTAAATGGTGAAGCAAATATGACGGCAATCAGGAAGGCACTGGATACCATTCCATTGATTCATTCAGCTACAAAGCAGGGGAACCTGGAAGTAAATATAACAATACTGCCCGGGGGTGTCCCAGCCTCCGGTGCAAAACGGATTATTACGGACCTGAGGGAACGGGGGGAAATAAATGAAAAAATTGTATCAGGCCATGTTGCAGCTTCTTAATAAGGGAGAGAGCTTTGTTCAGGCTACAGTTCTTACTCAATCAGGCTCAGCGCCACGAACCGCCGGTGCCAAAATGATTATCCTGGCAGATAAATCCACCATGGGAACCATTGGTGGCGGTTTGGTAGAGGCCCGTGTGCAGGAATTAGCCGCTGAAGTTTTCGAGACCAAAGAAGCAGTAACCAGGGAATATCATCTTACGGGCAGCGAAGCAGGACAGATGGACATGATTTGCGGGGGGATGTTGGAAGTGCTGGTAGAATATATGGATGCTTCCAACAAGCAATTATTTAATATCTATCAAGATATTGTGACTGCTATTGAAAAACGGAAGAGAGTTGTCATGGTAACTCCCCTGGTTAACCGCATAAACGAGGATTCTCAGTCATTCTTAGTTAAGGAGGACGGTTCAGTTACCGGAACCTTTTTCGGCCCGGCAGAGTGGATGGAACAGTTCAAAAGCCAGGCCAGGAGCAGGTACCCAAAGGTAATAACCATTGACGGACAGCGTTTCCTGGTGGAACCGGTCAGCACTTCTGGGACAGTTTATATTTTTGGTGCAGGGCATGTATCACAAAGACTGGCATTACTGACATCCTTGGTAGACTTCAGAACAATTGTACTGGATGACCGGAAAGAGTTTGCCAACCGTGATCGTTTCCCTACGGCAGATGAGGTAATAGTGTTGGAAAACTTTGAGCAGGCCTTTAAAAATTTAGATATAGATAAGGATAATTACCTGGTTATTGTAACCAGGGGACATGCCCACGATAAAAATGTACTTGCCCAGGCTCTCAGGACCAAGGCCTGTTATATCGGTATGATTGGCAGTAAGAGAAAACGGGATACAATTTACCGCACCCTCAGGGAGGAAGGACATAAAGATGATGACCTAAAAAAGGTATACTCACCCATTGGCTTAGAGATTGCTGCAGAAACACCGGAGGAAATTGCCGTCAGCATTGTGGCGGAATTAATTAGGGTGCGGGCGGAGCAAAACAAATGAACCGGAGTAACAAGGAAAAGATAGCAGCTTTAATCCTGGCAGCCGGTTTTTCATCTCGCATGGGTACATTCAAACCATTGTTGCAACTGGGAAATATTACTATTATTGAGCGGGTGGTAACAACCTTCCGCTGCGCCGGCATAACGGATATTAAAGTGGTTATCGGTCACCGGGCAAGCGAAATGAGAAAGGTATTATATACCTTACCGGTGGACGCCATTGAGAACAGGGATTACGCCAGGGGCATGTTCTCCTCTGTGAAGGCAGGGGTAAAAGCAATAAAACCTGGGGCTGATGCGTTCTTTTTATTACCAACGGATATTCCCCTAATCCAGCCTCGAACCTTAGATCAAATAGTTCAAGCCTTTCAAAGTCACAGGGCCGGGGTGATATACCCGTGTTTTGACGGCGAGCGTGGTCACCCGCCGCTGATTTCCACTTTCTATATCGAGAAAATCCTCTCCTGGTCCGGGGAGGGTGGACTGCGCTCATTAATGCGAGGATGGGAAACTGAGTCAATGGACCTGGAGGTTAACGACCAGTGGATATTAATGGATATGGATACACCGGAAGATTATCACCGGATACAGGATATGTACGGCAAGACAATATACCAACGGAACAGGAATGCCTGTCCCTTCTGAAACATGCTGAAGTTCCCGCAGCGGTGGTCCGCCATTGTCGGGCGGTGGCAGAGGTTGCTGTAAAGATAGCCCGGGCTTTAGATCAAGCCGGTTACGGCTTAAATATTCAATTAATACAGGCGGCGGCACTGCTGCACGACATTGCCAGGGATAAAGCAAACCATGCCCGAGCAGGGGCGGCATACCTGCGGGAAAAAGGTTATCCACAAGTGGCCGGTATAGTGGAAACTCATATGGATATGCCAGATCCTGTTATGGACAATGTCACTGAAGCGGCTGTTGTCTTCCTGGCAGACAAGCTGGTTCAAGAAGATAGACCGGTTTCTTTGGAGCAAAGATTTCAACATATCCGGAATAAGTATATAACCAACCCTGACATTGCTCCCTGTATTGAAAAAAGGCTTTACCGGGCTCGGGCAATAAAAAGTGAAGTAGAAAAAATGATCAGTTTCCCATTAGAAAGAATAATTTTTTAGTTAGTAATTAGGTGTTCAGATGGAAAAAAGATATATTTTTTTAGTAAGGCATGGTGCTCTTAACGCCAGGGAAGGCAAAAGATTTATCGGTCAGATTGATTTGCCCATGAGCCAAGAGGGAATTAACCAGGCAAAACGTTTGAGTCAGGTACTTAGCTGCGTGCCACTGAGTCACATATTTTGCAGTGATCTGCAGCGAGCTCGTCATACGGCTGAAATTATAGCTGAAAAGCATAATATATTGCCCACTGTCTGCCAGGAGTTAAGAGAAATTTATCTGGGAGAATGGGAAGGGAAATCCTTCGAGGAAATTTGCCGCAAGTTTCCCGGGGATTTTATACAAAGGGGTAAAGATATAGCTAACTTTTGCCCGCCCGGCGGAGAAAGTTTTAGCCAGTGCAGCCGGAGGGTGTTGCCCAAACTGGATGAAATCATGCAGACAACCACAGGTAATATCCTAATTGCCGGTCATGCAGGGGTGAACCGCTTAATTCTCTGCCACATACTTGGCATCCCTCTGGCAAACCTTTTTCGCATTAGCCAGGATTATGGCTGCCTGAACCTGATCAGCTACAGAAATGAAAAGTATATTGTTAAGGTAATCAACAAGGTTTACCAAATAATTTCCGCCTGAGTCAGGGCAAGGATTTTTTGACTGACTTGCAAACCATGCCTGTTATTTGTTTAAGCCGCCGTTTTTTTCCAAAACAAAAAACTTCGGCTACAATAGATTTAGAAGAAAACTTTGTCCAAGCTCTTGTATAAGAACTAAGTGGAAAAAGAGAGGAGAGATTTTATAATGAAAAAACTTTTAGCTTTTACCTTAATCATTGCACTTACTTTGTCAGTATGTACAGGTTGTACAGGTACCAAAGAACAGGCTGCTCCCACACAACCTGAAGCAAAACCGGTTTACTTGACAATTTCGGCAGCCGCCAGCCTTAAAGATGCTGCAGAAGAATTAAAAGGGCTCTACGCAAAAAAACATCCTTATGTAAATATTACATACAACTTTGGCGCTTCCGGTACACTGCAAAAGCAGATTGAGGAAGGCGCACCCGCAGACCTCTTTATCTCAGCTGGTAAAAAGCAAATGGACGCACTGGCAGAAAAGGATCTGATTGTTAAAGAATCTCGGAAAGATTTATTAGGGAACGAACTTGTGCTGATTACCCAAAAGGACAGTAAAATTACCGGTTTTGAGGACCTATTGAAACCCAAAGTGGAAAAAGTTAGTATAGGTACCCCGGAATCTGTTCCTGCCGGGCAGTATGCCAAGGATGCCTTAACCTCAATGAAGTTATGGAATAAATTACAGCCAAAACTTGTGCTGGCTAAAGATGTACGTCAGGTACTTACCTATGTGGAAACCGGCAACGTTGCAGCCGGGTTGGTATACAACTCTGACGCTGTAACGAGTAAAGATGTTAAGGTTGTAGCTACTGCACCGTCCGATTCCCATAAACCAATCCTTTATCCTATGGCGGTAGTAAAGAATACCAAACAGCAAAAAGCAGCAAAAGAATTTGCTGCATTCCTGTCAGGGGAAGAGGCAGCCAGAGTTTTTGAAAAATACGGTTTTAAAGCTATCAAAAAGTAATGAGGTTTGAGATATGTTGTCACTGGCAGACTGGTCACCGGTATTTATTTCGCTTCGAACGGCAGTAATTTCTGTAATTGCAGTTATCATTTTGGGGTTACCGTTAGCCAGACTAATGTCCCGCAGGGAATTCCCAGGCAAGGACCTGCTGGAATCTGCTATTACCTTGCCAATGGTGTTGCCACCTTCAGTGATTGGTTATGGCTTATTGATGCTTATTGGAAAAAACGGTCTGTTGGGGCAGATCCTGGCCAACCTGGGAATTACCATTATTTTTACCTGGTGGGCAGCAGCACTGGCATCAACCGTGGTAGCCTTTCCCCTCATGTACCAGAGTGCCAAGGCAGCCTTTAAAAGTGTGGATGAAAACTATGAAAAAGCGGCCAGGACCCTGGGAGCCGGTGAGGTAAGGATATTCCTTACTGTCACTCTTCCACTGGCCTGGCCCGGTATTTTAGCCGGAGTGGTTTTATCCTTTGCCCGGGCTTTAGGTGAATTTGGCGCCACCCTAATGGTAGCAGGTAATATCCCTGGGCAGACTTCCACTATACCGGTAGCTATTTTCTTTGCTGTAGATGCCGGAGATAATGCCGCCGCCCAAACCTTGGTGGCTATTGTAACCGTTTTCAGTTTCCTGGTCATTTTCTGGGTTAACCGCTGGGCCAAGCGACGGAACTATTAGCAGGTGATAACTATGTTAGAAGCTTTCATACAAAAGAAACTATGGCACTTCACTTTGGATTTTCAAGTACAAATTAATAATGAAATATTAGTGCTGTGGGGACCATCCGGTGCAGGGAAAACAACCATACTGCATTGCCTGGCAGGTTTGGTCAAACCATCCTCCGGTCTTATTAGGCTAAACAAGCAAGTGCTATACTCATCCGAAGATAAAATACATCTGTCACCCCAGGACCGCAACGTAGGTTACCTGTTTCAAGATTATGCCCTTTTTCCCCATATGACTGTAAGGCAAAATGTAATGTACGGCTTAAGGTCCAAGAAAACTTTTCAATCGAATATAAATCCTGTGGAAATCTTAAATTCATTTGGTGTAGGACATTTAACAGATCGTTACCCACGCCAGCTTTCCGGTGGTGAAAAGCAAAGGGTAGCCCTGGCCAGGGCATTGGCAGTTCAACCTAAGCTGCTTTTGCTGGACGAACCCTTCAGCGCCCTGGATAAGAGCACCAAAGAATCTCTTCGGCAAGAGGTAAAAAAACTTCACCGCCAGTGGCAGATCCCTTTTATTTTGGTTACCCACGATGAAGCGGACACGCATTACCTGGGAGACCGTATTATATCGTTGAACAAAGGGCAACCTTGCCAGGTGGTAGGCAAAGCCAATTAATCCCAATTGCAATTAATCTGAGAGAAGGAGATCGGTTTTGCCCTTGTTAAACGACAGCCGTTACGATTTATGAAGTAACCATGTTATTTCTCAGATTAATCTGCGTAGGTAGAATACTTTGGAGCTGCTTAGAGAAAGTTTTGTCTATTTTCTCTAAAAATTTTTTTATAATGAAGGAATAACTAAATATTTATAGAATAATATCCTAGCAAAGTTTATTTTTACCTCCGAGCCCTGGATCCTGTGACATCAGGTTATGGTTCCAAGGCCGACAGGGTTTGCCTGGAAACGGGTAAGCCTCCCGTGCGGAAAGGATGGTAGTTGTATTTGCTATGCCACAAACCGCACGCCTGTGTGGTTTTTTTAATTTAACACCGTTCTCCGAGCCATAATACCTAAAGAATTATGCTATGGTAATATGGCCGTTAGGGTTAACCGGGAAACCGGTTAGCCTCCCCTGTTGGAAAGGAGAACATTACCCACCTGTGTTATTGCGGGGGTTGGTTAGTGTTGCTTCAAGGGGCACTGGCCAACCCCCCCTGGTTTTTTCTTAAAGAGAGGTGTTATGACATTGTGTCACCGCCGGGATATAATTGACCCAGGTTCGCCGGAAAGAAAATGACCCACCCTTAGCGAATATATCCCCTTCGTAATTAACGGCCAAGTTAATCTTCGGAGGGAGACACATGCTAAGGAGTGGGATAGTGATATCGTTACATACCATGAGGGCAGAAGGCAAGAGTATTCGTGAAATTGCCCGTCTAACGGGGCATTCTCGAAATACAGTTCGCCGATATCTCCGGGGTGAATTCTCCCCCGAAAAGGGAACCCGTAAATCTCGTGGTTCCAAGCTTGATCCGTATAAACCGTTCCTGCAGGAACGTCTTCAAGAAGGTATCTATAACTGCGAGGTTTTATTCGATCTTCTACGAGAAAAGGGGTATACCGGGGGACGTACCATCTTGAAAGACTATGTGAAGGACTTCCGTCCTCCCAAACAAGTTCCCGCTGTTCTTCGTTACGAGACGAAACCTGGTGAATATGCACAGGTCGACTGGGGACTGTGTGATTACGTAGATTTGGACGGTACAGTCCGAAAAGTGCCGGTATTTGTCATGGTATTGGGGTACTCTCGTTCCACCTATATAGAGTTCACTAAGCGTTGTGACATTCACAGCTTTCTTCGTTGCTTGATTCATGCTTTTGAATATTTTGGGGGCATCCCAAAGGTAATGCTGACCGACCAGATGAAAACCGTCGTACTGGGCATGGGAGATGATCCCCCCCCCCCTGACTAGTCAGGCCGTGGGCCATCNNCTNTCCCNCTCCTTAGCATGTGTCTCCCTCCGAAGATTAACTTGGCCGTTTATTACGA